>CALRZT010000001.1:0-45146 GCA_943372725.1 Pseudoxanthobacter soli DSM 19599
GGACCGGTTCGATGTTCAACCTGAGCTTGATCGCCGGACAGAGCCGGGGGTTCACGCTGATGATGCGGCCCGTTGGTTCCTCAGAACCTCGGCGCGGTCCCGACAGGGCCGAAACCGCCGCAGCGGCGGCGACGCGGGACGACCTCGTCGCGGCGCTGCGCTTCCCGCTGTCGCCGAGCTTTATCCTGCAGCGGATACGCCGGCCCCTGCCGAGCGTGCTGCCGCCGGCGGCCGCGCCGCAGCCGCGCGGCTGCGGGTGAGGAGACGGACCGGAACCCCGTTTGGGTCCAAGCCGCCGAAACGAGCACGACGCGAACCCTCCCCCCTCGCGGGGGAGGGTAGGGAGGGGGGGCGCCGCCACGGGCTCGAGGGTTAAATGGAACGGGGCGGCGCAACGGCTATCGTCACCTCTCGCGGAGAGGGCGAGTTTTCTAGCCGCGCTCCCGCGCGGCACCCCCCTCCGGCCGGCTGCGCCGGCCACCTCCCCCACGAGGGGGAGGGTTCGCGTGTAGAGACGGCGACACTCATCTTGACCACCCCGCGGCGCCGGGCGCACATCATCTGTAATGAGCCAGACCCTCGACCCCGCCGCTCCAGCCCGACGCGCCTTCCTGCTGGTGCTCGATTCCGTCGGCATCGGTGCCGCCGGCGACGCGGCCCGCTGGGGGACGGGTGACGCTGCCTCCGACACGCTCGGGCACGTCGCGGCGGCGTGCGCGCGGGGCGAGTGCGACGGCCGCGGGGCCTCTGACGGCGGGGGCGGCGCGACCGGGCCGCTTCGACTGCCCAACCTCGACCGTCTCGGTCTCGGTGCGGCGGCCGCCGCCTCGACCGGGTCGGTGCCGGCGGGTCTGCGGGCGATCGTGGCGCCGGATGGGCTGTGGGGCTACGCCGCCGAGGTGTCGCTCGGCAAGGACACGCCCTCCGGCCACTGGGAGATCACCGGTGTGCCGGTGCCGTTCGCGTGGACCTATTTCCCCGAGACGGTGCCGACCTTCCCGCAGGACCTTATCGCCGCGCTGGTGGCGGAGGCGGGGCTGCCCGGCATCCTCGGCGACTGCCATGCCTCCGGCACCGAGATCATCGAGCGCCTCGGCGCCGAGCACGTCCGGACGGGCCGGCCGATCTGCTACACCTCGGCCGATTCGGTGTTCCAGATCGCCGCCCACGAGGTGCACTTCGGCCTCGAGCGCCTCTACCGGGTCTGCGAGATCGCCCGCCGGCTGGTCGATCCGCTCGGCATCGGCCGCGTCATCGCCCGGCCCTTCGTGGGCGACGCCGCGACCGGCTTCACCCGCACGGCGAACCGCCGCGACTACGCCGTGCCGCCGCCCGAGCCGACGCTGCTCGACCGCGCCGAGGCGGATGGGCGGGCCGTCATCGCCATCGGCAAGATCGGCGACATCTTCGCCCACCGCGGCATGACAGAGACGGTGAAGGCCGCCGGCAATGACGCGCTGTTCGACGCGACGCTTTCGGCCGTCGCCCGCGCCCCCGCCGGCGCGCTGGTGATGACGAACTTCGTCGACTTCGACACGCTGTTCGGTCACCGCCGCGACCCGGCCGGCTATGCCGCGGCGCTCGAGCATTTCGACCGCCGGCTGCCGGACCTCATCGCGGCGCTGCGGCCGGGCGATCTCGTCGTGCTGACGGCCGACCACGGCTGCGACCCGACGGCGGCGGGCTCAGACCACACCCGCGAGCACGTGCCGATCCTCGCCTTCGGGCCCGGCATCGCCAGCGGCACGGTCGGGCGGCGGGCGACGTTCGCCGACATCGGCGAGAGCGTCGCCGCCTGGCTCGGCCTCGCGCCGGGGCGGCACGGCACGTCCTTTCTCTGACGGGCTCGGCCGACGCGGCCCGCTCTGGCAGCCCTGCCGTTCATCGGTCGCCGCGGCGTCACCAAGGTCGTCTGCCGATCGGTCAGCCCTTCAGGCGAAATCGCTCCGCATCATCACGAGACATCACGACTTCGCGACCTCTTCGCGTGTCTTGGTGATGCAGATGTGATCCCGACGACTCGATGGTGTCATCGTTTCCTGCTACTCTGTGCGCGTTGTTGATCCGGATATTTCATCCGCAAAAGCTTTCTGACACGACCTCTATTGAGGCGAACATATCATGGAAATATTCAATTCGATGATGGGCATCGTCGGTGCCCTTTGCTGCGTCGCCATGTACGCGGCGGTCAGCATTGGCCGCATCGCGGCCTCCGAGCCGGTGTTCTACGTCGTCAACGGTGTCGGCGCGTTGCTGGTGATGGCAAGCGCTGCCCAGGAGTTCGACGCTGGCGACCTCGGCACCATCGCGCAGGAACTGATCTGGGCGTTGGTCAGCGGGATCGGGGCGACCCGGGCCTGGCTGGTCTCGCGCAGGCGCGTCCCAGCCGCACCCGCCGAGGGGTAAGCGACGGCGGGTTCAGGGGGCGACGTCGGTCCAGGAGGCCCCGGATCCGCAGAGCGCGCGTCCGGCCGCGCGGAGCGTCGCCGGTCGGGACCGGCCCGGGCTCAGCCCTGCGGCACGGCAGCGGCTGTCACGCCCCGCCACGGACGATGCGCTTCTCGCCTCAGACGGCGCGCTTCTCGAAGCGCAGCAGCGTGTAGAGGTCGAGGGGCGGCACCGGACAGCGCTCGACCAGCGTCAGTTCGGGCCGGTTCAGCACACGGTCGACGGGCATGCCGGCGTCCCAGCCGAGCTTGGTGGTGAACGGCTCGGCGATGTGCTCGACGATCTTCCAGCCGCCGCGCTCGGAGCGGAAGTGGCTGACGATGATGATGGTACCGCCGGGGCGGACGACGCGCGACATCTCGGCGAGCGCCGCGTCCGGGTCGGGGACCGCGGTGATCACGTACATTGCCACCGCGACGTCGAAGCTCGCGTCGGCGAAGGCGAGACGGCCCGCGTCCATCACCGCGACCCCGGCGACGCGGGCCTTCAGGCGCTCGCGCTCGACGCGCTCGGCGGTCTTGACTAGCATCTCCGGCGAGATGTCGATGCCGGTGACCTCGACGGACGGTCCATAGCAGGGCAGCGCCATGCCGGTGCCGACGCCGACCTCCAGCACCCGGCCACCGATGGCGTTGACGCGGGCGACCGCCATGTCGCGGCCCCACAGCGTCGGTCCCCAAAACACCGCGTCGTAGATCGGCGCCCAGCGGCTGTAGGCCGAGCGGACCATCGAGACCGTCAGGCCCTCTCCCCGCCGGCGGCCGACCACCGCTTCAGAGCTCTTGTCGGACATCCGGTTCCTCGCACGGGAGGGGCTGGCGGGCCGTCAGGCGACGGCGGCGGGACGGCGATCGCTGGCGGCGCCGCCGAGGGCGCGCAGACCGGAGGCGGCATCGATGAAGCCACCGCCGAGAACCCGCGCCCGCGGCTCGCCACTGTCGTAAAGCACGCAGGCCTGTCCGGGCGCAACGCCCGTCTCGCCGGCCGGCAGTTCGACGGCGACGCCGTCGCGGCCGACGCGCAGCGTCGCCGGGGCCGGCGCACGGGTCGAGCGGACGCGGGCGTAGACCTCGAGGCCGTCGAGGCGGGCGTCGAGCGGGCCGTCACCGAGCCAGTTCGGCTCGCGCAGAGCGAGACGGTGGACGGTCAGCGCCTCGCGCGGGCCGACGACGACGCGGCGCGACGCCGGGTCCAGCCTCACGACGTACAGCGGCTCGCCCAAGCCCCCGATGGCGAGGCCGCGGCGCTGGCCGATGGTGTAGTGGACGATGCCCTCGTGGCGGCCGAGCACGCGGCCGTCGACGTGGACGATGTCGCCGCTCTCGACCGCGCCCGGGCGCAGGCGCTCGATGACGTCGGCGTAGCGGCCGGTCGGCACGAAGCAGATGTCCTGGCTGTCGGCCTTGTCGGCGACCGGCAGGCCGAAGCGGTGGGCGAGCGCCCGCGTCTCGGCCTTGCTCATGGCGCCGAGCGGGAAGCGCGCGAAGGCGAGCTGCTCGGCCGTTGTGGCGAACAGGAAGTAGCTCTGGTCGCGCTCGGCATCGACCGGACGGAACATCTGCCAGCGGCCGCCGACGCGGCGGGTCTCGATATAGTGGCCGGTGGCGAGAGCGGCGGCCCCAAGCTCGCGGGCAGTCGCCATCAGGTCGGAGAACTTGACCGTCTGGTTGCAGGCGATGCAGGGCACCGGCGTTTCGCCGGAGAGGTAGCTGTCGGCGAAGCTCTCGATGACGGCGGTGCGGAAGCGGTCCTCGAAGTCGAGGACGTAGTGGGGAATGCCGAGATGCTCGGCGACGCGGCGGGCATCGTGGATGTCGCGGCCGGCGCAGCAGGCACCGGAGCGGTGCGTCGCCTCGCCGTGGTCGTAGAGCTGCAGCGTCACGCCGACGACGTCGTAGCCGGCCTCGGCGAGAAGCGCCGCGACGACGGAGGAATCGACGCCCCCCGACATCGCGACCACGATGCGGGTGTCGGCGGGTGAGGCGTTCGGGGCGAAGCCGTCGAGGTTCATCGTCCTGTCGCGTTCTGGGGCGCCACCCGCCGGCGCACGGGCAGTCGGTTCGGCGCAGTCGGCAGATGGGGTCCGCGGACCGGGTGGGCAAGTCGGGGTCGGCAGGCGACGTCGGGGTCGGCAGGCGGCACCGGTCGCGCGGCGCACCGCCGGGCAGGCTCCGCGTGGCCGTGCATTGCGGCGGCACTATAGCGAACCCGGCGGGCGGCGTCCAAGTTCCCGCCGCGGGCGCCCCCGGCCGGTCGAGGGTCCGTTGCCGCGCCGCCACGGCTGGTGTTGCCGTACTGCAACGCAGGGCGGACAGTCGTCGAAAGTAACCGTGTGTTAACCAAATCACCCCGGCGCGTTTAGCTCATTGTTAAAGCCCGCAGACCTAGTGTCGACGCCGTGAAGACGCGGTGTTGTGTGAGCGTAGAATGACCGAGCAGGTCCGACCCAGAGTGCGCTATGTCATCGGCCCTGACGGGAGCCCGCTGACGATTGCCGATCTGCCGCCGAGCAACGCGCAGCGCTGGGTGATCCGGCGCAAGGCGGAAGTGGTGGCGGCGGTGCGCGGGGGGCTCCTGTCGCTGGAAGAAGCCTGCAGCCGCTACACCCTGACTGTCGACGAATTCCTCTCCTGGCAGGCGCTGATCGACAAGCACGGCCTCGCCGGCCTGCGCGCCACCCGCGTCCAGGAATACCGCGAGCAGTAGTCCGCCCCGCCGGCCGGCGACACGCCGGAGCGGGTGGCGCGTTCGGCGGTGACGCGGCGACGCCGGTCTGCTATGGCCGCGCCGTCCGGGCCCTCCACGCCCGTCAAGCACGAAGGTCGCCATGCCAGAGCCCGGTCCGGTGCCGCCCGGAACGCCGACAGTCGCCGTTCCGCTCGACGGCATCGTCACGCTGCCGGACGGCGTGCTACCCGCCATCGTGACGTTCATGGAGATGCGCGCGCCGCCGCCGGCGGAGCCGGTCGCCGCGGCCCCGGCGACGCAGCGCCTGCGCCCGCACGAGGCCGAGCGTTTCCGCCGCCTGTTCCGGGCCGTCGGCGAGAAATGGCTGTGGGTCTCGCGGCTGCGGCACTCCGACGAGACGATCGCCGCGCGCATCGGCGACCCCGGCATCGCCACCCTCGCGGTGGTCGATGACGGGCGCGACATCGGCCTCGTGGAGCTGGACCTGCGACGGCCGGGCGAAATGGAAATCGTGTTGTTCGGCCTCGTCCCCGAGGCCGTCGGTCGCGGGCTCGGACGAGGGCTGATGGCGGACATTCTGGCGCGCGCCTGGCGGCGCGAGGGCCTGCGCCGCGTCTGGCTGCACACCTGCACGCTCGACCATCCGGCGGCGGTGCGGTTCTACAGTTCGTTCGGCTTCGTCGCCTACCGGCGGGCGGTGGAGATCGTTCCGGACCCGCGCCTCGACGGCTCGCTCGATGCCGCCGTGTCGCCGGACTGGCCGCCGGTCGGCTGAGCGACCGCGCGCGGGATCGGCGCCTCGCCGCCGTGCAGGTCGACGATCGAGACGGTCTCGACCGTCATCGAGCGGTCGGCGACGCCGCGCTCTTCGAGACGGCAGGTCCAGGCGCCGGGCTCGCCACCGATCGTGAAGTGGTTGTAGCGGGCGGCCGGATTGCGGCCGTGCGGCATTGCCGAAGCCGATGGCACGCCCACCACCGGCACGAGGCCGTCGCGGCCGTTCAGCCAGGCGATGCTCGGCTTGTGGGTGTGGCCGTGCAGGACGAGTTCGGCACCGCCCTCGTCGATCGCGGTCCGAAAGCGCGAGGCGCCGATCATCCGCTTGTGCCAGGCAGTCGCCTTGTGGTTCGGCGGATGGTGGATGAGAACGACGCGGAACAGCCCCCTGTGGCCCGCCGCCTGCAGCATCTCGGTGAGCAGCAACTGCTGGTGGGCGTCGAAGTGGCCGGTGGCGAGGAAGGGCGCCGTGGCGCGGGCGCTCGAGGCGCCGATGATCGCGACGTTGTCGCGCCGGCGGATGTAGGGGAAATGCGGCCGGCCGGGCGAGTGGTGGTCACCCGGATCGCCCGACAGGTGCGCCGCCCAGATGCGGCGGGCGCGCCCGAGGGCGCCCGGCACATAGGCGTCATGGTTGCCGGGGACGACCGACACCTCGGACGGCGGCCCGAGGGTGCCGAGCCACTTCGCCGCCGGCCCCATCTCGCCGGCGAGCGACAGGTTGACGAGGTCGCCGGTGACGACGATGTGGTTCGGGTCGCGGGCGTGGATGTCGTTGACGAGGGCGTCGAGCGCCGAGTTCGCCAGCTTCACCGCGCGGTTGCGGTGCCAGTTGACGTAGCCGACGACGCGCTTGGAGGCGAGTTCGAGGAACTGCGGATCGGGAAGGGGGCCGAGGTGCGGGTCGGACAGATGAGCGAGGGTGAACATCGCGCCCGCGGCCGTCGGCTCAGCGGCTGCGGAAGGTGGCGAGCGCCATGGCGACGCGACCGTGCGAGAAGTCGACGGCCGGCGACCAGACGAAGCGCCACCGGCGGGGCGAGAACAGGGACAGCATGAGACGGGAACTCTCGATCGACAAAAGGGTTCGGCCGGAGCACGCAGGGAGGGCGCACGACGACGGCACAGTCCCCGACCGTATAGCCGGCCGCGGCGACCGCTGCCAAGCGCGGCTTTCGCGGTGCGGCAGTTTCACCGACCCGACGCGACTTGCCCGTGGACGACCTGCGGGGCCGGGCCGATGAGCCGCCTGATGCGCGCGGCGGCGCCGCCGGTGCGCCGCAGCCTGCGGATGTGGACGCGGCTGACGCGCTCGGTGACCCTCGGCGTGCGGGCAATGGTGCTCTCCGACGATGGCCGCGTCTTCCTCGTCCGGCATGGCTACGTCGACGGCTGGCACCTGCCCGGCGGCGCCGTCGATTCCGGCGAGACGGCCGTGGCGGCGGCGGTGCGCGAACTCGCCGAGGAGGGCAACATCGCAGCCACGGGTGACCCCGAACTCGCCGGGCTGTACCTCAACGCCGGGCTCGGCCGCGATCATGTCGCGCTCTATGTGGTGCGCCGCTTCGTCGTGCGCGGGCCGCCGCGGATCGGCCGCGAGATCGCCGCCGCCGGTTTCTTCGCCGCCGACGCGCCGCCGGCCGAGACGACGCCGGCAACGCTGCGGCGGCTCGCCGAGGTGGTCGAGGGCGTGCCGCCGGCGGCGACGTGGTGAGGGCCAGCCGCCCTCAGTTCTGCAGCCGCACGCGCCCTTCGACCGTCGGCGACACCGTGCCGGCGGCCGCGACGGCGTCGATGACGACGGTCGCGAGCAACTTGCCGTCGCGCGGGCCGACGACGTAGTCGCCGCGGCGCAGCGCCACGTAGTCGTCACCGCCACGGGCCATGAAGTCGTTGGTGGCGACGGTGTAGATCTTGCCCGGATCGAGCGCCGCGCCGCCCACCTCGACCTCGACGATGCGGCTGCCGGCGGGCTTCGAGACGTCGGCGACGACCGTCAGGCCGGAGACGTGCGGAAAGCGGCCTGCGCCCTCCTCGACGGCGCTGACGCCGTTCTCGAGCGCCGCCTTCAGGTCGGCGCCGGAGAGCTTCACCACGACGACGACGTTGCCGAAGGGGAGTTCGGAGAGCACGTCGCGGCGCGTCAGCGTCGAGCCGGCGGCATAGAGCTTGTTCGCGCGGATGCCGCCGCCGTTCATCAGGGCGACGTCGGCGCCGGTGGAGGCGCGCATGGCGTCGGCGATCAGGTTGCCGATCGCCGCCTCGCCGCCGCGCACGGCCGCGCGCCGGCTGTCGAGCTCGGTGCCGTTCTTGCCGATCCCGACGTCGAGCTCGGCCGACAGCGTCTTCTCGAGCTCGGCGATCTTGGCAGCCATCGCCGGATCGGGCGTCACTTTGGCGGTGTCGATGATGCGGAAGGCCGGTGTCCAAGTGACCTTGCGCTTGCCGTCGACGGTCTCGGCGGTGACGTCGAGGGTGACGACCGGCAGGTACTCCGCCTGCTCGCGCGCCTCGGCGAGGATGGCGCGGCCGTCGTAGTTGACGAGCAGGTCGTGGGTGTCGCCGGAGAGCACCAGGTCGATCGCCCCGGCGTGCATTATCGCGAGATCCTGGCTGCGCATGGCGTGGGCGACGGCGACGACGATGTCGGCGCCATCGGCGCGGAGCGCCTTCGCCTGCGACAGAGCGGTGTCGACGGTGCCGGCGATCTTCAGGTCGCCCGGGCTCGAGACGGCGTAGGAGTGGTCGCCGGCGACACCGACGACGCCGACCTTGATGCCGTCGAACTCCAGCATGGTGGTGTCGGCGAAGCCGGTGACCGGGCTGCCGTCGGGCATCCGGAGGTTCGCCGCGAGCTTGCGGCCGGCCTGGAGCTCGCCCATCCGCGCCAAGAACACGTCCTTGCCGAAGTCGAACTCGTGGTTGCCGGGCACGAACACGTCGAATTTCAGCATGTTGGTGAGGGCGATGATGTGGGCGCCCTGGTCGAAGCCCGAGAGCAGCGACGGCGAGATCGTGTCGCCGGCGTGGACGACGACGAGGTTGCCGCCCGCCGCGCGCTCCGCCGCGATGGCGCCTGCGAGACGGGCGAAGCCGCCGCGGCCCTCGTCGGCTTCGGCGCGGTCGATGTCGCTCGCGACGAGGAAGGTGATCTCGGCGGCACGGGCGGGGATAGCGGCGCCGAGGAGGGCGGCCGAAAACAGCGCGGCGACGGCGAGGCCGCGGCGGACGGGCTTCGACAGAACGGCGAGCATGACGATCTCCTCGAAGGGGCGGGATCGGTCGACAGTGTCGCAATCCAACATGACGTTGGCGAGAGGGCGCGTGCGCCCGCCGCGGGCGGCGCCGCCCGACGGCGACCTTTCCGCGCAAGCATCGGGCGCTAGGTTCCGCCGTGTTGACGGGCTATGTCAGTCCAAACGGCCGCGCACCGGCCCCGTTGCCACCTCCTGACAGTCGCGAGACCGCTCTTGAGCACCGTCGAAGCCGCCGTGGCCGCCCCCCGGCCCGATCACCGCCCGTCCGCGAAACCCGCACCGGACGGCCATCACGCCCCGATGCGCCTGCCCGCGGGCCATCCGCCGGTGCGCACCGGCGGCATCGGCGTGCTGATCGTCAATCTCGGCTCGCCGGACGGCACCGACTACTGGTCGATGCGGCGCTACCTGAAGGAATTCCTCTCCGACCGACGGGTGATCGAGGCGCCGCGGCTGCTCTGGTGGCCGCTGCTCAATCTCGTCATCCTGTCGCGCCGGCCCCAGCGCTCCGGCGCCGCCTATGCCTCGATCTGGGACAAGGAGCGCAACGAGGCGCCGCTGAAGACGATCACGCGCTCGCAGTCCGACAAGCTCGGCGAGCTGCTCGCGACGATGGAGCCGCGTCCGATCGTCGATTGGGCGATGCGCTACGGCTCGCCGCCGATCGGCGAGCGGCTGCAGGCGCTGCAGGACGCCGGCTGCGACCGCATCCTGGTGGTGCCGCTCTATCCGCAGTACGCGGCGGCGACGACCGCGACCGTCAACGACATGGCCTTCAAGCAGCTCGCCAAGATGCGCTGGCAGCCGGCGGTGCGCACGGCGCCGCCCTGGCACGACGACCCGGTCTATATCGATGCGCTCGCCCGCTCGCTGGAGGGCCATCTCGCCAGCCTCGACTTCGAGCCGGAGGTGGTGCTCGCCTCCTTCCACGGCGTGCCGAAGGAATATCTGGAAAAGGGCGACCCCTATCACTGCCAGTGCCACAAGACGGCGCGGCTGCTGCGCGAGCGGCTCGGCTGGCCGGCGGAGCGGCTCCGGATCACCTTCCAGTCGCGCTTCGGCCGTGCCGAATGGCTGAAGCCCTACACCGACGAGACGGTGATGGCGCTCGCCCGCGAGGGCGTGAAGCGGCTCGCCGTTGTGATGCCGGGCTTCGTCGCCGACTGCCTCGAGACGCTCGAAGAGATCGCCGAGGAGAACGGTCACTACTTCAAGGAAAACGGCGGCGAGCAGTTCGCGGCGATCCCCTGCCTGAACGATTCGCCCGAGGGGATGGACGTGATCGCCCACGTGGTGCGCCGCGAGCTGTCGGGCTGGGCCGTACAGGCCTGATGCGCGCGTGATCCGATCGCACCCTTGACCGTGACGGCGCGCGGGCCTTTGGTCGCCGGGCCTCTGCGGCCATCGGGAGCCCGTCCATGAACGTCTCGCTCAGTGCCTTCGACGTCGTGCTGATCGCCCTCGTCGTGCTCGTCGTGATGATCGTCTTCGCCGGCGTGAAGACGGTGCCGCAGAGCTACAACTGGACCATCGAGCGCTTCGGCAAGTACACGCGCTCGCTCCGCCCCGGCCTCAACCTGATCGTGCCGTTCATCGACCGCGTCGGCGTCAAGATGAGCATGAAGGAGCAGGTGCTCGACGTGCCCGAGCAGGAGGTGATCACCCGCGATAACGCCACGGTGACGGCGGACGGCATCACCTTCTACCAGGTCGTCGACGCGGCGCGGGCGGCCTACGAGGTGAGCGGGCTCGAGAACGCCATCCTCAACCTGACGATGACGAACATCCGGACGGTGATGGGCTCGATGGACCTCGACGAGCTTCTCTCCAACCGCGACGAGATCAACCATCGCCTGCTGCGCGTCGTCGATGCCGCGGCAGAGCCGTGGGGCGTCAAGATCACCCGCATCGAGATCAAGAACATCAATCCGCCGCGCAACCTGGTCGACTCGATGGCGCGCCAGATGATGGCCGAGCGCGAGAAGCGGGCGGCGATCCTAGAGGCCGAGGGCGCCCGGCAGGCGCAGATCCTCAAGGCCGAGGGCCTGAAGCAGTCGCAGATCCTCGAGGCCGAGGGGCGGCGCGAGGCGGCCTTCCGCGACGCCGAGGCGCGCGAGCGCTCCGCCGAGGCCGAGGCGAAGGCGACGGAGCTCGTCTCGTCGGCGATCGCCGCCGGCGACGTGCAGGCGATCAACTATTTCGTCGCGCAGAAGTATGTCGAGGCGCTCGGCCAGTTCGCGACGTCGCCGAACCAGAAGACGCTGATCCTGCCGATGGAGGCCACCGCCGTCCTGGGGGCGCTGTCGGGTATCGGCGAGATCGCCCGCGAGGCGTTCGGCGGTGAGGGCCCGGCGACGCCCCGGCAGTCGCGGCGCGGCGCCGTGCCGGCGGCGGGTGGCGCGATGCCGCCTCCGGGCGGCGGAGCCGCCTGAGATGGGCGAGGGCTCGCTGGTGACGACGATGATGGCGGCGCTGGGCGGCTGGGCCTGGATGCTGCTCGGGCTGGTGCTGCTCGGCCTCGAGGTGGTGGTGCCCGGCACCTTCATGCTGTGGTTCGCCATCGCGGCGATCCTCACAGGCGTGGTGGCGCTCGCCGCCGACGCCGCCGGATGGACCGCGCTCACCTGGCAGGCGGAAGCGGGCCTGTTCGTCGTGCTCGCGATCGTCGCCGTGATCGCCGGGCGGGCGTGGATGCAGCGCCGGCGGCAGGAGCCGTCCGACGCGAGCGGCCTCAACGAGCGCGCCGCCCGCCACATTGGCCGCCGCGCGCAATTGACCGAGGCCCTCGTCGACGGCCGCGGCCGCGTCAACCTCGACGACACGGTGTGGCTGGTGTCGGGGCCCGACTTGCCGGCCGGGACGACGGTGAAGATCACCGGCGCCGACGGCGTGCGGCTGATCGTCGAGCGGGCGGGGTAGGGGTCAGCGGATCAGGCGGACCTCGACGCCGAAGTCGTGCCGCGTCCACGATCGGTCGCCCGTGTAGGCGGGAAGGCCGAGACGGCGGGCGACCGCCAGGCAGGCGACGTCGCCGAGGGAGAGGCCGGCGCGCCGGGCGGCCGGGATCATCTCGCCGGCTTCGATGCCCATGCCGCCGTCGAAGGCGACGACCTGGACCGCCGTCTGGCCGATGGCACGCAGCGCCGCGTCCCGTGGCTGGCCGAATTCCAGCAGCTTTCCCAGCACCTCCGCCAGATTGACGGAGGTGACGACGGCGTCCCCGACGATCGCGGCGACCGCCTCCGCTCCCGGCTCACCCTGCAGCAGTGCGAGCAGGGCCGAGGCGTCGAGGACGCTACTCGCCACGTCCGGCGTCTTTCGCCACCTCCTGCCGCCGATCGGCGATCAGGTCATCCGCCAGCGAGCGGCCGGTGGGGACGAACTCCTTCACCGACGCCTGTGCGCGCCGGATCGCCTCCTGCAGCGGATATAGGTGGAACTCCGAGCCGACCATTTCACCGACGAGCACCGAGCCCGGCTGTGCCCGCAACGCGGCGAGGGCATCGGTGGGGAGCCTGACGCAGCCGGCGGCATCCACCGTCAGGCGGAAGGGAGCGCCCGGTAGGACGGTCGTCTCGATCGGAGTGCGGCCGGCGGACGGTTCCGAGCCGTTTGTCGCCTGACGCTCCAGTGCGGCCTCGTCCGCGACCAGGACGTTGCGGACGTGCTGGTAGCGGATGCCGAGGGCCTTGGCGATATCGGCGCGGCTGTGGCCCGCCGCTGCCAGCTTGCGGATCTTGCTCGACTTCGTGCCGGGCTCCCGCACCACCTCGTCCAGCGACCTCATCGCGCCCTCCATCGCCATTGCGACGAGGGCATCTTGGCGCCAGATAGGTCACTAGTCAATTGGTAGTTAGGTAGGTACTATTTGGTTGCGGGCGACTGACGCTCGCGGATGTAGAGCATGCAGAGGAGCCTGCGGGTGTTGGCGGTCCAGCCGGTCAATAGGACTGCACGACGGCCGCGGGTTCAATGCAGTCGAAGCAGAAGAATACGTAGATTAGGCCGCAATCCGCAAAGATGAAGTCATCGTTCACCGAGTCGAACTGTCCGACGAACGACGTCTGACGTCGGCATTGTCTGCATGTCGGCCACTCATCCGCCTGGATAAAATCCGGCGTTCCACCAAGCTTGTGGCGTGTTCCGACATCGGCCGGAGCAAACTTGAAGCCTGGCAGGCTTGCCGCCTCTTCAGTCAGCGGCTGGGGGACAAGTCGAAACTCGGGGATGCGCTTCATCGGACCCTCCCGATTTGGCGGGAATGGCCGCGGGACCGGCGTCCAACTGAGCGGCTCGCCCGGTGCGAGAAGACGCCGCCCGCCGCTACGCCACCCCCGACCGCAGCAGGTCGTGGAAGTGGAGGATGCCGACCGGCTTGCCGGCCTCGACGACGAACAGCGCGGTAATGCCGGAGGTGTTGATGATCTCCAGCGCCGCGGCGACAAGCGTGTCGGGCTTCACCGTCTTCGGCCGGGCGTTCATCACGACCTCGACGGTCTGCGAGAGCAGGTCGCCGGTGAGGTGACGGCGCAGGTCGCCGTCGGTGATGATGCCGACGAGACGGCCTCGGGCGTCGACGACGCCGAGGCAGCCGAAGCCCTTCGAGGTCATCAGCACGATCGCCTCGCTCATCCGCGTGCCGAGCGGCGCGAGCGGGATGGCGTCGCCGGCGTGCATCAGGTCGCGGGCGAACTGCAGGCTGGCGCCGAGGCGGCCGCCGGGGTGGAAGATGCGGAAGTCGTGGGGCGTGAAGCCGCGCGCCTCGAGCAGCGCAATCGCCAGCGCGTCGCCGATGGCGAGCTGCAGCACGGTGGAGGAGGTGGGGGCGAGGCCGTGCGGGCAGGCCTCGTCGACCTTGGGAAGCTTCAGGACGTGGTCGGCGGCGCGGCCGAGCGTCGAGCCGCCCTTCGAGGTGACGGCGATCAGCGGCACGCGGAAGCGCTTGGCGTAGGCGATGATCGGGGCGAGCTCCTTCGTCTCGCCCGACCACGACATCGCCAGCACGGCGTCGTTCTCGGTGATCATGCCGAGGTCGCCGTGGCTCGCCTCGGCGGCGTGGACGAAGAAGGCCGGCGTGCCGGTGGAGGCCAGCGTCGCGGCGAGCTTGCAGCCGATGTGGCCGCTCTTGCCGACGCCGGTGACGATGACGCGGCCGCGGATGCCGCGCAGAAGCCCGACAGTGTCGCAGAAGGCGTCGCCGAGGCCGTGCGAGAGCGCCGCACGCAGCGCCTTCATGGCGGTGATCTCGATCTCGACGGTGCGGCGGCCGGAGGCGAGCCAGTCGAGCGGCGACGGCGCGCCCTCCAGGATGGGCAGCGCGTCGGCCGCTTCAGCGGCAACAGTCCTGTCGTCCATGCGTCTCTCGCAACTCACCGTCGGCACTGTCCGACCCGACTCAATATCACGGATTCGTGTCGGAGGGCAGCGGCCCGGGGCCGCGCCCGACGGGGGGAGCCGCGTCGGGTCAGTCGAAACCACGCGTTAACCATGGCAGACTAGCCTGTGGGGTCTCTGGGGGGAGGCTCGGCGACGCGCCGGGAAGACACGAGAGGAGGCGCGCCGATGCCGTCACGCACCCGATCAGACCACCGTTCCATCCGCTTTGCTGTGGCCGCGCTTGCCCTATGCGCAGCGCTGAGCTTCGCAGGCCCGACCGAGGCCCGCGCGGACGCCGCGTTCCAGAGTTTCGTCACCGGTTTCTGGCCGCAGGCGAAGAAGGCCGGCATCAGCCGTGCCACCTTCGACCGCGCCTTCGCCGGCATCACCGAGCGCGACCCGGAGGTGCTGGAGAAGGCGAACTACCAGCCGGAATTCGTCAAGACGATCGGCGAGTACCTCGCCACCGCCGTCTCCGACGCGCGCGTCGAGACCGGCAAGGAGATGTTGGTCGCCTGGAAGCCGTGGCTCGACAAGATCGAGGCCCGCTCGGGCGTGCCGCGGCAGATCCTGGTGGCGATCTGGGGGATGGAATCCAACTACGGCAAGGTGCTCGACAACCCCGCCGTGGTGAAGAGCGTCATCCGCTCGCTGGCGACGCTCGCCTGCTGCGACCCGAAGCGCGGCAAGTTCGGCCGCTCGCAGCTGATCGCCGCGATGAAGATCCTGCAGCGCGGCGACGTGCCGTCCGCGCGCTTCACCGGCTCGTGGGCGGGTGCGATGGGCCACACCCAGTTCATCCCGACGAGCTACCTCGCCTTCTCGGCCGACGCAGACGGCGACGGCAAGGTGGACATCTGGACCAACATCCCCGACGCCCTCGCCACCGCGGCGAACCTGCTCGCCAAAAACAAGTGGCGGACGGGCGAGACCTGGGGCTACGAGGTCGTGCTGCCGCAGGGCTTCAACTACGCCCGCGTCGACGAGAAGGCCGGGCGCACCCTCGCCGACTGGCAGAAGATGGGCGTGAAGCGGGCGACCGGCGCTGGTTTCCCGCGCCCAGACGACAAGGCGAAGCTGATCCTGCCGGCCGGCGCGCGCGGGCCGGCCTTCCTGATCCTGCCGAACTTCAACGTCATCAAGCGCTACAACAACGCCACCTCCTATGCGCTCGGCGTCGGCATCCTGTCGGACCGCATCCTCGGCGCCCCGCCGATCGCCGCGACCTGGCCGGCCGACATGCGCCCGCTCTCCGGGGCGCAGATGGAGGAACTGCAGCGGCTGCTCGCCCAGAAGGGCTACGACCCCGGTGACATCGACGGCAAGGCGGGGCCGGGCACGCGCGAGGCGATCCGCGCCTACCAGTCCGACAAGGGCCTGCCGGCCGACGGTAACCCGTCGACGGCGATCCTCGACTTCCTGAAGAAGGGCGGATGAGCGGCGGGCCGCCGCGGCGGCAACAATGACCGCCCGGCTCGACCACCTCGTCGTCGCGGCCCGTGACCTCGCCTCGGGCACCGCCTGGCTCGAGGCGCGGCTCGGCGTGCCGCTTTCGCCGGGCGGCGCGCACCCGCGCATGGGCACGCACAACCGCGTGCTCCGGCTCGGCGACGGCGTCTATCTGGAGGTCATCGCCATCGATCCCGACGCGCCGCCGCCGGGGCGGCCGCGCTGGTTCGGCCTCGACGAGCCGGCGCTCGCCGCGCGCCTCGCCGAGCGGCCGCGGCTCGTCGCCTTTGCGGCGAACACCGACGACCTCGACGCGGCGACGGCGGCCTCGCCATTCCCGCACGGACCGATCCACGAGATGACCCGCGGCGACCTCGTCTGGCGCATCACCATCCCCGACGACGGCCGCGTGGTGGAAGGCGGCGCCGTGCCGACGCTGATCGAATGGCCGCTGGGTGTTCACCCGACGAACCGGATGCCGGCGTCCGGGTGCTCGCTGGAGCGGCTGACGATCCACCACCCGGACCCGGATCGCATCGTGGCGGCGTTCTCCGCGATCGGCCTGGACGAAGCGGCTCTGGACGTCGTTGCCGGTGGCCCGTCGCTCGCCGCCTCCCTCGTCACACCGGCCGGGCCCGTCATCGTTGATTGATCGCGGCCGTCGTGCGCGGCGTCCGCGGAGCGGCGCCGAGGCCTACTTCGTCAACAGGTCATGGCTGCCGTCCCAGCCCTCCGGCAACGGCTGGCCGATCCGCTCGGCGATGCGCTCGCGGTAGATCGCGGCGACGCCGGCGAGGCGGCCGTCCGTCATCGCCTCGGCTTCGTCGAGCCGGTCCGAGGCGGCCGCGAAGTCGCCGCTCGCGTAGGCGGAGAGCATCGCGTCAGTCGCCGCGCGCAGCGCCCCGAAGGCCGGGTCGGCCAATGTCGCGCCATCGCCCCACAGCGCGTACAGCCGGACCGCCGTCGTCTTGCCCTTCACCCGCACGCGGTCGACCTCGAGGAAGGCGTGGCGGCGGGTGGCCGTGGCGACGGTCTCGCCGACCAGCACCGGCACGCCGTAGGCCTTCGTCTGGCCCTCGAGGCGAGAGGCGACGTTCACGCAGTCGCCGATCACCGAATAGTCGAAGCGCCGCTCCGAGCCGAGGTTGCCGACGCAGCAGTCGCCGCCGTTGAGGCCGATGCCGATGGCGACGTCGCGGTTCGGCCCCGGCACGCGCCCGGCGCGACGGTCATCGTTGAACTGCTCGATGGCGACGAGCATGGCGAGCGCGGAATCGCAGGCGTGCGCGGCATGGTCGGGGTCGTCGAGAGGGGCGTTCCAGAACGCCATGATGGCGTCGCCCATGTACTTGTCGATGGTGCCGCGGCGCTCGAGGATGACGTCGGTGAGCGGCGTCAGGAAGGCGTTCATGAAGCGCGTCAGGGTGTGCGCGTCCATGCCCTCCGAGATCGTCGTGAACGAGCGCATGTCGCAGAACAGGATGGTCATCGGGCGGATTTCGCCGCCGAGCTTCAGCCGCTCCGGATTGCGCGACAGTTCCTCGACGAAGGCCGGGGCGAGATAGCGGCCGAAGGCGTTGCGGATGCGCCGGCGCTCGACCTCCTCCCGGAGCGACACGAGGCCGATCGAGGCGGCGAGCGCGATGCCGGCGCCGAGCACCGGAAACGAGGCGTCGACCAGCATCTGCGAGCGGGTGAAGCCGAGCCAGCTTGTGGCGGCGAGCGAAGCGAGCACGGCGAGGCCGGTCGCGAGCGCCATGCGCACGGAGGCGAGCAGGGCTGCCGCCAGCGCCACGATCAGCGTGGCGGCGACGAAGGCGACGAGCTCGGCGCCCGCCGCCCAGTCGGGCCGCGTCAGGGCACCGCCGGCGATCATCTGCTCGATCGCCTGGGCGTGCACCTCGACGCCGGGCACGGCGGATTCGAGCGGCGTCGCGCGCAGGTCGAACAGGCCGGGCGCGCTGGTGCCGATCAGCACGATGCGACCCTCGAGCAGGCCGGGTGCCATGGTGCCGTCGAGCACCTGCCAGGCCGGCACGTAGCGCTCCGCCGTCGAGGGCGTGAAGTGGATGCGCATCTCGCCGTTCGATTCCGTCGGCACGGTGATGTCGCCGATGCGCACGGCATTGAGGCCGGTGAAGGCGCCCCAGGCGGTCTCGCCCGAAGCGTTGGAGGCGCGCAGCAGCATCGTCGAGGCGCCCTGGGCGACCCGCAGCGCCTCCGCCGACAGGCTAGGGAAGAAGCCGTCGCCGACGACGAAGACGAGCGGCACGGTGCGCACCACCTGGTCGATGTCGGGCAGCCAGTTGGTCGAGCCGAGACCGTGCGAGGCTTCGAGCAGGATCGGCAGCGGCGCCACCACGGCCGAGAAGTCCGGCAGGGCCGGGCGGGGATCGTCGCCGGAGACGGCGAAGCCCGATTTCGCCGGCACCGCCGGACCATCGCCGTGGACGAGGATCGCGCCGGTGACGGAGTTGGAGGCGGCGAGCGCCGTCGCGAGCACGGTGTCGTTGGGCTCGCCGAGCTCGATGGCGCGCTCGAGCGCCCGCCGGGCCGGCGTGTCGGGCAGGGAGGCGATGATCTGCTCCGGCGAGGAACGATCGGGCTCGGCCAGCACGAGGTCGATCGCGATCGCCGCCGCCCCCGCCGCCGCGGTCGCCTCGATCAGGGCCGCCAGCCGGTCGCGCGGCCACGGCCACTGGCCATAGCGGGCGAGCGAGGCGTCGTCGATGTCGACGATGCGCACGGGCAACTCGGCGTCGTAGGCGCGCGGGCGCAGGCGTTGGAACTGGTCGAAGACGAGGTTGCGCAGGCCGATCAGCGGCACCGGGTCGGCGAGGCGCAGCACGGTGCCGCCGGCGGCGATGAGGCCGGCCGTCAGCGCCACGGCGACGGCGGTGCGCAGGCGGATCGTATGGCGAAGCACCGCGGCGGACCCCGGGGACTCTCGCGCCGGCTCTCAGGCTCTCAGAAGCGGGCGATCACCCGGCCGGTGACGACGTTGTTCGAGAAGGTGCGGCCGGGCGCGTTGGAGAGCTGGCGCTGGTAGGTGTAGTCGACCTTGAAGTCGGTCGCGTAGGTGATGAGGTTGGTGAAGGTGAGCGAGGCGCCGGGGGCGAAGTAGGTGTCCTCGCGGTCCGATCGCCCGGGCGCGGCAGACGCCGAGAACCAGCGCTCGTAGAGCCCGGCGTGGGCGCCGGCCACCAGCCAGTCGACGACCTGGACGTTGTAGTCGACGCGGGCGCCGAGCTCGATGTAGTTGCCGGGTTCGAACTGGGTGGGCACGACGTTGAGCGACGTGCCGTCGACGCCGCTCCAGCGCAGCCGCGGCCGGATGGCGAGGAGGTCGCGGTCGGCGATCAGGCCGGCGGTGGCGAAGTGGCCGGAGAGGTCGATCACCGGGCCGCTGTCGGAGGCCCAGCGGTCGCCGTAGCCGCGCCAGACGCCGCGCAGTTCCACCGCCTGCATGGCGCCGGCGAAGCGGCCCTCGAAGGTCAGGCTGGCGCCGGCCTCGCCATAGAGGAAGCTCTGGTCGAGCCATTCCAGCGCGCCGACGACGGCGGGGCGGATGGTGTAGCCGCTGTCGCCGACCGGCAGCACCGGGCCGACGCTCGCCGCCACGCCGGCGTTGTTGACGGTGTCGGCGTCCGGATACCAGATGCCGTAGCCCTGCACGTCGGTGCGCCAGCGCAGATCGCCGAGGCGGCGCTCGTCGCGCAGCCGGGCGGCGGCGAACAGCGAGGCGCTGTCCTCGTAGAAGCGCGGCTGCGACTGCTCGGTCGGGTTGCTCTCGTAGCCGACGCCGGCCTCCATCACGACCGTCGTCGAGGTGGGCTCGAGAAGGCGGCGGATGCGCCACAGGCCCTCGGAGGCTTCCGCCTGGCCGGGATCGAGCAGGAGCACGCGCTCGTATGTGGTCAGCGCCTTGCGCAGTTCGCCACGCGCCTCGGCGGCCCGCGCGTAGGCGAGGTTCGCCTCGACGTCGCGGGGGTTCGTCAGGATGCGCGCGTAGAGGACGTCGAGTTCGTCGGCGCTCGCCGGCGCGGGGACTGCGACGAGGCCCGCCGCCGCAAGGCACACGACCGCGAACGCGATCCGGATGATCGCGGTGGCGCCCGTCTCGCCGCCGTCGTCCAGCATGCCGTTACGCCCTGTCGCCGTCGCCCGAGCGACCACTCCCGGATCGCACGGTGGGCGATCGGGACGTCCCCGTCAATTCGACGAAACCGTGATCTCCGTCACATCGGTCTTGGAGGCGTTCGATGATGATGTTTTCGTCACAGTTCGGGTCGCTCTTCTGCAGGGGTCGGGCGAACCGAGGGAGGTGACCCCGATCCGCGCGCCGGCCATTGCGCCAGGCGCGCGGATCGGTGATTTTTCGGCTGACGGGGCCGCAGCCACGGGCGCGGCAGATGACGGGCGGCCACCATGCAGCGCGACACCATCACGGCGACAGGGATGCGAGGCGTGCGGGCGGCGGTGCTCGCCGGCGTCATGGCGGCCTCGTTCGCGGCGGGTGCGGCGGCGGAGGGCATCGGTATCGCCGCCGTGGTGGTGCGCGACGTCACCGGCTCGGCCGGCGGCGCGCCGCGGGTGCTCGGCGTCGGCACCGACGTCTTCCAGGACGAGACGATCTCCACCGCCCGGGAATCGAACGCGCAGCTGCTCTTCCTCGACCAGACCAGCCTGACGATCGGCCCGTCCTCCGACGTGGTGCTCGACCGCTTCGTCTTCGACGGCAATCGCCGCGCCAGCGACTTCGCCGTGCAGGCGACGCGCGGCGCGCTTCGCTTCGTCTCGGGCTCGTCGAAGTCTGAGTCCTACAAGGTGCGCACCCCGGTCGCGACGATCGGCGTGCGCGGCACTATCGTCGACGTGTTCGTGCGCCCGGGCGAGGCGATCGTCATCCTCGAGGAGGGGGCGTCGGACGTCTGCATCGAGGGTGCCGGCTGCACCGGCCTCGTCCAGCCGGGCACCTATCTGGTCGTCCGCTCCGGCGGCCAGGTGGAAGGGCCGCGGGCGTGGGACGGCTCCATCCGCTCGGTGATCGGTCCGGTGTCGTTCCCGCTCTATGGCTGGCACCTCGACCTCGACCGTCGCCGCGAGTTCGTCGACACCGACCAGCCGAGCAACCTCGTCGACCAGCTCGACTCGCTGCCGAACGACGATTTCTGCGACTGCGATTTTGACGATCACGGCCACGACAAGGGCCGCAAGTAGGCGGCGCCGCCGCTTTCCGGTCGCAAGCAGTTCATCCGGCAATCCGGTCGGAGAACCCGGCGAACTGGTCGGCGCCGGCGCTTGCCGTCGCCGCCCGGGCGTGAAGACTTCGGCGATGTTGGCGCGCCGCCGGACAGAAGGCCCTGAAGGGTCCGCGACGCGCGCCTGTCCGAGGAGACGCCGCGATGCAGACCCCGAGGCCCTACCGGCCGGCGAGCGAGGACGACCCGCGCTCCGACTATGCCGGCTACAAGTCCACCGCGCTGCGCGCGCCGAAGCGGCCGCTGATTCCCATTCCCCAGACGCTGTCGGAGATCACCGGGCCGGTCTACGGCCATGAGATGATCCGCCCGACCGACCACGACCTCACCCGCCAGCACGCCGGCGAGGCGATCGGCGAGCGCATCATCGTCGCCGGCCGCGTGCTCGACGAGGACGGCCGGCCGGTACCGAACACGCTGGTCGAGATATGGCAGGCGAACGCCGCCGGCCGCTACGTTCACGCCCTCGACCAGCACCCGGCGCCGCTCGACCCGAACTTCTCCGGCGCCGGGCGGGTGGTGACGGACGAGGCGGGGCGCTACCGCTTCCTGTCGGTGAAGCCCGGCCCCTATCCCTGGCGCAACCACCACAACGCCTGGCGGCCGGCGCACATCCACTTCTCGCTGTTCGGCCCGTCGTTCCTGACGCGGCTCGTCACGCAGATGTATTTCCCGGGCGACCCCCTGTTCCCCTACGACCCGATCTTCCAGTCGGTCACCGACGAGAAGGCGCAACAGCGGATGATCTCGCGCTTCGACATCGACCTCACCGAGCCCGAGTGGGCGACCGGCTACGTCTTCGACATCGTGCTGCGCGGCCGGGCGGCGACGCCGATGGAGGACCACGCCTGATGGCCCGCACGATCACGCCCTCGCAGACCGTCGGCCCGTTCTTCCACGACGCCCTCGTGCCTTTCGACCGCGCCGGCATCGTCGCCGGCGACGGCGTGCCGGGCGAGCGCATCGTCATCGAGGGCCGCGTGCTCGACGGCGAAGGCCAGCCCGTGCCGGACGCCATGATCGAGACCTGGCAGGCGGACGCCAGCGGCCGCTACGACCACCCCGAGGACGACCGCGCCGACGAGATGGGTACCCCCGGCTTCAAGGGCGCCGCGCGAGTGCCGACGGGCAGGGACGGCGCCTTCCGCATCGTCACCATCAAGCCGGGGCGGGTGCCGGGCCGCGGCAACGCCCTGCAGGCGCCGCACATCCTCGTCTCCGTGCTTGGCCGCGGGCTCCTGAAGCGGCTTGCGACCCGGCTCTACTTCTCCGACGAGCCGGCGGCGAACGACGAGGATGCCATCCTCGCGCTGGTGCCGGAGGATCGGCGGGCGACGCTGGTCGCGATTGCCGACGGCGCGGCGGCGGAGGGTCGCGTCTACCGCTTCGACATTCATCTGCAGGGCGACGCGGAGACGGTGTTCTTCGACGTGTGAAGGCGAGGCGCGTCCGAGCGGACGGCCCCTCGCTGAACCGCTCGACGGCGGGGCTGCTTGACGACGGGGCCGCTTGGCCGGACTTTCGGTCCCCATGGGACGGACGCCGATTCGCGCGCCGATGCTCGCCGCCCTCGCGGCGCTTCTGGCCGCACCGCTCGCAAGCCCGGCCGCGACCGCGGCGGTGCCGCTGCCGCCGGTGCGCCCGCCGCCGAGTTGGGCGAACCCCCCGCCGGGTGCAGCTCCACCGCCGGCCGTCGCCGCGCCGGCCGAGACCCCGTCTGCCCCCGACGCTCCACCGGCCGCCACGGCACCGGCGCCCCCGGCCACGTCGGCCGACGCCGAGGACGCGATGCCAGCGGCGCCCGCCGCCCCGTCGACCGGCGGCCGCCCGCGCTTCACCATTCCGGTCACGGCGAGCGCGCCGGCGAAGGAGCTCTTCGGCAACGTCGGCGTGCCGGCCCCGCTCGCCGCCCGCGCCATCGGCTTCTACTCCCGCGGCTGTCTCGCCGGGGCGAAGGCGCTGCCGGTCGACGGCAAGACGTGGCAGGTGATGCGGCTGTCGCGCAACCGCAACTGGGGCCACCCGGCGCTGATCGCCTATCTCGAGAAGCTCGCCGCCGCCGCCCCCAGTCTCGGCTGGCGCGGCCTCCTCGTTGGCGACCTCGCGCAGCCGCGCGGCGGGCCGATGCTGACCGGCCACGCCAGCCACCAGATCGGCCTCGACGCCGACATCTGGCTGACGCCGATGCCGAACCGCACGCTGTCGGCGAAGGAGCGCGAGGACCTCAGCGCCCAGTCGATGCTGAAGGATAACGGCGTCGAGGTAGACCCGAAGCTGTGGACGGCGGCGCACGCCCGCCTGATCCGCCGCGCCGCCCAGGACCGCGAGGTCGAGCGCATCTTCGTCCACCCGGCGATCAAGCAGGCACTCTGCACCAGTGCTGGGTCCGACCGGGCGTGGTTGTCGAAGGTGCGGCCCTACTGGGGCCACCACTACCACTTCCACGTCCGCCTCGACTGCCCGCCTGGCAGCGAGGGTTGCCGCCCGCAGGACCCGCCCGGCTCCGGCGATGGCTGCGGCGCCGAGGTGAAGGAATGGCTCGCCAAGGTCCGCCCCCGCCCCGAGCCGGCGACGCCGGCGAAGCCGGCGAAACCGAAGCCGCCGATGCCCTTGTCGGCGCTGCCGGCCGAATGCCGGACGGTGCTGTTGGCGGAGTGAGGGGGGCGGTCGCCGCCTTGACCCCCGCCGCCCTGCCGCATAACTGTCGCGACCCTTCGCCGGGGGCGCTTGGGCGTCCCGCCGGGAGACCGCAGATGGCCGCCGCAGCAATCGCATCCGACACGTCCCGTCCCGCCGCGCTCGACCCGATGAGCCCCGCCCGCTCGTTCCAGGGGCTGATCCTGACGCTGCAGCGGTTCTGGGCGGAGCGGGGCTGCGCGGTGCTGCAGCCCTATGACATGGAGGTCGGGGCCGGCACCTTCCATCCGGCGACGACGCTGCGCTCGCTCGGGCCGCGGCCGTGGAAGGCTGCCTACGTGCAGCCCTCGCGCCGGCCGAAGGACGGCCGCTACGGCGAGAACCCCAACCGCCTGCAGCACTATTACCAGTTCCAGGTGATCCTGAAGCCTTCGCCGCCGGACCTGCAGGACCTCTATCTGCAGAGCCTCGCCGCCATCGGCATCGACCCGCTGCTGCACGACGTGCGCTTCGTCGAGGACGACTGGGAGAGCCCGACGCTCGGCGCCTGGGGGCTCGGCTGGGAGTGCTGGTGCGACGGCATGGAGGTGTCGCAGTTCACCTACTTCCAGCAGGTCGCCGGCTTCGAGTGCGCGCCGGTGTCCGGCGAGCTCACCTACGGCCTCGAGCGCCTCGCCATGTACGTGCAGGGGGTCGAGAACGTCTACGACCTCAACTTCAACGGCCGCGAGGGCGCGGAGAAGATCAGCTACGGCGACGTCTTCCTGCAGGCCGAGCAGGAGTTCTCCCGCTACAATTTCGAGCATGCCGACACCGAGGCGCTCCTGAAGCACTTCCAGGACGCCGAGGCCGAGTGCGGCCGGCTTGTCGAGGCCGGCTGGAGCGACGAGGGCGCCGCGCGCCGCCACCTCCTGGCGCTGCCGGCCTACGACCAGTGCATCAAGGCCTCGCACCTCTTCAACCTGCTCGACGCCCGCGGCGTCATCTCGGTGACCGAGCGGCAGAGCTACATCCTGCGTGTCCGCACCCTGGCGCGCGCCTGTGGCGAGGCGTGGCTGGCGACGGAGGCCGGCGGCGGGACGCAGGCGGCGTAGCGGTCTTCCGTCCGGACGGGAGCTGCCTTATATACCTGACTGCCTCGCGAGGTAGAAAGGTATCCAATGCCCCTCTCCATCAAGGACCCCGAAGCGGACCGCCTTGCGCGGGCTGTCGCGGCGAAGACCGGCGAAACCATCACGCAGGCCGTCGTCACGGCACTTCGCGAACGCCTCGCCCGCGAGGTTCGGAAGGGGGCGGACAACGACGACCTGCTGGAGGAGGTGCTCGAAATCGGGAGGCACTGTGCCTCCTTGCCAGTCTTGGATAAGCGCTCCGACGAAGAGATTCTCGGTTACGACGAGCACGGACTGCCCGGATGATCCTCGACACGTCGGCAATCATGGCCCTGCTTGGCCGTGAACCGGAGGCGGCGCGCATCGCCCGTGCCGTACTAGGTTCGGCCACCCGCCGTGTTTCGGCCGCGACCCTGGTCGAGGCGGGGATCGTCGTCCAGGCGCGGTTCGGTGACGACGGCGCGCGCGACCTCGACCTTCTCGTCGCCAAGCTCGCGCTCACGATCGAGCCGGTCACGCCCCGCCAGGCGGACCTCGCGCGGCGCGGCTTTCGCCGCTACGGCAAGGGTCGCCACCCGGCCGCATTGAACTTCGGCGACTGCTTCGCCTATGCCCTCGCCAGGGACACGGGGGAGCCACTGCTCTACAAGGGCGACGACTTTGCCCGGACCGACGTGACCGCCGCCCCGTATTGATCGGCTCCCTGCCGACCCCTCAGAGCTCCGACCGGTGCCATGCCCGAACTCCTGCTCGAACTGTTCTCCGAAGAAATCCCGGCGCGCATGCAGCGGCGGGCGGCGGCCGACCTGAAGGCGCTGGTGACCGACGGCCTCGTCGCCGCCGGCCTCGCCTACGAGAACGCCGTCGCCTACGCCACGCCGCGCCGGCTCGCCCTGCGCGTCACCGGCGTGCCGGTGCGGTCGAAGGACGTCGAGGAGGAGCGCAAGGGGCCGCGCGTCGGTGCGCCGGAACAGGCGGTTGCAGGCTTCCTGAAGGCGGCGGGGCTCACCTCGCTCGACCAGGCCGAGATCGTCGCGGACGCCAAGAAGGGCGAGTTCTACGTCGCCCGCACAAGCAAGCCCGGCCGCGAGGCGACGGACGTCCTGGCCGAGATCGTTCCCTCGGTGGTGCGCGCCTTCCCGTGGCCGAAGTCGATGCGCTGGGGCGCCGCCTCGGCGGAAGCCGGCGCGCTGCGCTGGGTGCGGCCGCTGCACTCGATCCTCTGCACCTTCGGCCCGGAGACCGAGGAGCCGGACGTGGTGATCGTCGACGTGTCCGGCGTCGCCTCGGGCAACACGACGCATGGCCATCGCTTCCATGCGCCGGCCGCGATCACGGTCCGCCGCTTCGACGACTACGTCGACAAGCTCGACAAGGCGCACGTCGTGCTCGATGCCGACCGCCGCAAGGACATCATCCTGCACGATGCCCGCGACCGCGCCTTCGCGCTGGGGCTGGAACTCGTCGAGGACGAGGGGCTGCTGGAAGAGGTCGCCGGCCTCGTCGAGTGGCCGGTGGTGCTGGTCGGCTCCTTCGACAAGGCGTTCCTTCGGATCCCCGACGCGGTGATCCGCTCGACCATCCGGGCGAACCAGAAGTGCTTCGTGCTGCGCGATCCGGCCACCGGCCGGCTCGCCGAGCGCTTCGTGCTGACGGCCAACATCGAGGCGAAGGACGGCGGCAAGGCGATCGTCGCCGGCAACGAGCGCGTCGTCCGCGCGCGGCTGTCGGACGCCCGCTTCTTCTACGAGACCGACCTGAAGCTGCCGCTCGAGACGCGGCTCGAGAAGCTGAAGTCCGTCACCTTCCACGAGAAGCTCGGCACGCAGTTCGAGCGCGTCGAGCGCATCGCCCGGTTGGCGCGCGAGCTCGCGCCGCTGGTCGGCGCCGATCCCGACAAGGCCGAGCGCGCCGCCCGCCTCGCCAAGGCGGACCTCGCCACCGAGATGGTCGGCGAGTTCCCCGAGTTGCAGGGCCACATGGGCCGGCACTACGCCGAAAAGCAGGGCGAGGACCCGGAGGTCGCGGCGGCGATCGAGGAGCACTACAAGCCGCAGGGGCCGTCCGACTCCGTTCCGACGGCGCCGGTCTCGGTGGCGGTGGCGCTCGCCGACAAGCTCGACATGCTCGTCGGCTTCTGGGCGATCGACGAGAAGCCGACGGGCAGCAAGGACCCGTATGCGCTCCGGCGGGCGGCGCTGGGTGTGGTGCGGATCGTGCTCACCGGCGCTCACCGGCTGGGCCTTCTCGCGACCCTCTCCCCCGTCATAGCCCGGCTTGACCGGGCCATCCATTCTGGCGACGACAGGCGTGAGGCACTCGGGATGGATCGCCCGGTCAAGCCGGGCGATGACGGCGTGGGGGGACTGGCGACGGACCTCCTCGCCTTCCTCGCCGACCGCCTGAAGGTCCAGCTCCGCGAGCAGGGCGCGCGGCACGATCTCGTCGATGCCGTGTTCGCGCTGCCGGGGCAGGACGACCTCGTGCTCGTGGTCAAGCGGGTCGAGGCGCTCGGAAAATTCCTCGAGACGGAGGATGGCAAGAACCTGCTCGCGGGCACGCGGCGGGCCGCGAACATCCTGCGCATCGAGGAGAAGAAGGACGGCCGCGCCTTCGACGGCCCGGTCGACCCGGCCCGGCTCGTCGAGCCGGCGGAGAAGTCGCTCTATGAGGCGATCGTCGCGGCCAAGGCGACGGCGGCCGACGCCGTGGCGCGCGAGGACTTCGCCGCCGCGATGGCCGCGCTCGCGAGCCTGCGGGCGCCGGTCGACACGTTCTTCGACGCCATCCTCGTCAACGCCGACGACAAGGCCGTGCGCGAGAACCGGCTGACGCTCCTGAACGAAATTCGCGCCGCGACGCTGACGGTGGCCGACTTCTCCAAGATCGCCGGCTGAGGCGGCGCCGAGGGCGTTCGCGCGGCGACGGTCGCGCGAGCGGGCGCCCTCCCAAACGCATCCGATGGGGGCGCCGCACCGCCATCACCCGAACATGATTCGACTTTCGTCGAGCCCCGCTCCATGTCGCGTCTAGCGGATGGTCCGCGGGAGTCGGGGGACTCGCATCATGAAGAAGCCTCTCGCCGAGTTCATCGGCACGTTCACGCTCGTCCTCTTTGGCTGCGGTGCGGCCGTCATCGCGGGCATGGGCACCGGGCCGACGTCGATCGACGTGCTCGGCATCGCCTTCGCCTTCGGCCTCGCCATCGTCGCCATGGCCTATGGCATCGGCCCGGTCTCGGGCTGCCATGTCAATCCGGCCGTCTCCTTCGGCGTGCTGCTCGCCGGCCGCATGTCGGTCGGCGACTTCGTGCAGTACGTCATCGCCCAGGTGCTCGGCGCCATCGCCGGCGCGGTGGTGCTCTACGTCATCCTGTCGGGCAAGGCGTCGGGCTGGGCGGGCGGGCTCGGCCAGAACGGCTGGGGCGCGGGCTATCTCGGCGAGTACAACGTCGTCTCCGCCTTCGTCTTCGAGGTGGTGGCGACCTTCCTGTTCCTCGTCTGCATCCTCGGCGTGACGCAGAAGGGCAACTCTCAGCACATCACCGGGCTCGCCGGCATCGCTATCGGCCTGACGCTGGTCGTCATCCACATCGTCGGCATCAACGTCACCGGCGTGTCGGTGAACCCGGCCCGCTCGCTCGGCCCGGCGATCGTCGGCGTTGCCAGCAACCCCGGCGCGCTCGGGCAGATCTGGCTGTTCATCGTAGCGCCGCTGATCGGAGCCGGCGTGGCCGGCATCCTGTTCGGCTCCGGCCTGCTCGAAGCCGACACCTGAGCAATCGCACTGGCAAACCGGCGGCGCGGCCCCCTCGCGCCGCCGCGTTGCGCGGCCTTACTTCAGCTTCGCTTCGATCAGCTTGGCGATGGCGAAGGCGCGCTGCTCGTAGAGCACCGGCACCTCGCAGACATAGGTGAGCGAGCGCTCGCGCTCCTCGTAGATGCGCATGTCCCAGTCGAGCGCCACCTCGGCGTCCTCGATGCGGTCGAGGACCGGGTTGGAGCCGTCGCTGGTGCGCTTCATTTCGCCGATCTTCAGGCTCTCGTCGCCGATCTTGGCGGCGAGCGCCTGCTGGCGCTTCGAATAGCGCTCGATGCCGGCGACGACCGAGGAGCGGTCGCGGTCGATGATCTCGAAGGTGGCGGCGAACAGCATCGCCAGACGATGCGCCTTGTCGGCGGCGGCGCTGCTGGCGAATTCGTCGATCAGCGGCCCGGCCTCCTCGACCGGCAGGCGGCGCGAGGCGAGCTTCGGGGCGAGCTCGCGGATCGCCGCGTCGCCGCTCCAGACCCCGCCCTCGACGAGCGGACCGCTCCACATCTGGCCGATCGACAGCCGCGGCACCTTGCGCTGCACGCAGGGCCAGTCGCCGCCGGTGGCCGCGGCCGCGGGGCGCGGACCCACCGTGAACGACGCCGCGACGAGGGCGGCGAGTGCGATCGCCGCCAGCCGGCCGGACCGCCGGGGACGATCGCCGGACTGCGCGCTGTGCATGCTTCCTCCAGTGTTGTTCTCGTGGCGTCGCTGCCCACCAGCCTTCAGCCTGCGCCGCCGCCGCGCCTCATCATCATGCCGCGCGAGGGATCATAGGCGACGATGGCGATGGTGAGGAACAGCGCCGCCGTTCCCGCCACGACGGCGAAGGCGAAGGGGTTGAACTGCCCGTAGAGGGCGAAGCGGATGAGGTCGACGGCGTAGGTGAACGGGTTGAAGCGGCAGATGTCGTAGAGGAGCACGCTGCCCTCGCGCACCCGCCACAGCGGATAGAGCGCCGAGGAGGCGAAGAACATCGGGAAGATGACGAAGTTCATCACGCCGGCGAAGTTCTCGAGCTGCTTGATCAGCGACGACAGGACGAGCCCGAGGGCGCCGAGCATCAGCCCCGACAGCACCAGCGCCGGCAGCACCGTCAGGTAGCCGATCCACGGCGGCCGGATCTCCCAGAACCAGGCGATCGCCAGGAACGCGTAGACCTGGAAGATCGAGACGACGACGCCGGCGGTGAGCTTCGACGCGAGCAGGTACCAGCGCGGGTAGGGGCTGACGAGCAGCGTACGCATCGTGCCGGTCTCGCGGTCGTAGACCATCGACAGCGACGACTGCATGCCGTTGAAGAGCTGGATCATCGCGACGAGGCCGGGCGTCACGTAGACCTCGTAGAGCACGTAGGTCTGGTAGGGCGGCTCGATCGACACGCCGAGCACGGCGCGGAAGCCGGCGGCGAAGATGAACAGCCAGACGAGAGGGCGCACCAGCGCCGACAGGAAGCGCTCCTTCTGGTGGACGAAGCGGAGCGCCTCGCGCCAGACGATGCCGCCGAGGCAGACGAGCCAGCCGCCGATGCCGCGCCCGCCGGCCGGGACGAAGCCGCTCATCGTGCCGTCCTCATGCCGCCGCCTCCCGTTCCGCCACCGGCCGCTCGCCGGTGAGCGCCACGAAGGCGTCGCGGATGGTGGCGACACCGGCGCGCGCGACAATCGCGGCGGCGCTGTCCTCGGCCAGCACGACGCCCTTGTGGAGGACGACGACGCGGTCGTCCGGCTCCACCTCGTCCATCAGGTGCGTTGCCCACAGGACGCCGAGGCCGTCCTCGGCGACCAGCGTCCGCACGGCGGTGAGGATCGCCTGGCGGGCACCGACGTCGAGGCCGACCGTCGGCTCATCGAGGAGGAGCAGTTCCGGCCCGTGCAGCATGGCGCGGACGATCTCGACGCGGCGCAACTGCCCGCCCGACAGCGTGCGGGCGCGGTCCTTCGCGCGGTCGGCGAGGCCGGTGCGCTCCAGCATCTGCATCGCCCGCGCCCGCGCCTGCCAGCCACCGATGCCGTGCAGGGCGGCGTGGTAGGCGAGGTTTTCCATCACCGTCAGATCGGAATCGATCGCCCGGCTCTGGAAGACGACGCCGAGCCGGGCGAGCGCCGGCCGCGGCGTCCGCCGCACGTCGTAGCCGCAGACGCGGATCGCGCCGGAGACGTTGCCGTAAAGGCGCGTCACCAGCGAGAACAGCGTCGTCTTGCCGGCGCCGTTGAGGCCGAGCAGCACCGTGAAGCGGCCGCGCGGCACGGTGAGAGACACGTCCGTCAGCACCTTGCGGGCGCCGAAGGCGTGGCTCACTCCCTCGACGACGAGGGCGGGACTGTCGCTGGCCGGTGTCGTCATGGCGCTAGGCTACCCGAAACACGCGGCCGCGTCCGACGGCGGCGACGATCCTCAATCCGGCGAGACGACGACGCCCCACGGCAGGCCGCCGACCGGGATCGACTTCGTCACCTCCATCGTCTCCATGTCGATCACCGACACGTCGTTGGAGTTGCCGTTGGTGGAGAAGCCGAGCTTGCCGTCCGGCGTATAGGCGAGCTGCCAGACGCGCTGGCCGACGAGCAGGTACTTCTCGACCTGCTTGGAGGCGACGTCGACGACGGCGACGCGGTTCGAGGGGCCGAGGGCGACAAGCGCCTTCTTGCCGTCCTTGGAGACGCGCACGCCGACCGGCTGGATGGCGTCCTTGGCGACGCCCGCGATCTCGAACTCGATCTTGGTGGAGATCTGGCGGGTCGCCATGTCGATCACCGACACCGTGCCGCCGATCTCCGAGCTCACCCACAGCTCCTTGCCGTCGGGGGTGAACTCGGCGAAGCGTGGGCGGGAATCGACCAGCACGTTCTCGACGATCTCGTGGGTGGCCGTGTCGATGATGTGGGCCATGTTGGTCGTCTCGGAGGTGTTGACGACGAACTTGCCGTCCGGGCTGACGCCCATGCCCTCCGGCTCGACGCCGACCGGGATCTCGGCCACCATCTTGCGGCTCTCGACGTCGACGACGGTGACGAGCGCGTCGTCCTCGTTGGCGATGTAGAGGTGCTTGCCGTCGGGGGCGAGCACGAACAGCTCCGGATCCGGGCCGGACGGCAGGTCGTAGAGCAGCTCCATGGTCTTCGCGTCATAGACCTGCACGGTGTCGTCGTCGCTCGTGCAGACGAACAACTGCTTGCCGTCGAGCGAGAGGGTGATGCCGCGCGGCCGGTTGCCGACGTCGACCGTCTTGATCACTTCGAGGGTGGCCGTGTCGATCAGCGTGACGGTGTTGTCCTTCTCGTTCGACACATAGACCGTGTAGGCGCCGGCCGGGCCGGCGAGCATCGTCGCGGCGAGGAGGGCGGTGGCGGCATACGTCGCGAGGCGTGTCGTCATCGGTCGGATCCTCCCTGAAATCTCGTTCGCTCGGCCGTCGCGGACGGCCGGTGTGGTTTGGTGGCCATCCCGGGATCAGAGCTTGCAGGCACTCTCCGGCTGGTCGTAGCCCAGGGTGTCGAGCTCGGTGACCTTGTGCAGGTAGCCCTCCTGCGGCGAGACGGTGACCGGCAGCTTCGACGTGCCGAGGATCACCGGCTGGCGCAACTGGCCGTCCCAGGGCCGGAAGGTCAGGGCCTGGCCCTTGAAGGCCGCGAGGTTGAAGTCGGGCCCCTTGATGTAGTCGCGGACCGGGGCGTACTCCGCCGACTTGGAGCGCGTGGCCGCCTCGCCGATGGTGCGCACCGCCATCCACGCCTGGTAGTCGAGCGGGCGCATGGTGCGGTTGTTCTTCTTGACGAAGCGGTTCTGCAGCTGCGTCGCGCCCCACTGCTCGTGGGCGGGGTGCCAGGACGCCGGCACGAGGCCGGCCGAGCCGACGACGAGGCTCGGCTCCCAGGTGCGGTAGGGCAGGTACTCGCCGAAGATCTCGCTCTCGTCGGCGACGACGATGACGTCGTGCTCCTCGGCGCGCTGGGTGAACACCGGGATCTGCTTCTGCACCTGGACGTGGCCGGTGTCGGTGCGCCGCGAGCCGCCGGTGTCCTCGTAGACCCGCTCTTCGACCACCTTCGCCCCGAAGCGCGTCGCCGCCCGCTGCAGCGCCGCCGCCCAGAGCTCGTCGTTCGGATGGCTGCCGCGGATCAGGAACCACTCGTCCCAGCGCTTCCACATCATGAACTGCGCCAGCGCGTCGGCGAGCATGGCGCGCGACGGGCCGAGGTGCAGCACGTTGGCGCGGCAGTCCTCGCCGCGCAGGCGGTCGTCCGGCGCGCCGGCATTGAGGATGAGGGCCTCGTCGCCGGCGGCGTCGGCGAGCGCCAGCACCGTTTCGGCCGGCGCGAGGGTGACGATGAAATGGACGTCTTGCGCCAGTAGGTCCTTCAGCGCCGCCACCGCGTCGCCGCCGACCGGCACCTCGACCTCGACGATGTCGAAGTGCTGCTTCATGAAGCGGCCGGTGGTGTTGTTGTCCTCGGCGGCGAGGCGGGCGCCGGAGAAGCCGTCGTCGGCGGGCGGGATGTCGAGGAGCGACAGCGGCTCGGGGGCGTCCACCAGTTGCTTGAGGACCGCGATCTTGACGTTGGCGACCTCGGCGGCGGGCTTGGTCGCTGCGGGAGGCGTCGCGGGGGCTGCATCCTGGGCGCCTGCCGGCAGTGTCACCGACGCCAGCGCCAACGCGACGAGGGCGGCGCCGATGCGCGCCGTCCCGGTCGAGCGTGTCGCGGGCCGGAACTTCTCCTGCCGCATTGACCACTCCATGCCGCCTGCCTCCCGATTGAACTTTTCCCGACATCTAGCATGTATGGTCCAGCGATCAAGTTTCCAAAGATATTAAGAAGCTAATAAGCGAGATTGTCTTTGCTTTTCAGAATTCATCTTTCTATGTCTTTTGGGCAAAAGTTCCCGAACGGGACGGTGCGCGATGCGCGCAAAGGGAGGTCGGCGGTGAGGGCAGGGCGCAGGCAGCGGGTGCAGGCGGGCGCAGCGGCGCTTCCGGCGGACCGGGCGACGGGTGCGCACGCGCTCCTCATCGCCGCTCTCGTCTTGACGGCCCTCGTCTTCGCTGTGCTCGCCGCCGCACCGCTGTCCGCCGCCCAGGACCCGGCGACGGCGCCCATCAAGGTGGTGGTCTTCCCGTTCGAGCTGGTCGACACCAGCCAGGAGGGCGAGAGGGACGGCGCCCGCGCCGACCAGGAGGCGCGCCTCGACCGTCTGGCCACCGACCTGAAGGCGCAACTCGCCGCCTCCGGCCGCTACGAGATCGTCGAACTCACGCCGCCGGTCGAGGCCGAGTATGCGCGCCTCGCGCCGATGCGCGGCTGCAACGGCTGCGACATCGACCTCGCCAAGGCGGTCGGCGCCACGCAAGGCATGGTCGGCATCGTCCAGAAGGTGTCGAACCTCATCCTCGACGTCGCCATCTACGTGCGCGATGTCGAGACCGGCCGCGTCCTCCAGGTCGCCAAGACCTCGATCCGCGGCAACACCGACGAATCCTGGCAGCGCGGCCTGCGCTTCCTGGTCGACAACAGGCTGCTCGCCGCCCCGCCCGGCGGCGCGCCGAACTGACGCCGATGCCGGCGGTGCGCCGGTTGCGAAGAACGAACAGGGAGATTTGTCCGATGCTTGGTTCCCTTGCGCGGTCGCTGGCGCGACCCGTCGCATCCGCTCGCACCGCCGTGGTGGCCGTGGCGATGCTGCTCGCGTTCGCCGTCGGCGCCGACCGCGCCAATGCGGCTGACGCCATCCGCGTCGCGGTCTTGAAGTTCGGCACCGTCAACTGGCTGATGGACGTCATCAAGACGAACGGCCTCGACGCCAAGAACGGCTACGCCCTCGAGCTCGTCGAGCTCGCCGGTCGCGACGCCACCACTGTGGCCCTGCAGGCGGGCGACGTCGACCTCATCACCGCCGACTGGTTCTGGGCGCTGCGCGCCCGCGGCGAGGGCGAGGACATGATGTTCGCGCCTTACTCTGCGGCGCTCGGCGCCGTGATTGTGCGCGGCGACAGCGACATCAAGGGCGTCAAGGACCTCGTCGGCAAGAAGATCGGCGTCGCCGGCGGCCCGCTCGACAAGAGCTGGCTGCTGCTGCGCGGCTACGGCGAGAAGGAGGCCGGGGTCGACCTCGCCACCGCCGCCGAGCCGGTGTTCGGCGCGCCGCCGCTCCTCAACGAGCAGCTGAAGAACGGCAGCCTCGACGCGGTGCTGACCTACTGGCACTTCGCCGCCCGCCTCGAGGGCTCGGGCCTGAAGCAGGTCATCGGCGTTCCGGAGATGATGGACGCGCTCGAGATCGAGCCGAACCCGCCGCTCGTCGGCTTCGTCTGGCGCTCCTCGAAGCTCGGCGACCGCGGCGCCGCCGTGGCCGGCTTCATGAAGTCGGTCGTCGAGGCGAACCGCCTGCTCGCGACCTCCGACGCCGAGTGGGACCGCCTGCGGCCGCTGATGCAGGTCGACAGCGACGCCGAGTTCGCGGCGCTGAAGACGCGCTACCGCGAGGGCATGGTGGAAGGCTGGTCGGCCGCCTATACCAACTCCGCCGACAAGCTCTACGAGACGCTGGAGCAGCTCGGCGGCGAGACTCTGGTCGGCCCGAAGTCGACGTTCGAGCCCTCGGTGTTCTGGATGCCGTCGTCCTGACGACGGATCGCGGGGCGGACTTGCGGGCGGGGCGGCGACGGTGGCGACGGGATCGGGCGTGTCATCGACGCTGTCGCGCATCGGCTGGACGCTCGTCTCGCTCGCCGCGCTGGTGGCGGTCTGGGCCGTCGCTGCCGCCCTGATCGACAGCCGGGTGCTGCCAAGTCCCGCCGCCGTGCTGGCGGCGGCGGTCCGCGACAGCGCCACCGGCGAACTCCCCTACAACGTCGCCATTACGCTCGGCCGCGTGGTGGTGTCGTTCTCGCTGGCGATGGTCATCGGCGGCGCCATCGGCCTCGCCCTTGGGCGTTCGCCGCGTGCCGACCGCTTCTTCGACGGCTGGCTGATCGTCCTCCTCAACATCCCGGCGCTGGTCGTCATCATCCTCTGCTACGTCTGGTTCGGCCTGACCGAGGTTGCCGCGATCTCGGCGGTGGCGATCAACAAGATCCCGAACGTCGCGGTCACCGTGCGCGAGGGTGCCCGCGCCCTGTCGCGCGACCTCGACGAGATGGCGACCGTCTACCGCTTCTCATGGCGACGGCGCCTTCGCCACGTGGTGATGCCGCAGCTCGCGCCGTTCCTCGCCGCCTCGGCCCGCTCCGGGCTCGCGCTGGTCTGGAAGATCGTTCTGGTGGTGGAGTTGCTCGGCCGCTCGAACGGCGTCGGTTTCCAGTTGCATCTCTACTTTCAACTGTTCGACGTCGCCTCTATCCTCGCCTATGCGATCGCCTTCATCCTCGTCGTCCAGGCGATCGAGATCCTGATCCTGCAGCCCTGGGAGCGCGCGGCGAACCGATGGCGTCGATGAGCGGCCTCGACATCGCGATCGATCGCAAGGCCTTCCCGGCCGTCGGCACGACCGCCGAGCGGCTGCTCTACCGCGACTTCCGGCTTTCGGTGGAGCCGGGCTCCTTCGTCGCGCTGATCGGCCCGTCCGGCTGCGGCAAGACCACCCTTCTCAACATGGTCGCCGGGCTCGACCGCGACTTTGTCGGCCAGGTGCGCACCGTCGGCGGTGCGGGCCCCGGCGAGGCGCCACCGTCGCCGCGCTTCGCCTATGTCTTCCAGAACCCGCGGCTGCTGCCGTGGCGGACCGTTCGCGAGAATGTCGCCCTGGCGCTTGATGCAGACCAGTTGGCGCGCGGTCTCGTCGACCGTTTCGTCGACCTCGTCGGCCTCACCGAGGCGGCGGACCAGCACCCGGAGCGGCTGTCGGTCGGCATGCAGCGGCGTGCCGCCCTCGCCCGCGCCTTCGCCACCGAACCCGACGTGCTGTTGATGGACGAGCCTTTCGTGTCGCTCGACGAGGCGACCGCCGAGCGGCTGCGGCTGCTCCTCCTCGACCTCCTCGCCGTGCGGCCGGCCACCGTCCTGTTCGTCACCCACGACACCCGCGAGACGGTGATGCTGGCGGACCGGCTGATCGAGGTCGCCGGCAACCCGGTCGCGATCGTCCGCGACGTCCGCATCGGCCTCGACGCGAGCGGCCGCCGTGACGCCACAGCGCGTGCCGCCGTGCATGCCCGCCTGTTCACCGAGGGTCATCCCGTGCTCGTGCCCGTCGGCGGCGACCGTCCGGCCGGGGGTGCGCTGGAGGGACGGCGGTGAGGCCCGGCGGTCCGACGCGGCTGCTCGTCAGCGCCCGCGACGCCGAGGAGGCCCTGGTCGCGCTCGCGGCCGGTGCCGACGTCATCGACCTCAAGGAGCCGCGCGAGGGCGCGCTCGGCATGGTGGCGGTGGACGAGATCCGCCGCGCTGTCGCTGCCGTCGGCCGGCGCCGCCCGGTCAGCGCCACCACCGGCGACGGCACGCCGGACGATCCCGCCGCCGTGCTCGCCGCCGCCGCCGCGGTCGCCGAGACGGGGGTGGACTTCGTCAAGGTCGGGCTGTTTCCCGGCGAGGGCCGGCGAGCGCTGATCGAGACGCTGGGCCTCGGCCTCGCCTCGGAGACGCGGCTCGTCGCGGTGCTGTTCGCCGACCACGGCTTCGACGCCGGCCTGATCGAACCGCTGGCCGATGCCGGTTTCCACGGCCTCGTGGTCGACACCGCCGGCAAGCGCAGCGGCCGGCTCCTCGATCACCTCGCGCCGGCCGACCTCGAGGCGGTGGTGGCGGCATGCCGCGCCGCCGGTCTGTTCTGCGGCCTCGCCGGCTCCGTGCGCCTCGATGACATTCCCGCGCTCGCGGCCCTGTCGCCCGAGCTCATCGGGGTGCGTGGCGCCGCCACAGCCGGGCCGGATCGCACGGCGCCGCTCGATGGCGGCCGCGTCGCCGCCCTCGTCGCGGCGCTGGCAGCCGCCGCCCGTCCCCATGCCGCCTGATTGCGCCCGGCCGGCGGGCGTGGCACGGCAACAGCGTCGTCCTCGACCTGTTCCGCGCCGCACCGGAGAGCCTCATGCCTGATCCCGCGCCCCCGTCGTCCGCCGCGGATGAGGCCGCCTCGAGCCTTCCGGCGAAGGCGCCGCGCAAGCGCTCGACGGGCCTCGTGCTGCCGCGCCTCGCCTGGGCGCTCACCGGCTCCGGCCACTACTTCACCGAGACGCTGGAACTGGTCGCCGCGGCCGGCGAGGTCGACCTGTTCGTCTCCAAGGCGGCCGCCGAGGTCGTCAGCATGTACAAGCAGCGCCTCGACACGCTGCCGCCGTCCGTGCGCGTCATCAAGGACAGTACCGCCAGCGCCGCGCCGATCGGGCGCTTCTATTATGGCGACTACCACACCGCGATCATCGGCCCGGCCACCTCCAACACGGTGGCGAAGTGCGTCTACGGCATCTCCGATACGCTGGCGACCAACGTCTTCGCCCACGCCGGCAAGTGCCGGGTGCCGACGATCGTGTTCGCCTGCGACACCGCGCCGGAGATGGACACGATGGCGCCGAAGGGGATGGTGAAGGTCTATCCGCGCCGCGTCGACCTCGACAACGTCGAGCGACTGCGCACCTTCGAGGCGACCGAGGTGGTCGAGACGCTGGACGAGCTGACGGCGGCGATGCGGCGCCGGAAGCTCGCCTGACCGTCGCGATGGCGGACCACCTCGTCTTCGTCACCGGCCACCTCGCCCGCCCGCGGCTGGAGCGGACGATGGAGGCGATCGGGCGCGAGGCCTTCGACTGGACCATCCTCGACGCCGGCGTGAAGGTCGCCGCGCTGATGACCGAGGAGATCCTCAACCGCCGCCTGCAGCTCCCCGAGGGTGCGAGCCGGGTCATCCTGCCGGGACGCGCCCGCGTCGACCTCGCGGCGCTGACGGGGCGCTTCGGCGTGCCGTTCGAGCGCGGGCCGGAGGAGATCGCCGACCTGCCGCGCTGGCTCGGGCGCGGCGGCCAGCCGCCGGACCTCTCGCGCCACGACCTTCGGCTGTTCGTCGAACTCGTCGAGGCGACGTCGATGCCCGTCGATGCGATCCTCGCCCGCGCCGTCCGAGACCGCGACGCCGGCGGTGACGTCGTCGACATCGGCTGCCTGCCCGGCACGCCCTTTCCCCATCTCGAGGAGACGGTGCGGGCCCTGAAGGCGGCGGGCTTCCGGGTCAGCGTCGATTCCGGCGATCCGGCTGACCTCGTGCGCGGTGCGAAGGCCGGTTGCGACTTCGTGCTCAGCCTCAGCGAGGCGACGCTCTCCCACCTCGACGAGATCGCCGCAACGCCGGTGCTGATCCCGGCCGAACCTGGCGACCTTCCCTCGCTGCTCCGCGCCGCCGACCAGCTGTCGGCGGCGGGGCGTCCCTTCCTCGCCGACCCTGTGCTCGACCCGATCCACTTCGGCTTCACCGCCTCCATCGAGCGCTACGCCGCCTTCCGCCGCGCCCGGCCGGAGGTCGAGATGCTGATGGGCACCGGCAACCTCACCGAGCTCACCGAGGCCGACACCACGGGCATCACGGCAATCCTGCTCGGCATCGCCTCGGAGCTTTCAATCCGCAACGCGCTGATCGTGCAGGTGAGCCCGCACACGCGCACCACGGTGGCCGAGCACGACGCCGCCCGCCGCATCCTCTATGCCGCCCACCGCGACGCGGCGCTGCCGAAGGGGTATGGCGAGATGCTTCTCGGCCTGCACGACCGGCTGCCGTTCGCGAGTACGCCCGCCGAGATCGACGCGCTCGCCGGGGCCGTGCGCGACCGCAACTACCGCATCGAAGTGGCGGAGGATGGCATCCACGTCTTCAACAAGGACGGCCACCACGTCGTCACCGACGCCTTCGACGCTTTCCCGAAGCTCGGCGTCGAGGCGGACGGGGCGCACGCCTTCTATCTCGGCGCCGAACTCGCCCGCGCCGAGATCGCCTGGCGGCTCGGCAAGCGCTACGCCCAGGACGAGGGGCTCGACTTCGGCGTCGCCGCCCCGCCACGCCCGCGCGGCGACGAGACGCGCCTGCAGGAGGCCGGCCACACCTTGCGCGCCGGCCGCGAGCGGAGAGAGTGAGGCGATGGCCTTCATCCTCGAAACGGTCGTCGTCACCACCGATGCGGCCGGCACCGCGCACATCGCTCCCTACGGGCTGATCGCCGCCGGCGACGGCTGGGTGCTCGCGCCGTTTCGCCCGTCGCCGGCGATCGCCAACCTCGCCGAGAACCCGTTCGCCGTCGCCTCGTCGCCGCGCGACGTGCGCATCATAGCCGGCTGCGTCACCGGGCGGCGCGACTGGGCGACCGAGCCCGCGACCCACGTGCCGGGCCGGCGGCTGTCGAGCGACCACGTCCACGCCCACCTCGAACTCGCGGTCGAGAGCGTCGAGGAGGACGCCCAGCGACCCCGTTTCCGCTGCCGGGTGGTCGAGACGGTCGCGGTGACGGCGTGGCCGGGCTACAACCGCGCCCAGAACGCGGTGCTGGAGGCGGCGATCCTGTCGACGCGTCTCTCCATGCTGCCGCCGGAGAAGATCGAACGGGAGATCGCCTACCTCGCGATCGCCATCGAGAAGACCGCCGGTCCGGCCGAGCGCGAGGCGTGGGGCTGGATCATCGACCGCATCGAGGCGCACAAGACCGTCGCCCCCAACAATGCCGCCGGCTGAACCGGCGCTGCCCTGAACAACCCGAGGAGACGACCGATGTTGAAGAGCCTGTTCGCCGTCGCACTTGCGGCCATCGTCGCCGCGCCGCTGCTCGCCCCGCCCGCCGAAGCGCATGGCCCGACGCGCAAGAAGGTCACCGAGACGATCGAGATCAACGCCCCGCCGGAAAAGGTGTGGGCCGCGATCGGCAACTTCCAGGACATGTCCTGGCACCCCGCGGTGGTGAAGCAGGACGGCCAGAACGGCAACGCCATCGACGCCACCCGTCGCCTGACGCTGCCGAACGACGGCACCATCGACGAGGTGCTGGTCAAGTACGACGCCACCAAGATGTCCTACTCGTACCGGATCACCGCCGTCGACGTGAAGGTGCTGCCGGTGACGAACTACTCCTCGACGATCACCGTGCTGCCCGGCCCGGACGGCAAGACCTCGACGGTGGAGTGGCGTGGCGCCTTCTATCGCGGCTATCCGAACAACGATCCGCCGGCCGAGCTCAACGACGATGCGGCAATCGCCGCCGTCACCGGCGTCTACAAGGGCGGCCTCGAGGCCCTGAAGAAGAAGATCGAATCGGGCAGCTGATGGCGGCAGTGACGATCCGGATGCAGGGGATCGCCGCGATCCTGCGCGCCGCCACCGTGGCGGCGCTGATCGGCTCGTGCCCCGCCGTCGCCGACGAGGCCTTCGTCACCAACCAGGAGAGCGAGGACGTCAGCGTCGTCGATCTCGCTGCGGCCAAGGTGGTGGCGACGATCCCGATCGGCGGCCGGCCGGCCGGCATCGCGGTCGCACGCGACGGTGCGCGCGCCTACGTGACGAGCCCGGAGGGCAAGTACCTCTCCGTGCTCGACACGGCGGCGCGCACGGTGGTGCGGCGGGTCGCCCTCGACGGTGGCCCGCTCGGTGTCGCCGTGCATCCGTCCGGCGCACCGGCCTACGTCGCCGACTGGTACGGCGCGCGGCTGTGGGTGGTCGACCCCGAGACGGGCGCGATCACGGCGACGGTTCCGGTCGGCGCCTCGCCGTCGGGCGTCGCCGTCACCCCGAACGGAAGCCTGATCCTGACCGCCGACCGGGACTCGGACCAGGTTTCCATCATCGATGCGGCGAGCCTCGCCGTGGTCGCGACGGTGAAGGTCGGCATCCGGCCGTTCGGCGTGACGATCGATGCCGATGGCGGACGCGCCTATACGGCCAATGTCGGCTCCAACGACGTCACGGTCATCGACATCGCGGAGCGCCGGGCGATCGGCACGGTGAAGGTCGGCGAGCGGCCCTATGCGGTGGCGCTGTCCGGCGGCCGCGGATTCTCCAGCGACCAGTACGCCGAGACGGTGACGGCCTTCGACCTCGCCACCCTCGCGCCCCTCGGTGCGATCGGTGTGGGCGAGTACCCGGAAGGCATCGAGACGGCGAGCGACGGCCGGCTCGTCGTCGCCAACTGGTTCTCCAACGCCCTGTCGGTGATCGACCCGGCGACACTGGAGGTCGTGGCGGAGGTGCGCGTCGGCGACGGCCCGCGCGCCTTCGGGACGTTCCTGCGGCGCAGCCGGTGAGCGGGGACCGGTCTCTCGGAGGGGCCGGGTCGCCGCTGCGGTGGACGCAGTCGCTGCGCATCCATCTCGCCGTGCTCATCGTCGGGCTGCTGCTGGCGGTGGCGACGCCGCTCGTGCTGCTCGCCTACGGCCAGGGGCAGGAGACGGCGCTCGACGGCGCCCGCCGGCAGATGCAGCTGCTCGCCGAGCGGGTCTCCGACCGCCTGTCAGACCTCGTCGCCGGCAGTCTCGCCCCGGTGACGCTGGCGAGCGCCGCGGCGCAGTTCGCTGCACCCGCCGACGCCGATCTGGCGGCCAAGCAGGCGATGCTGCAGCGGATGCTGAACGCGTCTCCCGAGATCGACACGGCCCACGTCGGCTATCCGGATGGCGGCTTCCTGCAGGCGGTGAAGCTCGACGATGACGGCTGGCGGCGGGCCTCCGGGGCGCCGGACGCGGCCGTCACCGCCCTCAGGCTGGTGCTGCGCGCCGCCAGCGATGCCGCCACCGAGAGCTGGACCTATTTCGACGGCAGCGGCGCGCGCCTCGGCGCGTCGCCGCCACGCCCGACCCGATACGATCCCCGCGGCCGGCCGTGGTATCGCGCGGCGGTGGCCGCGGCACCGGGACCGGCCCTCAGCGGCCCCTACGCCATGGCGACGACCGGCTCCGTCGGCATCAGCCTGTCGCGGGTCGGGTCGGACCCCGCCGGTGGCATCGTCTCGGTCGACGTGCTGCTCGACACCATCGGCGCCTTCCTCGTCGATGCCCGCCTGTCGCGCCACGCCGAAGCCTTCGTCTTCGACCGCAACGGCCGGCTCGTCGTGCATTCGAACCGCCACATCGCCGAGCAGCTTCCCGACGCGATCGGCTCGCGCGACGGCATGAGCGAACTTCGGGCCCTGCCGGAGGCCGGCCTCGTCCAGGTCGCCCAGGCGATGCTGCGCGACCGGCAGCCGGGCGAGACGCTGCTGCATACCTTCCCGTACAAGGGACAGGCCTGGCTGATCCATTTGTCGGGCGGCGGAACCGGCACCCTCGCCGAAGGGGCGACCGTCGTCGTCGCGGCGCCGGAATCCGACTTCACCGCCGACACCATCGCGCTCCTGCAGCAGGGTGTGACGATCGCCGCCGGCGTGTTGTTCGCCGGCATCCTGGCGGCCCTCCTCGTCGCCATCGCCATCAGCCGCTCGCTCGCCGCCCTGACCCGGCAGGCGCAGCGCTTCGAGGCGCTCGACCTCGAGCCGGGCCCGCCGATCAATTCGCGCATCAGCGAGGTGATGGCGCTCGCCAGCGCCATGACGGCGGCGCGCAACGCCGTGCGCTCCTTCGCCCTCTACGTGCCGAGCGAGGTGGTGCGCCTCCTCGTCGGCGGCGGCCGCTTCAGCGGACGGGTGGCGGAGCGGCGCGAGGTGACGGTGATGTTCACCGACATCCGCGACTTCACGACGATCTGCGAGACCCACGAGCCCGAGGCGGTGGTGGCGATGCTGTCGGCCTATTTCGACGTGATGAGCGGCTGCATCCGCGACCACGGCGGCGCCATCATCCAGTTCCTCGGCGACTCCGTCTACGCGATGTGGAACGCGCCGATCGAGGACGAGCGCCACGTCGACCATGCGCTCGCCTGCGCGCTCGCGCTCGCCGCCCGCATCGACGCCTACAACGTCGAGCAGGCGGCGCTCGGCAAGCCGGTGCTGGTCACCCGCTTCGGCCTGCACACCGGCACCGCCGTCGTCGGCAGCATGGGCGCGGCCGACCGCCTGCAGTACACGGCGATCGGCGACACGGTGAACGTCGCTTCGCGGCTGGAAGGCATCAACAAGGCGTTCGGCACGACGATCCTGGCGAGCCGGCAGGTGAAGGACCACGCTACCGGCGGCGTCGGCTTCCGCCCGCTCGGCGAAGTCCAGGCGAAGGGCCGGGCCGAGCCGATCGAGATCTACGAGGTTTGTGCGGGATAGGGGGGCTGCGGCGCGGCGGCGAGCAGGGCGACCGCCACGGCCGGGGCGGCTCGGCTGGCCCATTCGGCCGCCTCTAGGTCGACCGACAGGAGCCCGGCGAACGGCACGACCGGCCTCTGCAGCCGGGCCGCCAGCCGATCAGCCAGGAAGGCGCCGATCCCGGCCGTCACGACCGGAGCCTCGCCCGGCACCGGCGTGCGCGACAGCACCTGAGCAGCGGCGTCGTGCAGGGCACGGAGCTGCAACTCGGCGAGATGCCGCGCCACGCCGAGCCATTCCGCCTCCGACGCGTCTTCCGTGTCGCGGCCGAGCAGGCGGGCGAGGCGGGCGCGGCTCTCGGCGACGGACTGGCCACGGCCGTCGGCGGTGGCGTGCTGGTCGACGCCCTCCGGCAGGGCACCGGTGAGGCGGTGGACGTCGGCGATGGTGGCGAAGTGCTCGTTCATCAGCGGCTGCCAGAGGCCGGCGAACGGCACGCGGTCGGCCACCGCCATCAGCGAGGTGCGCGTCGCGCCGGTGTAGACGAGCTCCCCCTCGGCCAGTCGTTCGGCGTCGGAATAGCCGGCGGCGGCGACCGCGCCGGCGCGGATGGGCACGAGGTCGGCCGTCGTCGAGCCGATGTCGACGAGGAGGGCGTTCGGCAGCGCGCTCGCCACGACGCTTGCGGTCGCGTGCCAGTTCGCCGAGGCGACGTCGCGGACGTGGTCGACCGCCTCGGCCAGCGGCACAAGGCCGGCCGGACCGGCGTAGAGGGAGACGTCCACGTCGCTGAACGCCTCGCCGATCCGCCGCGCGACCTGTGCGACGCCGTCGCGGCGGCTTTCGAAGGTGTCGGCGAGCTCGGCGGTGACGACGACGCCGATGCGGTCTACGGCGCCGACAAACGCCCGCGCCTCGGCAAGTGCGGCGTCCAGCCGGCCGATGCCCTGCCAGAGCGGCGAGGCGATCTGGGTCACCGCGACGACGCGGCCGGCCTCGATCCGCGCCGCCTTGACGTGGGCGCCGCCGACGTCCAGACCGGCGACGGCCGTCCGAGTGGCCTGCAAGGGGTAGCTCCTCCCGTGTTCACCGTCGTTCCGGTCGTCGACATCCGCAACGGCATCGCCGTGCAGGCCCGCGCCGGTGATCGCGCGAACTATGCGCCGCTGTCGAGCCCCCTGGTGACGACGCCCGAGCCGGTGAC
>CALRZT010000002.1:0-36546 GCA_943372725.1 Pseudoxanthobacter soli DSM 19599
TCCTCGCCAGGCTCGAGCGCGGCATCGAGGACGCCTCCGACCGGCTGATCGCCGAGGCTGCGGCGAGCCGGCGGCCGCCGCCCGTTCCCTCGCGCCCCGAGCCCGCCGCACCGTCCGCCTGACCGACGGCCCCGGCTTCGCCGCGGCCACCAATCCGGAGATCGTTCCGTGCAGCTCACCGGCATCCACCACGTCACCGCGGTCTCCGCCGACGCGCCCGGCAACCACGCCTTCTACACCGGCGTGCTCGGCATGCGCCTCGTCAAGAAGACGGTGAACCAGGACGACGTCACCGCCTATCACCTGTTCTACGCCGACAAGCACGGCTCGCCCGGCACCGACCTCACCTTCTTCGACTGGCCGGCGCCGCCGGAGCGCCGGGGTGGCCGCACCGTCACGCTGACCGGCCTCAGGGTGGCCGGCGAGGGCGTGCTCGACTGGTGGCGCGAGCATCTCGCGAGCGCCGGCGTCTCGGTCGCCGAGCCGACGGAACGCGACGGCCGCGGCGTCCTCGACTTCACCGACCCGGAGGGCCAGCGCCTCGCCCTCGTCGACGACGGCGGCACGGGTGCGGCGCATCCGTGGGAGAGAAGCCCGGTGCCGGCGGAGCGCCAGATCCGCGGCCTCGGGCCGATCACGATGACGGTGCCGGAGCTCGCGCCGACGGCGGCGGTATTGACCGAGGTGACGGGGATGCGGGCGGTGCGCGACTATCCGGACCCGGTGTCGCCAAACCACCGCGTGCACGTCTTCGAGATGGGCGAGGGCGGGCCGGCGGCCGAGCTCCACGTCGCCGTGCGGCCGGACCTCGCGGTCGCCCGTCCCGGTGCCGGCGGCGTCCACCACATCGCCTTCCGTGCCCCGGACGACCAGGAACACCGCGCCTGGGTGAAGCGCCTCGCCTCTTTCGGCGTGCCGAACAGCGGCGTCGTCGACCGCTTCTACTTCCGCAGCCTGTATTTCCGCGAGCCGGGCGGCATCCTGTTCGAGATCGCCACCGACGGCCCGGGCTTTGCCGCCGACGAGCCAGCGGAGACGATGGGGAGCAAGCTCGCCCTGCCGCCGGCCTTCGAGCCCTACCGACGCGACATCGAGGCGGGGTTGAAGCCACTGTGAACCGTCGCCACTTGTTTTTGATGGGCCGGTATCACGGGTCGACCTAGGCTTGGCGAACGTCTGCCGAAGTTCAGGTGCGGTTCATCTTCGAACCCGTAGGACTCGATTATTCGAAGCGTTTGAGAACCAAACGTGCGTCGCCGGCGTTTCACGGCGAGAACCGGACAAGAACGGGAGGCGCTGTCATGCGCAGAGTCATGTTGATGCTGGCCGCCGCGCTCATCGCGACGGCGCCGATCGCGGCGACGGTGACGGCGACGCCCGCTGCTGCCCAGCAGAAAGAGATCAAGAAGCAGGGCGGCAACAAGGGCGGAAACCGCAACGCTCAGAACAACCGCAAGGCGTCCCAGCGCGGCAACGTCAGCCGCTCCAAGAACGTCAACCGTTCGAAGACGGTGCGGTCGTCCAACACCCGCAAGGTGACGCAGACGTCGGTACGGCGCGGCAATCCGCGCAACAACAATCGCTACGCCAACAACCACAACCGCAACCGCAGCTACAACAACAACCACCGACACTACAACAACCGGTACTACAACAACCGCCGTTACTACTATCGTGACGGCTATGGCTGGGGCTGGTGGCCGGGCGCCTTCGCCGCCGGTGTCGTCGCCGGGGCCGTGGTGGCAGCGCCGGTCTATGCCGCGCCGAGCGTCACCTACTACGAGGGTGCGGCCGGCCGCATCGAGACGGTGCAGGGCGGCGACGACTCGGTCCCGCCGGCGGGTGGCTACCCCGCCTTCTCGCCGGGCTGGTACGACTACTGCTCGTCGAAGTACCGCTCGTTCGACCCGAACACCGGCACCTACCTCGGCTACGACGGCCTGCGGCACTACTGCCAGTAACGGCCGCGACCGCGACATCGCGCAGACTTGCGGCGGCGCCCCTCGGGGCGCCGTCTGCGTTTCCGCTTCGACGTGATTTAGACGGCCAGCCGCCGGACCGGTGGCGGCGTCCGATGCCAGCCCGCCGATCCACTTCAGCCTAGAAAACAGGAGCCGCAGCCGTGGCCGAGATTCAATCCTCCCGCATCGTGCTGGCGAGCCGCCCCGAGGGCGAGCCGAAGCCGACCGACTTCCGCCTCGAGCGGGGACCGGTCGCCGCCCCGCGCGACGGCGAGCTACTGCTCGAGACACTGTTCCTCTCCCTCGACCCCTACATGCGCGGCCGCATGAGCGCTGCGAAGTCCTATGCGAAGCCGGTCGAGATCGGCGCCGTCATGGAGGGCGAGGTAGTGGCGCGCGTCATCGCCTCCGGCCACGCCGACTATGCCGAGGGCGACCTCGTGCTCGCCCGCTCCGGCTGGCAGTCGCATTCCGTGCAGCCGGCGTCGGCGGTGCGGCGGGTGCCGGATGCCGCCGAGCCGATCTCCACCGCGCTCGGCGTGCTCGGCATGCCTGGCCTCACCGCCTATGTCGGCCTCGGCAACATCGGCAAGCCGCAACCGGGCGAGACCGTCGTGGTCGCCGCCGCCACCGGACCCGTCGGCTCGGCCGTCGGCCAGATCGCCAAGCTGCGCGGCGCGCGGGCGGTCGGCATCGCCGGCGGCGCCACCAAGGTGCGGGCGCTGACCGAGGAGTTCGGCTTCGACGTCGCCCTCGACCACCGGGCACCGGACTTCCGCGAGAAGCTCGCAAGCGTCTGCCCGAACGGCATCGACGTCTATTTCGAGAACGTCGGCGGCGGCGTCTTCGACGCGGTGCTGCCGCTCCTGAACACCTTCGCCCGCATACCGGTGTGCGGCCTCGTCGCCCACTACAACGACACCACGCCGCCCCCCGGCCCGGACCGCGTGCCCGGCCTGATGCGCGCCGTGCTGTCGAAGCGGCTGACGCTGCGCGGCTTCATCGTCTACGACTTCGCGGCCGACATCCCGGATTTCGAGCGCGAGATGACGGCCTGGGTGCGCGACGGCAAGGTCACCTGGCGGGAGGACGTCGTCGACGGGCTGGAGAACGCCCCGGAGGCCTTCATCGGCCTCCTGAAGGGCGACAACTTCGGCAAGCTCGTCATCCGCGTCGCACCGTGACGAACGGGTCGGCGGCGCCCCGGCTCACTCGGTGAGGCACCAGAGCCGGTAGCCGTCCTCGGTGAGCTCGGCCCCCTCGAGTTCCTTCTCGAAGCCGGGGAAGGCGCGGCCGAAGGCCTCCAGCACGCGCATGTAGCCGAGCCAGGGGCCGTCGGCGGGGCCGAAGTTCTCGCCCGGCAGCACGATCGGGATGCCCGGCGGGTAGGGGATGATGCCGACGCCGGCGACGCGGCCGGCGGCGTCCTCGAGGGGCAGCTGCTCGGCGGCGCCGGCGAACAGCGCGGCGTTCGCCCGCCGCGGCGACATCACCGGCGCCGGCAGCGCGGTGAAGGCGCGCGCCTGCCACTCGTCCATCCGCGCCGCCCGCATGTGCTCGAACATCTCGTCGGCGAGCCCCTTCAGGCCGAGACGGCCGTAGCGCTTCGGCGACAGCGCCACGAGGTCGGGCAGCACGTGCTTCAAGGGCATGTCGGCGTCGTAGTCGCGCTTGAAGTTGAGGAGCGTGTTGATCAGCGTCCCCCACTTGCCGCGCGTCACGCCGATCGAGAACAGGCAGAGCACCATGAAGTCGGTGGTGCGCGAGGGGATGATGCCGTGGCGGTGCAGGTAGGCCGTCAGCACCGGGGCGGGGATGCCGGTCGCCTCCAGATGCCCGTCCTCGCCCATGCCCGGACAGACGATGCCGGCCTTGATCGGATCGAGCAGGCACCAGCCTTCCGGCAGCCCCTCGAAGCCGTGCCATGTCTCGCCGGGCCGCAGCAGCCAGCACGTCGGGTCGGTGGCGAGACGCTCGGCCGGTACCTCGGCGAACGGCACCGGGGCACCCGTTTCCGCGTCCGGCACCGTCGGCGCGTTCCACGGCCGGAAGAACCAGTCGCCCTTCTCCGCGAAGCTCGCATGGGCGCGCTCGAGTGACTGGCGGAAGCGGATCGCCTCGTCGATCACCTCGCGGGTGAGCGCGAGGCCGCTCGGCCCCTCCATCATCGCCGCGCCGATCTCGTTCGAGGCGATCAGGGCATAGAGCGGCGAGGTGCTCTGCTGGGCCATGTAGGCCTCGTTGAACACCGAGTGCGGGATCGCCCGCCGGCCGTCGCGGACGTGCACGTAGGAGGCCTGCGAGAGGGCCGCGAGGAGCTTGTGGGTCGACTGGGTGGAGAACACCGTCGGCCCGGCCGGATCGTGCTCGCCGGGATCGCCCCGCATGGCGAAGCGGCCGGCATAGAGTGGGTTGAAGCGGGCGTAGGCGTACCAGGCTTCGTCGAAGTGGATGCGGTCGGCGCTCTGGGCCAGTCGCGCCTCGACGCCCTCGGCGTCGTAGCAGAGGCCGTCGTAGGTGCAGTTCGTCACCACCGCGTAAGCCGCGTCCGGGCCGGAGGCCTCGTCGCGCAGGGGGTGGGCGTCGAGGCGGGCGCGGATCTCGGCCGGCTCGAACTCGGAGGGCGGGATCGGCCCGATGATGCCGTAGCGGTTGCGCGTCGGCCGGAGGAACAGCGGGATGCCGCCCGACAGCACCAGCCCCTGCTCGACCGACTTGTGGCAGTTGCGGTCGCAGATCGCGAAGGCACCGTCGGGCACCGCCGCCGACATCACCGCCCGGTTGGCGCCCGACGTGCCGGTGAGCATCGAGTAGCTGCGGTGGGCGCCGAAGATGCGCGCCGCATAGGCCTCCGCCTCGCCGACCGGGCCGGTGTGGTCGAGGAGCGAGCCGAGCGCGCTGCGCTCGATGCCGGTGTCGGAGCGGAACAGGTTCTCGCCGAAGAAGTCGTAGAAGATCCGACCTTCCGGCGTCTTGGTGAAGGCGACGCCACCCTGGTGGCCCGGCGCCGCCCAGGAGTACTCCGACGTCTCCATGTAGGTGAACAGCGCCTGGGTGAACGGCGGCAGCAGGTCGTGGAGGTAGCGCTTGATCGCCGCCACCACCCGGCCGGCGATGAAGGCGGCGGTGTCCTCCAGCATCCAGACGAACTCGTTGGCGAGCGACATCACCTCCACCGTGAAGGCCTCGCCGTCGGCCCGGTCGGCCATCAGCACCACCGGCATCTCGGCGTTGCGCGAGCGGATCAGCCGGAGCAGCGACAGGCCCTCGGGATGGCCGCCCGCCGCCTCGCTCGCCCGCGTCCAGTCGATCAGCACCGCGTCGAGGGCGGCGTCGGAAACGACCGCCGCCTCGCCGTCGGCGAAGCTCGTCGCCTCGACGACCGCGACGCCGCGTTCGGTGAACTCGCCGACGAGGTCGCGGACGGCGCGCCCGCCGAAGCCGGTCGGGTCGGCGAGCTTGTCGTCGACGATGAGCACCTTGTGGCGTTGCCGCTTGGTGGTGCGCTCGAGCATGAAGGCCTCTCGTCCCCGCACCGGCGGCATCACTGCACGCCCCGGCGTCCGGGCGCGACCTTACCGTCGCGGCGTGACGCGGTCACGTCCGCGGACGGCGCAGCTCGATGGCGGGATCGATTGAAACGAACGCGGCCGGCGGCGGCGCGTCAGGTGCGGGCGAGGGTCTGGCCCGAATTGACGCGCGCGAGGCCTTCCTTGGCCGGCGTGCTGGTCGGCCGCAGGCCGAGGGCGCGGTTGTAGGAACTGCGCGCCGCATCGAGGTCGCCGAGGGTCTCGTAGGCAAGGCCGCGGTTGACCCAGGCGTCGGTGTAGCCGCGGTTGATGGTGACGGCAGCCGTGAAGTCGTCGGCGGCGCCCTTCGGGTCGTTCATCGCGAGCCGGGACAGGCCGCGGCCGTTGTAGGGCTCGGCGGCGTTCGGATCGAGGCCGATGGCGGTGGTGAAGTCCTCGATCGCGAACGAATGCTGCCCCTGCGCCTGGTAGATCAGGCCGCGGTTGTGGAAGGCGCGCGGATCGAAGGAGTTCAGCCGGATGGCGGCGTCGAAGTCGGCCAGCGCCAGGTCGAAGCGGTTGCTCTGGCGGTAGATGTTGCCGCGGCCGACATAGGCGGCGTCGTAGTTCGGGTTGATCTGGATGGCGCGCGAATAGTCCGACAGCGCCCGGTCCAGCTGGTTGAGGTTGCGGTAGGCGAGCGCCCGGTTGGCATAGGCCTGGTAGTAGTCGGGCTTCAGGCGGATCGCCAAGTCGAAGTCGGCGATCGCCGCCTGCAGGTCGCCACCGCGCGCGTAGGCCGCGCCGCGGATGTTGTAGGCGTTCGGGTCGCGCGGGTTCTGCTCGACGACGGCGGTGAGAGAATCGATGTTGACCGCCGCGGTGGCCCGCGCCGACACCGAGACCGGCGGGCCGGAGGCCGAATCGGAGGCCTGGCAGCCGGCGAGCGCCAGCGCGCACAGGGCGGCGAGGGCGCCGCTCCGGCGCAGAGCGCCGCTCGCGCGGTCCGCCGCTCCCTCGAACTTCGGCCGGGTCAAGTCAGGCAAGGGTTCGCCTCGTCACGCATGGCCGCACGTTCGCAGCCAAATGCGACCAGAAGGTGCCCGGCCGGCGACGCCGGGGGATGCGCCGCCGCGATCGCGCCGTGTCGAGACGGCGTCGTGCCGATGGCTCAGCGCGTGACCGGCTTCGGCTTGCCGGGGATCAGACCCTCGCGCTGGGCGCGCTTGCGGGCCAGCTTGCGGGCGCGGCGCACGGCCTCCGCCTTCTCGCGGGCGCGCTTCTCCGACGGCTTCTCGTAGTGGCCGCGGAGCTTCATCTCACGGAAGATGCCTTCACGCTGCATCTTCTTCTTCAGCGCCTTGAGCGCCTGGTCGACGTTGTTGTCGCGAACGAGAACCTGCACGCGTCGTGTCCCGTCTTGGTTCAATTCTGGGGAGAGCGCCGCGCCGGGAAACCCGGTCTGGAGCTCGCTCTCGACGCAATGATGCGCGAACGACAGTCGCTCGCGCGCCGCCTTGGCGTCGCTCGATGGCGGGGTCGATAGCAGAACGGGCGGGCCCTGTCCACGGCGGCCGTGCGGATTCCGCGCAGCCGCCCTACCGCAGCCGGTTGACGTGGCCCATCTTGCGGCCTGGACGGATCTCGCGCTTGCCGTAGAGGTGCAGCCGCGCCCCCGGCTCGGCGGCGATCTCCCGCCAGCGTTCGGCATCGGCGCCAATGAGATTTTCCATCTCCACCGCCGAAAACCGCCGCGGCTCGGCCAGCGGCCAGCCGGCAACGGCGCGGACGTGCTGCTCGAACTGCGAGACGCTCGCGGCGTCCTCGGTCCAGTGGCCGGAATTGTGAACGCGCGGCGCGATCTCGTTCGCCACCAGCCGCTCACCGCTCGCATCGCGGACGAGGAAGAGCTCGACCGTGAGCACGCCGACGTGGCCGATTGCGTCGGCAACCTTGGCCCCCAGCGCGGCGGCGGCGGCCGCCGTCTCAGCGGCCACCGCGGCCGGCACGACGGTCCGGCGCAGGATGTGGTGCTCGTGGTGGTTCTCGGCGACGTCGAAGGCGGCGGTCTCGCCGTCGAGGCTGCGGGCGAGCACGATCGAGCATTCGAGCGAGAACGGCACGAAGCCCTCGAGGATCGCCGGCGCGGCGCCGATCGCCTTCCATGCCGCAGCGGCGTCGAAGCCCTCGCGCAGCATCGTCTGGCCCTTGCCGTCGTAGCCGAGCCGGCGGGTCTTCAGGACCGCAGGAAGGCCGAGGGCGGCCACTGCGGCTGCGAGGTCCGCCGGCCCGTCGATCGGGCGGAACGGCGCCACGGCGATCCCCAGCCCCTCCAGGAAGCGCTTCTCGACCAGACGGTCCTGCGAGACCTCGAGGGCGCGCACTCCCGGCCGCACCGGCACGATCGCCGACAGCAGCGTGGCGGTGGCGAGCGGCACGTTCTCGAACTCGTAGGTGACGGCATCGACGCCGGCCGCGAACGCCCGCAGCGCCGCCTCGTCCTCGTAGGCCGCGACCGTGTGGCCGGCGGAGACGTCGAAGGCGGGGCTGTCGGGGTCGGGGCAGTAGACGTGGGTGCGCAGACCGAGGCGAGCGGCGGCGAGTGCGATCATCCGACCGAGCTGGCCACCGCCGAGGATGCCGAGGGTGGCGCCCGGTGGCAGCACGCGGCCGTCGTCCTGGCCGGCGGTGGCCACCGCGCTCACAGCCCCTCCGGCCGCTCGGCGACCGCCGAAGACTGCCGCTCGCGCCAGGCGTCGAGACGGCCGGCGAGGCCCTCGTCGGTGAGCGCCAGCACGGCGGCGGCGAGCAGGGCGGCGTTGACGGCGCCGGACTTGCCGATGGCGAGCGTGCCGACCGGGATGCCGGCCGGCATCTGCACGATCGAGAGCAGGCTGTCCTCGCCGGACAGCGCCTTCGATTCGACGGGGACGCCGAACACCGGCAGCGGCGTCAGCGCGGCCGTCATGCCGGGCAGGTGCGCCGCCCCGCCGGCGCCGGCGATGATGATCTTGAAGCCCGCCGCCCGGGCGCCGCGGGCGAAGTCGTAGAGCCGCTCCGGCGTGCGGTGGGCGGAGACGATGCGGGCGTCGTAGGCGACGCCGAGCGCGTCGAGCGTCTCGGCGGCGTGGCGCATCGTCGGCCAGTCGGAGGCGCTGCCCATGATGATGGCGATCGGCGGCGTTGCGGAGACGGCGGCGGACATGACGGGCGCCCCGGCGGCTGGCCTCGCGTGCCAGGGTGGCCGCGGGAAGCCGCGCCATTATCGGAACTGCCGGGACGGCGCAACTGCCAGCGCCATGCAAGCGCGGTCGCCGCGCCCGCACCGTTCAGGCGATGATGTCGGGGAGCAGCTGGTCCTCGAGGAAGCCGATGCGGTCTTTCAGCGCCAGCTTGCGCTTCTTCAGGCGCTGCAGCTGCAGGGAATCCGCCGACGCCTTCGCCGACAGCGCCTCGATCGCCGCGTCGAGATCGCGATGCTCCAGCCGCAACTGCGCGAGCTCGAGGCGCGCGGCCCGCTCATCCTCTTCGTTCAAGCGCACCGCGTCCCTGTTCGATCTCGGCCAAGACCCCGAACCATAGCAAATCGCAGCGGTTTCGGCAGCCGTCGTCGGCTGTCCGAAGCCGCGTCAGAACGGCTTGAACACCACCAGCCCGACGATGAAGACGAGCAGCACCGCCGGCACCTCGTTGAGGATGCGCCAGGTCCGCGCCGACACCGTGTTGCGGTCCTCGGCGAACTTGCGCACGGCGCCGGCGAGATAGCCGTGCATCCCCGACAGCACCAGCACCAGGGCGAGCTTGGCGTGCAGCCAGCCGGAGGAGAAGAACCCCGCCTCGTAGGCGACCCAGAGCCCGAACACCCAGGTGGCGATCATCGAGGGCGTGGCGATGCCCTTCAGCAGCCGCCGCTCCATCACCTTGAAGGTTTCCGAGGTCGGCGAGCCCGCCGGCACCCCGGCGTGATAGACCATCAGCCGCGGCAGATAGAGCAGCGCCGCCATCCAGGCGATCACCGCCAGGATGTGCAGCGTCTTCGCCCACAGATACAGATCAGCCATTCTGTCAGCCCCGCGCCCGAACGCGGGCGACGACGCGCTCGACGTTCTCGATCGGCGTTTCCGGCGTGACGCCGTGGCCGAGATTGAAGATGAACGGCCGTCCCTCGAAGGCATCGAGGATGCGGTCGACGGCGGCGTCGAGCCCGCGGCCCCCGGCGACGAGGCGCATCGGGTCGAGATTGCCCTGCACCGCGACCCGGTCGGGCAGCTGGCGCGCCGCGGTGAACGGCGTGCTCCAGTCGAGGCCGACGGCGTCGACGCCGGTGGTCGCGGCATAGGCGCCGATATAGGCACCGGCACCGCGCGGGAAGCCGATGATGCGGGCCCCCGGCCGGGCGCGGCGGACGTTTTCGACGATCGCCGCGGTCGGCGCCATCGACCACGCCTCGAAGCCGGTCTGGTCGAGGGCTCCCGCCCAGCTGTCGAAGATCTGCACCGCGTCGGCGCCGGCGTCGAGCTGGGCGATCAGGTGGCGCGAGACCGCCTCGACGAGGAGCGCGATCAGCCGGTCGAAGCCCTCCGGGTCGCCGTAGGCGATGCGCCGCGGCACGGCCTGGTCGGGGCTGCCGCGCCCGGCGGTCATGTAGGTGGCGAGCGTCCACGGCGCGCCGGCAAAGCCGAGCAGCGTCACCTCCGGCGGCAGCTCGGCCCGCACCCGGCGAAGCGCATCGTAGACCGGCACGAGATGGCTCTCGAGCCGCTCGAGGCTGAGCTGGCCGACGTCGGCGAGCGCCAGCGGATCGAGCCGCGGCCCTTCGCCCTCGACGAAGCGCACCCGCTGGCCGAGCGCGTCGGGGATCACCAGGATGTCGGAGAAGATGATCGAGGCGTCGAAGCCGAAGCGCCGGATCGGCTGCAGCGTCACCTCGACCGCGAGATCGGGGTTGTAGCAGAACGCCAGGAAGTTCGGTGCCTGCGACCGCACCGCCCGGTACTCCGGAAGGAAGCGGCCGGCCTGGCGCATCAGCCAGATCGGCGGCGTCTCGAGGCTCTCGCCCGCAAGCACCTGCATCAGCCGCCGGGGCGGCGTGCCGGTTCCCTCTCGCCGTCCACCGGCGCCCTCTTCAAAGGAATCCATGGTTAATGATTTCTTAATGCTTCTCTTAGGCGGTGGATTACCGGGATTGTCGGTTTCCCACAATCTCGGCGGCGGGCGGCGGCGGTGGCTCCCCGCGGTGGAGGGGATCGGTCCCCGCTGCCGGAGGCGTCACGAATTCAGCAGCATGTCCAGAGCGTTCGGCGACCTCTCCTGTCTCGCTAGGTCGGCCGCGCGCCGGGGAGCGGCTGTGGATAGTGCGGGGACGAACCTAGAGCGTCCCCGACGTTGCGAACAGCGCCGTCTTGCGTCGCCCTGAAGGCCCGCCTGTTGATCGGGAAGCCGTCAGCGGCGACAGTGCGGCGACGCCGGGGCGAAATGGCCCCGTTCTCCCGTTTCCTCCACAGGCGCCGGCACAACTGCGGGGACAACCGCCGCGACCCGCCGCCGCCCTGATCGCGAGGCCCGTTTGCCGACCTTCTTCCACCTGCACCTCGTCTCGGACTCGACCGGCGAAACGCTGATGACCGTCGCCCGCGCGGCGATGGCCCGCTACGAGGGCATCGGGGCGATCGAGCACGTTCATCCGCTCGTGCGGGCCGAGCGGCAGCTCGACCGGGCGCTGATGGAGATCGAGGCGACGCCTGGCGTCGTGCTGTTCACCCTCGTCGACCAGGCGATGGCGCAGCGCCTCGTGCGCCACTGCCGCGAGCTCGGCGTGCCCTCGGCCGACGTGCTCGACCCCGTCGTCCACATGTTCCAGGCCTACCTCAACGTGCCGATGACGCCGCGCGTCGGCGGCCAGCACCAGCTCGACGCCGACTATTTCCGCCGCATCGACGCCCTCAACTTCGTGCTGATGCACGACGACGGCGCCCTGCCGGACAACATCGACGACGCCGACGTCGTCATCGTCGGCGTCAGCCGGACGTCGAAGACGCCGACCTCGATCTACCTCGCCAACCGCGGCATCCGCGCGACCAACCTGCCGATCGTCCCCGGTATCCAGGTGCCGCCGGCGCTGTTTCGCGCCAAGCGGCCGTTGATCGTCGGCCTCGTCGCGAGCCCGGAGCGGATCGCCCAGATCCGCGAGAACCGTTTGCTGTCCCTCAATGCGGTCCGCGATTCGGCGGCCTATGTGGATCGCCAGGCGATCGCCGAGGAGATCGCCCTGACGCGGCGGTTGTGTGCGGAGAACCGATGGCCGGTGATCGACGTGACCCGCCGCTCGATCGAGGAGACGGCGGCGGCCATCATGGCGCTGGTGCGCGATCGCCAGGCGCTGGAGCACGGGGAGACGGCGGAGTGAGCGTCCGTCTCGTCCTCGCCTCCGGCAGCCGCACCCGCGCCGAGATGCTGGCGAATGCCGGCGTGACGGTCGACGTCATCCCCGCCGACGTCGACGAGCGCGCGCTGGAGGCGCCGATGCTAGACGCCGGCGCCATGCCGGCCGAGATCGCGGTGGCGCTCGCCGAGGCGAAGGCGCTCGCGGTGTCGCGCAGCCAGGCTGGCGCGCTGGTCATCGGCGCCGACCAGGTGCTGGATCTTGCCGGCGAACGCTTCACCAAGGCGGCCTCGATCGCCGACGCCGGCGAGCAGCTGCGCCGGCTGCGGGGGCGCACCCACGCGCTTCACTCGGCCGTCGTCACCGCCCGCGACGGTGCGATCGTCTGGAGCCATCTCGACAGCGCCCGCCTCACCGTGCGGCCGTTCACCGCTGCCTTCCTCGCGAGCTATCTCGCGGCGATGGGGGACCGGGTGCTGGGCAGCGTCGGCTGCTACCAGCTCGAAGGCCTCGGCGCCCAGCTGTTCGACCGGATCGAGGGCGACCACTTCACCGTCCTCGGCCTGCCCCTGCTGCCCCTCCTCTCCCACCTGCGCGACGTCGGAGCCCTGACCCCATGAGCGACACCCCTCCCCGCGCCGTCGTCGTCGGCTGGCCGGTGACGCACGTCCGCTCGCCAGCGATTCACCGCTTCTGGCTGAAGGAGATGGGCCTGCCGGGCTCCTATGACGCCCAGGCGCTGTCGCCGGACGATGCCCGCGCCTTCTTCCGCAACCTGCCGCACTCGGGCCTTGCCGGCTGCAACGTCACGGTGCCGCTGAAGGAGATCGCTGCTGCCTCCTGCGACGTGCTCGACCCGGTCGCCGACGGGCTGAAGGCGGTCAACACGATGTGGCTCGACGGCCGCTACATCATGGGCGCCAACACCGACGTCGGCGGCTTTCTCGACAATCTCGACGACGCCCTGCCGGATTGGTCGCGCTATCCCGGGCCCGCCGTCGTGCTCGGAGCCGGTGGAGCGGCCCGCGCCGTCGCCTACGGGCTGAAGCTGCGCGAGTTCTCGCCGATCGCCATCGTCAACCGCACGGCCGACCGCGCCGCCGAGGTGGCGGCCCTCGTCGGCGGCACCGCCTACGGCTGGGAGGCGCTGCCGAAGCTCCTCGCCGACGCCCGCATCCTCGTCAACACGACGACCCTCGGCCAGGTCGGCCAGCCGGCGCTCGAGATCGACCTCTCGACCTTGCCGCGCTCGGCCGTCGTCACCGACGTCGTCTACAATCCGCTGGAGACGGGGATCCTGCAGGCGGCGCGCGCCCGCGGCAACCCCACGGCCGACGGGCTCGGCATGCTGCTCTACCAGGCGGTGCCGGGCTTCACGCGCTGGTTCGGCCACCGGCCGGAGGTGACGCCGGCGCTCCGCCGCGCCGTCCTCGCCACGCTCGTTCCCCCCGTCGGCTGAACGGAAGCCGGCCCATGCTCGTGCTCGGCCTCACCGGCTCGATCGCCATGGGCAAGTCGACCACCGCCAGGCTGTTCCGCGCGTGCGGCGTGCCGGTCCACGACGCCGACGCGGCCGTGCACGCGCTTTATGGCGGTGCCGCCGTGGCGCCCGTGGAAGCGGCCTTTCCCGGCGTCGCGGTCGACGGCCGCATCGACCGCGAGCGCCTCGCCGCCCGCGTCGTCGGCGACCCGGAGGCGCTCGCCCGGCTGGAGTCGATCGTGCATCCGCTGGTGCGCGCGGCGGAGGCGGAGTTCCTCGCTCGTGCCGCGGCGGCGGGCGCCCGGCGCGTCGTCCTCGACGTGCCGCTGCTGCTGGAGACCGGCGGACAGGCACGCGTCGATGCTGTCGTCGTCGTCACCGCCCCGGCCGAGGTGCAGCGCGAGCGGGCGATGGCGCGGCCCGGCATGACGGAGGCGCGGCTTACCGCCATCCTCGCCCGCCAGATGCCGGACGCCGAGAAGCGCCGCCGCGCGCATTTCCTCATCGACACCAGCCTCGGCCTCGAGGCGGCGCGGGACGCGGTGGCGGGGATCCTGCGGGCGGTGGCGGCGCAGCCGGGGAATCATCAGATGCGGGGATAACGCGGCCGGGCGGGTTGCCCGCCGTTGCGCCGCGATGACATTTGTCGCGGCGACGGCGTGAGCGCATAGCCGCCGATTCGCCTTGCCGCCCGCTTGCTGCCGCCTGGAGCCTGACCCGTGCGCGAGATCGTGCTCGACACCGAGACGACCGGCCTCGACCCGAAGGGCGGCGACCGCCTGGTCGAGATCGGCGGCGTCGAGTTGCTGAACGGCATCCCGACCGGCCGCATCTACCACCAGTACGTCAATCCCGACCGCACCATGCCGATGGAGGCGTTCCGGGTGCACGGCATCTCCGACGAGATGCTGCGCGACAAGCCGCGCTTCCCGGAGGTGGCGGCGGCGTTCACGGCCTTCGTCGAGGACGCCATCCTCGTCATCCACAACGCCGACTTCGACATCGGCTTCCTGAACATGGAGCTCGGTCGCTGCGGCCTGCCGCCGATCGGTCCGGAGCGGGTGATCGACAGCCTCAAACTCGCCCGCCGCAAGCACCCGGCCGGGCCGAACTCCCTCGACGCGCTCTGCGCCCGCTACCGCATCGACAACTCGTCGCGCACCAAGCACGGCGCGCTGCTCGACGCCGAGCTTCTGGCGGAAGTCTACATGGAACTGATCGGTGGCCGGCAGGCGGCGCTGATCCTCGGTGGCGAGCCGGAGATGGTCGGGCTCGTCTCGGGATCGGTGAAGCGCGGGCCGGCCCGTCGGCGGCCGGTGCCTTTGCCGCCGCGACTGACCGAGGCGGAGATCGCCGCGCACCGCGCCTTCGTCGCCGGCCTCGGCACTTCGGCGGTCTGGCTCTCCTACGAGGAGGCGGGCTGAGCCGCCTCCCCCGTTCGCCGACGCCGCGCTTTCAGCGGCGCCCGGCTAGTTCGGCTGCGGGGCCGGGTTCGCCTGATTGCGGGCGAGGTTCTGCTGATAGAGCGCGACGAAATCGATCGGATCGACCATCAGCGGCGGGAAGCCGCCGTTGCGCGTAGCGTCTGCGACAATCTGACGCGCAAACGGGAACAGCAGGCGCGGGCACTCGATCATCACGAACGGCTGCAGGTGTTCCTGCGGCACGTTCTGCAGGCGGAAGACGCCGGCATAGGCGATCTCGCAGGCGAACAGCACGTCGGCGCCGGTGCCGGCCTTCGCCTCCATCGTCAGCGTCACCTCGATCTCCGACTGGCCGAGCTGACGGGCGCTGACGTTGACGTTGATGTTGATCGGCGGGCTCTGGTCGCGCGGCTGCAGCGACATCGGCGCGCGCGGATTCTCGAACGACAGGTCCTTGAGGTACTGGCCGAGCACGTTGACGGACGGGCCGGTGGCCGGGGCGTTGCCCTGGTTGTTGCGGGCGTTGCCGCTGGCGGAAGTGTCACTCATGGATCGGCCGTTCCATTCGCTTTCGGGGAGGATCGTGCGAGGCCGGACCGCGAGGCTGCGGCCCCGGCTGACCGGGGCTCGCTAGCACGCGCCGCCCCCGAGGGACAAGCCGGCGCGCCCGAGGCGGCGCGGCGCAGGGCGCGGGCCGCCGCCTCACGGGGCCGGCGGCAGCCGCTCCGGCGGGCGATCGGGGACCGGCGAGTAGGCGTCGGGGTCGAGGTCGACCACCGGGCCGCCGCGGCGCGGGCCGGTGCGCACCACCTTGACCTTCAGGCGCCGGCCGATCGCCCGCCACAGCGCGGTGCGCACGGCCGGCACGAACAGCAGGAAGCCGATGGCGTCGGTGACGAAACCGGGGATGATGAGCAGCGTGCCGGCGAGCACGATCATCGCCGCGTGGCCCATCGCCTCGCCGGGCATGCGGCCGGCGTCGAGCTCGGCGCGGATGCGCAGGAGCGCCCCGAGGCCCTGCCGGCGGGTGAGGATGACGCCGGCGACGGACAACGCGAAGACGAGGGCCACCGTCGGCAGCACGCCGATCGCTTCGCCCACCAGGATGAAGGCGGTGATCTCGGCGGCGATGAGGAGAACGAACGGCAAGAGCGCGAGAATGAGGGGCATCGTGTCCTGTCGGCGCCCTCCTGCGGCCCGGTCGGACGACCGGAACGACGACGAGGGTTGTGCGCGTGCCTTTATGCTGGTTGAACGGAACCTACATATGGGGAGGGCGTGCCGACTGCGCATCCCCGGGGGCGGGTGATCCCGTTACCCAACGCGGACGTTAAAGCGGCGGGCGATGGTGGCCGGCCGATCGGTGAGCGGAAGATGAACGAGCTGTTCGACATCTACAACATCATCTTCCTGGTGCTGGCGGTCGCCGTGTTCCTGCGCCTGCGCAGCGTACTGGGCCGCCGGACCGGCAACGAGCGACAGCCCGTCGATCCCTATCAGGCCCGCGACAACGCCGAGGCGGCGGGCGCGACGCGCCCCGACAACGTCGTCTCGCTGCCGACCGCCAAGCAGGCGGGCGAGCCCTCGTCCGAGCAGAGCGCCGAGGCGGCCGAGCGTCTCGCCCGCATCGCGCCGACCGGCTCGGCCCTGAACGAGCAGCTCACGGCGATCGTCGCCAGCGATCCGGGCTTCGATCCCGAGCACTTCGTCACCGGTGCCCGCGCCGCCTACGAGATGATCGTCACCGCGTTTGCCGAGGGCGACCGCAAGAACCTGAAGCCGCTGCTCTCGAAGGAGGTCTTCGACGGCTTCGACGCCGCCATCGCCGACCGCGAGTCGCGCGGCGAGAAGGTCGAGTCCACCTTCGTCGGCATCGAGAAGGCGGAGATCGTCGACGCCTCGCTGAAGGGGCCGACGGCCCACGTCACCGTGCGCTTCCGCAGCGAGCTGATCTCGCTCACCCGCGGCCGCGACGGCACCGTCGTCGAGGGCGATGCCAACAAGGTCGTCGAGGTGGTCGACATCTGGACGTTCGCCCGCGACGTCTCGAGCCGCGATCCGAACTGGAAGCTCGTCGCGACCGAATCGGCGGACTGAGCCCATGCGCCGTCCGGTCGCGCCGGCTGCGGCGCCGGCCGCGGCGCTCCGTCTGTGGTCGCCGCTCCGCTTTCCGCGTCTCCCGCGTCCGGCGCGATCGTACCTGACGCAATTGTGTTCGACGCGATTTCGTTCGCCTCTCTTGGGCCTGACGCTCCTCGCGGCCCTGATGCCGGCGGCTCCTGCCGCGGCCGAACCGGTCCGCTTCTCCGACATCCCCGGCTGGGCCGCCGACGACCACGCGGCGGCGCTTGTCGCCTTCCGCGCCGGGTGCCCCGCCGCCGTCGGCCGCAAGCGCGCGAAGACCGCCATCGCCGTCGACACGGCCGCCTTCCGCCACGCCTGCACCGCCGCGGCGGCGCTGCCGGCGAGCCCGGATGCGGCAGCGGCGCGGCGCTTCTTCGAGGCCGCGTTCACGCCGGTGCGCGTCACCACGGACGGCTTCCTCACCGGCTATTTCGAGCCGGAGGTGGCGGGATCGCTCGCCCCCGGCGGTCCGTACCGGACGCCGCTCTACCGCCGGCCGCCCGATCTCGTCGACCTGAAGCAGGGCACCGGCGCGCTCGCCGGCTTCAGCCACGCCCGCCGCGACGCGGCCGGCCGCCTCTCGGCCTTCGACGACCGCGCCGCCATCGAGGCCGGTGCGCTGTCGGGGCGCGGCCTCGAACTGGTCTGGCTGGCGGACCCGGTCGACGCCTTCTTCGTCCACGTCCAGGGCTCGGCCCGCGTCCGCCTGCCGGACGGGCGGATCCTCCGCGTCGGCTACGACGGCAAGACCGGCCACCCCTACACCGCCATCGGCCGCATCCTCATCGACCGCGGCGAAATCGCCCGCGAGGACATGACCGCCGAGCGCCTCGCCGCCTGGCTGAGGGCCCATCCCGACGAGGCCGGCGCCCTGATGGCGCAGAACCGCTCGTTCGTGTTCTTCCGGCCGCTCGACCGGCCGGCCGGCGAGGGTCCGGTGGGCGCGCTCGGCGTGCCGCTGATTGCCGGCCGCAGCCTCGCGGTCGACCCGTCCGTGCAGCCCTACGGCCTGCCCGTCTTCGTCGCCGCCGACCTGCCGATCGGCCCCGGCGGGGCACTCGCGCCGTTCCGGCGGCTGATGGCGGCACACGACACCGGCTCGGCGATCAAGGGCGCCGGCCGCGGCGACATCTTCGTCGGCGCCGGCGACGCGGCGGGCGCTGTCGCGGGGCGGCTGCGCCATCCGGCCGAGGTGTTCGTGCTGGTGCCGCGCGATGGCGGCTAGGCGCGGCCGGCCGCCGCTCGATCCCGTCGACCGGGCGCTGTGGGAGGCCGTCGCCGCGACGGTGACGCCGCTCCGCCAGCGTCGCCGCCGCATCGTCGCAAAGCCTGCCGATCCGCCGCCGCCGGAGCCGTCCAAACCTGCGCCGACCGAGGCGCCGAAGCCGGACGCCGCTGCGGCCGCGAAACCGCCGCCCGGCCGCCCGCGCCCGGTCGCGCCGCCGCCGAAGCCGACACCGGGCGACATCGACCGCCGCACCCGTCTGCGCATCGCCCGTGGCCACACGGCGGTGGAGGCCCGCATCGACCTGCACGGCCTGACACAGGCGCGCGCCCATGCGGTTCTCCTCGGCTTCCTTGCCGCAAAGCAGGCGGAGGGGCTGAAGACGGTGCTCGTCATCACCGGCAAGGGCCGCCCGGGCGATGCCGAGCGCCACAGCGAGGGCGAGCGCGGCGTGCTGCGCCGCCTGGTGCCGGCCTGGCTCGGCGCGCGCGACGCCGCGAGCCTCGTCGAGAGCTACGGCGAGGCCGCCCCGCCGCACGGCGGCGGCGGTGCGCTCTACGTCCGGCTGCGGCGGCGCGGTCGCGTCAGCGGTTGAGCGCCGTCGCCCGCTCGACCCGGTTCCGGCCCGCCGCCTTGGCGGCGGAGAGCGCCTTGTCGGCGCGCGCGAACAGGCTCTCCACATCCTCGCCGAACACCAGCGCCGCCACGCCGGCGCTGACTGTCGGCGTCGCCTCCATGGTTTCGGCGGCGGTCGCCGCGTATCCCAGCCGTACCGCCTCGGCGATGCGCGCGGCCTCGTCGGCGTCGGCGGTGAGCGCCACCGCGAACTCCTCGCCGCCGATGCGCCCGAAGCTGCCGGTCGCAGGCAGCACGGCCCGGACGGTGTCGGCGAAGCGGCGCAGCAGCGCGTCGCCGGCTTCGTGGCCGGCACGGTCGTTGATCGCCTTGAAGCCGTCGAGGTCGAAGACGACGACGGACAGGGGCTCGCCCTCGGCGTGGGCGGTGTCGGTCCGCGCCGCGACGGCGGCGAGAAAGGGCGCGCGCGCGGTGGCGCCGGTCAGCTGATCGGTGTCGGCGAGCCGGCGCACTGCGGCCGCGGCGCGCTCCTTCGCCATCGCCATCAGGAGCAGGTTCGCCGCCAGGACCGCGAGCAGGGAGACGAGGCCCGTGATCGACAGGATGGGGTCGGACACCCCCATCATGTCGAAGTTCGGCGCCATGGTGAGCGCGTGGGCGGCGCGGACCGCGTTGGCGGTGGCGTTAACGCCGAGGATGGCGGCGAGCGCCGGGCGCGTCCGCAGCCCGTCGCCACGCCCCCGCACGACATCGACGACCATGGCGATGCTGTAGGCGACGGCCAGTGCCGTGACGATGAAGGCGCGCGCCCGGTAGTCGTCGCCCACCCCCGGTGCCATGTAGGCGGCGGCGCACAGCACCGGGCCGGCGAGCGTCGGCAGCCAGAGGATGCGGCGGCCGTCGAACACCCGCAGGCCCGCCCAGTTGAGGGCATAGGCGGCAACGATGACGGCGTTGGCGAGCGGAAATCCGACGAACCACGGCAGGCTCGGGCGCAGCGTGATCAGCAGGAGCCCGCCGGCGAACAGCCCGTAGCCGATCGACCAGATCAACGGCGTGCGGTCGCCGCGGTCCTGCAGCCAGACGATGATCAGGAGCAGCCCGACGCAGCCGATCGCCACGATCCGGGCGAGGAACAGTGTCCCGTGGTCGAGCATCGGCCGTCCCCTGTCGTGCCGCGCAGCAGCGGCGTCCGTGTCCACACGGTCGTGCCCGTGTGGGCGAGTCGGGTCGGGACGGCGATAGCCTGTCCGGCGCCGCCGCGAAACCCGCGGCCGGACCGAAAGGACAGGTTGCGACGACCGGCCGGTCGCGACGGCAGGGTTGCCTGGCCGGCTAGGGCAGGGCGGGCGTGCGAAACGAACGGGCGGGCGGGATGACCGGGCGGCCCAGCGAACCGGCGACGACGCCTGGTCCTGTGCGCCTGCGGGCGCAGCGGCCGGAATCAGCCGCACGGCCGAGCGGCGCTGCGGTGGCCGCGGCGGCGCAATCGATCGGGCAGGGATCGGAAACGGCCGGACGGCGCGCCGGATCGACCGGCGCGCCTGTTCAGGTGAACGGTCGTCCGCCTCAGGCGGTGGCGGTCTCGGGCTGGACGTGCGCCTTGGCGGCATCGACCAGCGCCTTGAAGGCCTCGGGCTCGCGGATGGCAAGGTCCGACAGCACCTTGCGGTCGACCTCGATGCCCGCCTTGGCGAGACCGTCGACGAACCGCGAATAGGTCAGGCCGTGCTCGCGCACCGCGGCGTTGATGCGCTGGATCCACAGGGCGCGGAAGGTGCGCTTGCGGTTCTTGCGGTCGCGGTAGGCGTACTGCAGCGACTTGTCGACGGCAGCCTTTGCCGTGCGGATGGTGTTCTTGCGACGGCCGTAGAAGCCCTTCGCCTGCTTCAGGACCTTCTTGTGCTTGGCATGGGCGGCAACGCCGCGCTTCACGCGAGCCATGGCGGATACTCCTCGTCGAGGGTGTCAGTGTCGGTCGGTGCGATGACGACCGGATGCGGATCAATCGGTGGAAGGACTGTGTGTCCCGGCGGACGGCCTCAGCCGTTCGGCAGGAAGTTCTTCTTGATGATGCGCGCGTCCGGATCGCTGAGCACGGTGGTGCCGCGGGCGTTGCGGATGAACTTCGTCGTCCGCTTGATCATCCCGTGGCGCTTGCCGGCCTGCTGGACCTTCACCTTGCCGGTGGCGGTGAGCTTGAAGCGCTTCTTGGCGCCCGACTTCGTCTTCAGCTTGGGCATTTGGCTCTCCAGTCGTTGGGACACCTCGCGCGCGGTCGGGGCTTCCCCGAAGGGAGCCGCTCCGCCAACGGTGTCGCATGAGCGTTCGGGACCGCCACGGCATGCCCTTTTAGCCGGGCGATCCTCGAAGGTTGGGGCTTATAGCGGTCCGCCCGGCCGAAGGCAACGCCGGGCCGCCGTCGTCGCCGCGGCGCCGCGTGGTGACAGGCTCATCTGGACCTGCTCACTCCGGCGCGCCGTTGCCCGACAGCACCTGTGCCGCGCCGCCGATGCCGTTGCGGAAGGCGGCGTCGAAGCTCACCCCGCGCACGGTCCAGCGCGCCGGCTCAGAGGCGCCGGGCTCCTCCCCTGTCTCGAGGTGCCACTCGGCGATCCAGCCGCGGTCGCTGTCGCTCCAGATCATCATGCCGATCAGGGTCGCGTCGGCGCCCACCCGCACCGTCGCGTCGGCGAACTCCGGTCCGGGCGTGAACAGCGCCGCCTGCGACAGCGAGCCGAGCCGCTTCAGCACGGCAGCGTCGGGAACGACCGTCGGCAGCGCCATGCGCTCCGCGGCGGTCACCAGTGCCTCCACCATGTCGCGGCCGCGCGACCCGTCGGCGGCGAGCACGAAGTCGGTGGCTCCCGTGCGCACCGCCACGACGGCGAGAACGGCCGGTCGCGGCTGCGGCCACGGCTTGCGGCCGAGGGCGGCGAGGGCGGCGTCGACGCGGGCGGGATCGAAGTCGCCCGTGAGGTCGTAGGGCCGGTCGCGCGAGCCCTGCTCGTCGTGGACGGCAATGCCCTCCATACGGTCGCGGTAGGCGAAATCCGCGACCGCCGCCGGCGCACCCTCCGCCAGCGCGGCGGCGGCCGGGTCGGTGAGCAGGCGCGGATCTCCGGAGACCTTGGCCAGAACCTCGAGGAAGGCCTGGCGCAGCCCGGCCTTGCGGGTCTCCTCGCGGCCGGTGACGATGACGGTCGCGCGGTAGAGCCCGCCCTCCTGCGCGCCGACCATCTCCGCGGCCCCGCCGGGGCCGGCCGCGAGCAGCAGCGCCGGCAGCAGCGCCGTGGCGAACGACAAGGCCCGGATGGTCACGACCGCGTCACCTCGATGGCGTCGACGCGGCTCGAATAGAAGGCGACGTGTCCGGCGATCGCCGCCACCGCCGGGTGCGGGTGCTCGTAGCTCCACACCGCATTCCTGGCGCGGTCGCCGCCGGCGGGGATGCTGAAATAGCTGGCGTCGCCCTTGTAGGGGCAGTGGGTCGCGTGGTCGGTCGCCGCGAGCAGCGTCATGTCGACGTCGGCGCGCGGGATGTACTGGACCGGCGGATAGGACGCCTCGGTCAGCGTCAGGGCACTCAGGCTGTCGGCGACGACGCGCCCGCCGGCGCGCACCACGACGCGGCCCACGGTCGGCGTGATGGTGATCGGGTGGTCGGGTCCGGGGATCTTCGCATTGCTTCCGGCCATCGCGTCGCTCCGTCTCGGGCCCCGCCCGCTGTCGATGTCCTCGGCGATCCCTCGTTGGAAACACCGTTACCCGTCTCGTTGGCAGCCGATTGTGGCTGGCCGGGGACGGACCCGTCCGCCGCGTCACGCGCCGTCCCCTTGACAGGGCGGGAGGCCGAGACAATCATGAGAACGTTCTCGGAGAAGGTTCTCATAAGAGAGCTACCGAGACACTGCAGACCCTGGGGAGGGCGCGAACGTGGATGGGCAGATCGCCCTCGCCGTCGAAGGCGTCGCCAAGTCCTATGGCGCGACCGTCGCGATCGAGCGGCTGGACCTCGCGCTGCGGGCGGGCGAGGTGCACGCGCTGCTGGGCGAGAACGGCGCCGGCAAGTCGACGCTGGTGAAGGTCTTGAGCGGCGTCGTGCAGCCGGACGCCGGCGCGATGACGATCGCCGGCACGTCCTTCCGTCCGCGCACCCTCACCGAGTCCCGCGCCGGCGGCGTCGCCACGGCGTTCCAGGAACTGAGCCTTCTCCCCAACCTGACCGTCGCCGAGAACCTGATGCTGCCGCGCATGCCGCGCGGCCTCTTCGGCCTCGCCTCCGGCCGCGCGGCGCGCAGCGATGCGACCGGCATCCTCCACCGCTACGGCCTCGCCCGCATCGAAGCGACCGCCCTCGTCGGGGCGCTGTCGCTCGCCGACCGGCAGCGGCTCGAGATCGTCCGGGCGATGGAGCACGCCACCCGGGTTCTGGTGCTGGACGAGCCGACGGCGGCGCTGTCGGAGGTCGACTGGCTGTTCGGCCTCGTCCGCCAGGCCACCGCCCGCGGCGTCGCCGTCCTATACATCTCCCACCGCCTCGCGGAGGTCCGCGCCCTCTGCGGCCGCGCCACCGTGCTGCGCAACGGCCGCAGCATCGCCACCGTCGATCTCGCCGGCGCATCGGACGCCGACATCTTCGAGATGATGGTCGGCCGTGCCGTGCGGTCGGATCGCCACGCCCGCCGCGCCACGTCCACAGGGCCGCTGGCGATGGAAGCCGCGGGTCTCGCCGGCGGCGGCCTGAAGGACGCGACCTTCGCCCTGCGGAAGGGCGAAGTGCTCGCCGTCGCCGCTCTCGAGGGCCAGGGCCAGCGCGACCTCTTCCGCATGCTGGCGGGCCTGGCCTCGCCGTCGGCCGGCACGATCCGCGTCGACGGTGAGGCGGTCGGCCCGCGCAGCCCGAAGGCGGCGCTGAAGGCGGGCGGCGGCGTCGCCTACCTGCCCGAGGAGCGCAAGACCGAAGGCATCCTCTCGAGCCTGACGACCGCCGGCAACATCACGCTTCCGGTGGCCGGGCGGATCGCCCGCGGCGGCTTCGTCTGGGGCGCGCTCGAGGAGCGGGCGGCGGCGGGCGTCGCCGCCAGCGTCGACCTCGCCGAGCGCTACCTGTCGTTCCCGATCGCCGATCTCTCCGGCGGCAATCAGCAGAAGGCGCTGCTCGCCCGCACGCTCTTGACCGGCGCCCGCACGCTGCTTTTGTTCGATCCGACCCGCGGCGTCGACGTCGGCACCAAGCAGTCGATCTATTCCGCGATCCGCCGCTTCGCCGAGGACGGCGGCTCGGTGCTGTTCTACTCGTCCGAGCTGCCCGAGATCATCGACCTCGCCGACCGCTGCCTCGTCCTCTATGGCGGCCGCATCTTCGCCGAGCACAGCGGCGACGCGCTCGAAGAACAGCGGCTGGTGACCTCGCTCGTCGGCCACCGCGGTGCGGACGCGACGGCGGCCCCCGCCGCGCTGGCGGTGCCGGCATGAGCGCGGCTACCAACACGGCCGCCGGTCCCGCCACGACCCGGTCGCAATCCGGCCTCGTGCGCGGCCTCACCAGCGGCGCGGCGATCGTCGCCCTGCTCTACGTCGTCCTCTACGCCCTCTATGGCCTGTGGGAGCCGCGGGCGCTGTCGGCCTCGACCTTCACGAGCCTCGTCAACAACGCCGCGCCGCTCGCCATCGCCGCCGCCGGCGAGACCCTGGTGGTGCTGACGCGCGGCTTCGACCTCTCGGTCGCCGGCGTCGTCTCGCTCACGAACGTCTTCATGGCGGTTTATCCGCTGGAAGGGCCCGGCGGCGCGGTGCTCAGCCTGCTCGGCTGCTGCGCCATCGGCGCGGTGGTCGGTGCGGTCAACGGCTGGCTCGTCGCCGTGCTGCGCCTGCAGACGATCGCCGCGACACTCGGCACCATGATCGTCTGTCAGGGCCTCGCCCTCGTGGTGCTCGATGCACCGGGCGGCATGGTCGCCGAATGGGTGAGCTACGAACTCACCGACCGGCTTTTCGGCGTCGTCCCGGTTTCCGGGCTGGTGGTGCTGGCGGTGGCGCTGGTGTGGCTCGCCTTCTCCCGCACGGACACCGGCATCGGCCTCTATGCCGTCGGAGCCGACGAGCACGCGGCGATGCTGTCGGGCGTGTCGGTGCGGCGCATCCGCTTCGTCGCCTTCGTCGGCGCCGGCATGCTCTACGGCGTCGCCGGCTTCATGCTGAGCGCCCAGACGGCGACCGGCAATCCGAACGCCGGCGCACCCTTTCTGATGCTCGTCTTCGCGGCCGTGGCGCTCGGCGGCACCTCGCTGTCGGGCGGACGCGGCGGCCTCGTTGGCTCGATCATCGGGGCCGGCAGCCTGATGCTCCTGCAGAAGGTGCTGTTCTCCGGCGGCGTGTCGTCCTTCTACACCGGCATCTTCCAGGGCTTCGTGCTGATTGCCGCCATCCTGTTCGGGCGCGCCGTACCGCGGCTTCTCGGAGCGATCCGATGAGCGTCTCCCGCCCCGTCTCCGGCGGCTTCGACGCCGCGGCCGACACACGCCGCTCGGGCGGCATCGGCCGCGAGACGATCAACGGCATTGTCGTCTTCGCGCTCAGCATCCTGCTCATCCTCGGCTCGCGCTTCGTCAGCCCGGCGCTCGGCTCGTGGAGCCAGGTGCTGACGGTGCTGACGCTCGCCTCCTTCCTCGTCGTGCTCGCCTTCGGCCAGGGGCTGGTGATCCTCGTCGGCGGGCTCGACCTGTCGATCCCGGCCCTGATCACCATCGGCGGCGTGCTGTCGGCGACCTGGGTCGGCGCCGGCAACCCCGACGCCTGGTACCTGCTGCCGGCGATCCTCGGCGTCTGCTGCCTGTGCGGCGCCTTCAACGGCTTCGGCGTCACGGTGTTGAAGATCCCACCGTTCATCATGACGATGGCGACCTCGATCATCCTCGCCTCGGTGGCGCTCGGCTACACGAGCGGGACGCCGCGGGGCGCCTCGCCGGACGTGCTGACGGCGCTGATGAAATCGACGTGGCTCGGCGTCCCGACGGTCGTCTTCTTCGTTGTCGTGTTCGCCGTCGCCGGCTGGGTCGTGCAGAGCCGCACTGTGCTCGGGCGGCGGCTCTATGCGGTCGGTGCCAATCCCGAGGCGGCGCGGGTCGCCGGCGTCTCGGTGGGCGCGGTGACGATGACGGCCTACGTCGTCAGCGCCGCTTGCGCGGGCTTCGTCGGCATGATGCTGGTCGGCTACGCCAACGGCGCGACGCTCCGGATGGGAGACAACTACATGCTGCCGTCGATCGCGGCCGTGGTGATCGGCGGCTCGTCGATCCTCGGCGGGCGCGGCAGCTTCGTCGGCACCGTCGGCGGCGCCGTGCTGCTGACGACGCTCGGAACCGTCATCTCGGCCATCGGCCTCGAGCAGGGTTGGCGCACCGTCATCGAGGGCGGGATCATCGTCGCCGCCCTGTTCTTCCTCAGAGAGGAACTCTTCGCCCGGCTCAGACGACCCGGGCGAGGATGAAGCGCATCTGCGCGGCAAAGCCTGCCGCGCAGTGATGAGATCTGCGCGGCGGGGTGCCGCCGCGTGTTGGTGAGAACGTTCTCACCACAAAGCCCGACCTCGGTCGGGATATCGGAAGGAGGAGACGCACAATGACAAAGTTGAAAACCGCGACCAAGGCCGTGGCGCTCGGCACGACCGCGCTGCTCGCCATCGCCGCCCTGACCGGCGTCGCGAGCGCCCAGGACGCCGACAAGAAGTTCAAGATCTATCTGAGCCTCAGCTATTCCGGCAATTCCTGGCAGTCCGAGGCCGCCAACATCGTCAAGGCGCTGGCCGCGACGCCGCCCTACGACAAGCAGGTCGAGCTCATCGAGGTGATCTCGGGCACCGATCCGCAGGCGCAGATCTCGGCCTATGAGAGCATGATCGAGGCCGGCGCCGACGGCATCGTGTCGTTCCCGATCTCGTCCACCGCCCTCAACCGGACGATCAAGCGCGGGTGCGACGAGGGCGTTCTGTTCTTCAGCTACGACGCCACCGTCACCGAGCCGTGCGCCTACAACGTCAGCTACATCACGTCGGGCTTCGGCGAGAACACCGCCCAGGCGCTGGTCAACGAGCTCGGCGGCAAGGGCAAGATCTTCCTCAGCCGCGGCGTTCCCGGCAACTCGGTGGACAAGCGCCACACCGACGGCGCCATGCACATCTTCAACCAGTATCCCGGCATCGAGGTCGCCGCCGAGTACTACTCCTACTGGGACGACCGCACGACCCAGCAGGAGACGGCCAAGGCGCTCGCCGCCCATCCGGACGTCGACGGCATCTGGGCCCAGGCGGGCGAGTACGGCGCCATCCAGGCTCTGCTCGACAAGGGCGGCGACCTCGTCCCCGTGGTCGGCGAGAACTCCAACGGCTTCCGCCTGGCGCTCGCCAACCCGGAGATGCAGGCGAAGGGCCTGAAGGGCGTCTCGTCTGGCTCGCCGCCGGCGCAGTCTGGCTACGCCTTCAAGCTGATGATGGAGATCCTCACCGGCAAGCGCGAGCTCGAGCCGACCAACATCCAGTACCCGCTGCCGTGGGTGCCGGCCGACAAGGTGAAGCTCTGCGAGGGCGACACCTTCGAGAACGGCTGCAACACCTTCCCCGACGGCAAGGTGCCCTCGTCGTTCGTCACCGAGGTGTTCAACCCGGAGCTCTTGCCGGAGCTCTCGCTCGCCTCCGCGCTCGAAGGCAAGCCGACCCCCGGCGCGACGATCCAGCCGCTTCCGGCCGAGGTGGTCAAGGCGCCGAACGAGCCGGGCATCAACTGCCAGCGCTGCGAGCCCCCGGCCGATCTCTACAAGCTGACGGACGTCGAGCCGACCGTGAAGCCCTGACGCACACCGGCGGACGGCTCCGGCCGTCCGCCGCCCCCTTGTGAGACGAGGAATGACGATGCCCAAGGTACTGAAGCGCGGTCTGGATTCCAATGCGGTGGCGGCGAACGACGCAAAGGTCCGCGCCACGGTCGAAGGCATACTGGCCGACATCGAACAGCGCGGCGATGCCGCGGTGCGTGACCTCTCCGAGCGGTTCGACAAGTGGTCGCCGGAGAACTTCCGTCTGAGCGAGGCGGACATCGAGGCGGCGATGGCGAAGGTCTCGCCGCAGGACCTCGACGACATCCGCTTCGCCCAGGCGCAGGTGCGCAACTTCGCCGAGAAGCAGCGCGCCTGCATCCTCGACCTCGAGGTCGAGACGATGCCGGGCGTCGTCCTCGGCCACAAGAACATCCCGGTCAACGCCGTCGGCTGCTACGTGCCGGGCGGCAAGTACCCGATGGTCGCCTCCGCCCACATGAGCGTCGTCACCGCGAAGGTCGCCGGCGTCGAGCGCATCATCGCCTGCGCGCCGCCGTTCCAGGGCGGGCCGCATCCGGCGATCGTCGCCGCCATGCATCTCGCTGGCGCGGACGAGATCTACGTGCTCGGCGGCGTCCAGGCGATCGGCGCGATGGCGATCGGCACCGAGACCATCGCCCCCGTCGACATGCTGGTCGGCCCCGGCAACGCCTTCGTCGCCGAGGCGAAGCGCCAGCTCTACGGCCGCATCGGCATCGACCTGTTCGCCGGCCCGACCGAGACGCTGGTGATCGCCGACGACAGCGTCGACGGCGAGATCTGCGCCACCGACCTGCTCGGCCAGGCCGAGCACGGACCGACCTCGCCGGCCGTCCTGCTCACCAATTCGGAGAAGCTCGCGCGCGACACGATGGCCGAGATCGAGCGCCAGCTCGCCGTGCTGCCGACCGCCGAGACCGCCCGCCAGGCCTGGAACGACTATGGCGAGGTGATCGTCTGCGACAGCTACGAGGAGATGCTGTCCGAGGCCGACCGCATCGCCTCCGAGCACGTGCAGGTGATGACGCGCGATCCCGACTACTTCCTCGCCAACATGACCAACTACGGCGCGCTGTTCCTCGGCCCGCGCACCAACGTCGCCTATGGCGACAAGGTGATCGGCACCAACCACACGCTGCCGACGAAGAAGGCGGCGCGCTACACCGGCGGCCTCTGGGTCGGCAAGTTCATCAAGACGTGCACCTACCAGCGCGTCCTGACCAACGAGGCGAGCGCGCTCGTCGGCGAGGTGTGCTCGCGCCTGTGTATGCTGGAAGGCTTCCATGGCCACGCGGAGCAGGCGAACATCCGCGTTCGCCGCTTCGGCGGCCGGAACGCCGCCTGAGGCCTCGAAGTCCCCGCCAACGAAGGGACCGCAACCCCATGCCGAGCCTGGACACGCCCGCCCGCGAACGAGGCCGCAAGCCGCGGCTGACGGTCAAGGACCTCGCGCGCGATCTCGGCATGTCCGTGTCGACGGTGTCGCGGGCCTTCCATCCGCACGCCATCATCGCCCAGCAGACCCGCGATCTCGTGCTCGCCCGGGCGGCGGAGATCGGCTACCGGCCGAACCCCTTCGCCCGCAGCCTGATCACCAAGCGGACGAGCATCGTCGGCCTCGTCGTCTCCGACATCACCAACCCGTTCTATCCGGAGGTGGTGACGCGGCTGACCGAGGCGCTCAGGGCGATCGACATGAACGTCATGCTGGTGGCGGCCTCCGCCACCGGCGACATCGACGAAGCCGTGCGGCTGCTGCTCACCTACCAGCCCGACGTGACGATCATCCTCGCCTCGACGCTGTCGTCGGAGGCGCGTCGCGAATGCGGCGAGGCGGGCACGCCGGTGGTGTTCTTCAACCGGCTGTCGAACGACGACCATTCCTTCGGCGTCACCTGCGACAACGTCCTCGGCGGAGCGCAGGTCGCCGACTTCCTGATCGACCGTGGCCACCGGCGCCTCGCCTACGTCGCCGCCCGGCCGGACGCCTCGACGAACGTCGAGCGGCGCACGGGCTTCGTCGACCGCGCCGTCGAGCGCGGCCTCGAGCCGCCGCGCTGTCTCGAGGCGGGGCTGTTCTCCTACGAGGCCGGCTATGCGGCCGCCGGCGCCTTTGGCGAGCTCGCGCCGCGACCGGACGGCGTCTTCTGCGCCAACGACATCCTCGCCATCGGCTTCATGGACGGCGTCCGCCGCGAACTCGCGCTCGCCATTCCGGAAGACCTCTCCGTCGTCGGCTTCGACGACGTGGCGATGGCGGCGTGGCCGTCGCACGCCCTGACGACGGTCCGCCAGCCAGTCGACGAGATGCTGCGGAGCACCGTCGAGATCGCCCGCAAGCTCGCCACCCACACGAGCGCCGAGCCGTTCGTGCAGCGCATTCCGCCGGCCGGACTGGTCGAGCGCCTGACGACGCGGGACCGCAGGACGGCGGACCAGCCGACGGGGGATCACGATGCGCGCTGATGCCGCCGGCCGCGCCCTGTTCGAGCGCGCCGTCACGATCCACCGCGAGGACTGCGCGGCGGTTGCCGGCTCCGGCGGCTTCGCGGCGAGCGATGCCGCCGTGCCGATGGAGACGTCCGCGGCTCCCGAGGCCCTCGTCGCCTACCGGCTCGGCGCCGCCGCCGTCTTCGACACGCTGCGCTGCCTGATCGGCCAGATCTCCGGGCTTCTGATCCTCGTCGAGGTGAGCGGCCGCCGCGACATCCTCGACCTGCCCGACCTCGGGCTTGCCGGGGAACGGCTCGCCACGGCGGAAGCGGCGATCGCCGGCCTACCGGCGCCGGGTGCCCTGGGGGCGCACAAGGCGCGGCTCGCTCGCGCGCAGCGGCTGGTCGGCGAGAGCCTCTCAGCCTTCGCCCGCTGCGGCGAGGTCTCCGGCGGGGCCGCGGCGCTGGCGGAAGCGTCCGAACGGATCGCTACCGCCTACCAGGTCCTGCGGGCCGCCTCCGACGTCGAGGCTGGTCTGACGATGGTCGATTTCAGGCAGGCGTGCTGCACGTGCGCGTCGGCCCCAACAAGAGTAGCGGGAGGAAGACCATGAGCGACTATTCGATCTGGGTGCTCGAATACAGCTACGTCACCGACTACCACAAGAGCGGTGTCCTCTACGGCGCCCACAACCAGGGATACGTCAAGCTTCCCTATTGCTATGCCCTGATCAAGGGCAAGGGGCGCACCGCCATGGTCGACGTCGGCTACAACGACAAGGACTATGGCAAGGTGCTGGGCGACCGCTTCGGTGTCGAGAACTGGCGCTCACCGAAGGTCGTCCTCGGCAGCATCGGCCTCGATCCGGCGGATGTCGACACGGTGTTCATCACCCACGCCCACTTCGACCATTTCGGCAACGTCGAGGACTTCCCGAAGGCGACCTTCTACATCCAGGAGCGCGAGATCGCGAAGTGGACGTGGGCTATGGCCCTGCCCGACCGGATGCGCTGGATGATGACGGCGGTGGACCCCGGCGACATCGTCCGCGGCCTCGACCTCGCCCGCCAGCGCCGCCTCGTCACCGTCGACGGCGCCCGGGCCGACGTGCTGCCCGGCATCGACCTGCACGCCGCCTTCGACAGCCACACCTACGGCTCGATGTGGGTGACGGTGCGCAACGACGGCAAGGCCGCCTCCTCGGACACCTGGGTGCTCGCCGGCGACCTCGTCTACGTCTTCGAGAACATCGAGGGTCCGGGCGGTGCCGTCGACGTTGCCGATCCGATCTATGTGCCGGTCGGTCTCGCCGTCGGCAGCCAGACCAATCTCGTCCTCGCCACCGAGGAGATGATGAAGCAGGTCGGCTACGAGTCCCGCCGCGTCATCCCGATCCACGAGGAGCGCCTGCGCGACCGCTTCCCCTCGCGCATCACCGAGGAGGGGCTGCGGATCACCGAGATCTGCCTCGCCGACGGCGAACCCTCGCGGGTGGCCTGAGCCATGGCCGCCATCAACAGGGTCGCGATCGTCGGTGCCGGGCTCGTCGGTTCGGGCTGGGCCATCGTCTTCGCCCGCGCCGGCATGACGGTGCGGGTGTTCGACGGCGAGGCGGCCATCCGCGCCTCGGTGCTCGGCCATATCGCGGCGAGCCTCGCCGAGCTCGCGGGCATCGGCCTCGTCGATGACGTCGAACCGGTACTCGGGCGCATCTCGGTCGCCGACACCCTCGCCGAGGCGCTGGCGGAGGCCGACTACATTCAGGAATCGGTGTTCGAGCGCACCGACGTGAAGACGGCGGTGTCGCTCGAGATCGACCGGGCGATGCGGCCGGAGGCGATCGTCGGCAGTTCGAGCTCGGGCATTCCCGCCTCGGCCTTCACCGAGGGCTGCATGAACCGCAGCCGCTTCCTCATCGCCCACCCCGTGAACCCGCCGCACCTCGTGCCGGTGGTGGAACTGGTGCCGGCGCCGTGGACCGATCCGGACGTCGTGCCGACGGTGCGGGACCTGATGGACCACGTCGGCCAGGAGCCGGTGGTGGTCAACCGCGAGGTCGAGGGCTTCATCCTGAACCGCCTGCAGGGGGCTCTCCTCAACGAGGCGTGGGCGCTGTTCGAGGCCGGCTACGCCACCGCCGCCGACATCGACAAGACCGTCTCCCACGGCCTCGGCTACCGCTGGTCGTTCATGGGGCCGTTCGAGACCATCGACCTCAACGCGCCGGGCGGCGTGTCCGACTACGCCGCTCGGCTCGGGCCGCTCTACCACTCGGTCGCGCAGGACCGCACCGAGCCGCGGCCGTGGTCGCAGGACCTGATCGACCGGGTGACGGCGGAGCGCCGCGCGGCCCTTCCCGTCGACGGCCTCGCCGGCCGCCGGGCCTGGCGGGACCGCAAGCTGATGCACCTCGTCGCCCACAAGCGCGGGGCGCCGGCGTGACGGCGACGGCCCGTCCCGGCGCCGCCGCGCCGGACACCGTGTCCCGATCCTCGCTTTCCGGCGCGACCCCGCTTGCCGGCAAGGTCGCGGTGGTGACGGGCGGTGCCGGCGGCATCGGCGCGAGCATCGTGCGCACGCTGGCGGCGGCCGGCTGCACCGTCATTGTCGGCTACAACGCGTCGGGAGCCGCGGCACGGGCACTCGCCGCCGACCTGCCGGGGCCGGGCCACCGCGCGGCGCCGGCGCCGGTGACGGACTCGGTCGCCCTGGCGGCGCTCGCCGCCGACATCGAGACGGAGCACGGCCGCCTCGACATCCTCGTCAACTGCGCCGGCATCACCCGCTTCGTCGCCCACGCCGACCTCGACGGGCTCGACGACGATCTCGTCGACCGCATCCTCTCCGTCAACGTCCGCGGCGTCATCGCGGCGACACGGGCCTTCCGGCCGCTGCTCGCGCGCGAGGGCCGGGGCCTCGTCGTCAACATCTCCTCGATCGCCGGCACCACCGCCATGGGCAGCAACATCGCCTACTGCGCCTCGAAGGCGGCGGTCGACAACCTGACGAAGTCGCTGGCGCGCGCGCTCGCCCCGACGATCCGCGTCGTCTCGGTGGCGCCGGGCCTCGTCGACACCGAGTTCGTCAAGGGCCTCGACGAAGCCTGGCGCAACCGCCAGGTCGAGCTGACGCCGCTCGCCCGCCTCTCCGATCCCGACGACGTCGCAAACGCCGTGCTGGCGGTTGCGACGCTGATGCCCTTCACCACGGGCGCGATCATCCCCGTCGACGGCGGCCGCCCGCTCGCCTGAGCGGCACGTGCGCCGGTTCCCGCATCGGGTTGGCTGGGAAGACCGCGGCCAGCGTCGTGGAGGCGGGCGAAGGTCGAAGTCGGCGGGAAGGCTGGTGCGGGCGGTCGGAATCGAACCGACACTCTGTCACCAGAACCGGATTTTGAGTCCGGCGCGTCTACCAGTTCCGCCACGCCCGCATCGTGCCCGGGGCAGGCCCGACGCTGTCGCGGGCCGCCGTCGCCCTCATACGATACCTCGGCGGTGAACGCCAGATTGCCGCGCCGCCCCTCCCGGGCGCGATCGCCGGGCGCCGCCCCGTTCCGCCGCGTCGACGATCCGAGGTCCGAGGCGCCGGTCGCGCGGCCACCCCGCTTGACAGTCCCGGCCGTCTCCCCTTCAACCGCGGCAGCGACCCGAGCCGCAGGGATGCCGCCCGCGTGAACACGCACCCGAGCCACCGCCCGATCCCCGCCGACCTGGTGGAGCGCGTGCTCGCCCGCCTCGGCGAGCGCTCCGTCGTGCTCGTCGGCATGCCCGGCGCCGGCAAGTCGACGATCGGCCGGCGGCTCGCGAGCCTGCTCAGGCTGCCCTTCGTCGACGCCGACCACGAGATCGAGCGCGCCGCGGCGATGACGATCCCGGAGATCTTCGAGAAGTTCGGCGAGGCGGAGTTCCGCGAGGGCGAGAAGCGCGTCATCGCCCGCCTGCTCGAGGGCGGCCGGCAGGTGATCGCCACCGGCGGCGGCGCCTTCATGGCCGAGGAGACGCGGGCCGCCGTCCGCGCCCGCGGCGTCTCGGTCTGGCTGAAGGCCGACGTCGAGACGCTGATCGGCCGCGTCCGCCGCAAGTCGAACCGGCCTCTCCTCGCCGGCGCCGATCCTGAAGGCGCGCTGCGCCGCCTGCTGGCCGCCCGCGAGCCCGTCTACGCCACCGCCGACGTCACCGTGCAGTCGCGCGACGTCGCCCACGACGACGTCGTCGCGGCGCTGCTGGCGGCCCTCGCCGAGCCGGCCGCCGCGACCGGTGCCGTTCCTCCTCACCATCACCGTGGAGACCCCTCGATGACCATCGCCACCGCGCTCGCCGGCACGCCGGCCGACGCCCACGGCCGCGAGACCGTCACCGTCGGTCTCGGTGCCCGCGCCTACGACATCCTGATCGGCCGCGGCCTCGACGCCGGCGCCGAGATCGCCGCCCGCTTCCCCGGCGCGCGCGCGAGCATCGTCACCGACGCCACCGTCGCCGACCGCCACCTCGCCGCCTTCTCCGAAAACCTCGCCGCCGCCGGCCTCGAGCCGCACGCCATCGTCGTCCAGCCGGGGGAAGCCTCGAAGAGCTTCCGCGGTCTCGAGACCGTCGTCGACGGGCTGCTCGAGGCGCGGCGCGAACGCGGCGATCTCGTCGTGGCGCTCGGCGGCGGCGTCATCGGCGACCTCGCCGGCTTCGCCGCCGGCATCGTGCGGCGCGGCATGCGCATGGTGCAGGTGCCGACGACGGTGCTCGCCCAGGTCGATTCCTCGGTGGGCGGCAAGACCGGCATCAACGCTCGCCAGGGCAAGAACCTCGTCGGCGTCTTCCACCAGCCGAGCCTGGTGCTGGCCGACCTCGACCTTCTCGCCACCCTGCCGGAGCGCCACCGCCGCGCCGGCTATGCCGAGATCGCCAAATACGGGCTGATCGACGATGCCGGCTTCTTCGCCTGGCTCGAGGACCACGGCGCCGACGTCGTGGCGCTCGGCGACGGGCTCGCTCACGCGGTGGCGACGAGCTGCCGGGCGAAGGCGCGCGTCGTCGCCGCCGACGAGCACGAGACGACGGGCGCCCGCGCCCTCCTCAATCTCGGCCACACCTTCGGCCATGCGCTCGAGGCGGGCACCGGCTACGGCGAGCGCCTCGTCCACGGCGAGGCGGTGGCGCTCGGCATGGCCCAGGCCTTCCGCTTCTCGGCCGCCCGCGGCCTGTGCTCGCCCGAGGACGCCGCGCGGGTCGAGCGTCACCTGCGCTCGGTCGGCCTGCCGACGCGGCTCTCCGATGTGCCGGGCGGGCTTCCCGACGACGAGGCGCTGCTCGCGCTGATGGCGCAGGACAAGAAGGTGGTGCGCGGCAAGCTCGTCTTCGTGCTGGTCACCGGCATCGGCGGTGCCTTCCTCGCCCGCGACGTGCCGGTCGAGGCGGTGCGGGCGTTCCTCGCCGAAGAACGGTCCGGGGAGGAGGCTCGCCGGTGAGCATCCTCGAGATCTGGCTCACCGCCGGCGGCATCCTCGGCCTGCTCGCCTGTTCGTTCTTCTTCTCCGGCTCCGAGACGGCGATGACCGCCGCCTCGCGCTCGCGCCTGCTGCAGATCGAGAAGGGCGGCGACGGCCGCGCCGGGGTCGTCTCGCGCCTCATCCAGTCGCGCGAGCGGCTGATCGGGGCGCTGCTCCTCGGCAACAACATCGTCAACATCCTCGCCGCCTCGCTCGCCACCTCGATGCTGCTCGCCCTGTTCGGCGAGCGCGGCGTCGCCTATGCGACGATCGGCATGACGGTGATGGTGGTGGTGTTTTCCGAGGTGCTGCCGAAGACGTGGGCCATCGCCGACCCCGAGCGCTTCGCCCTCGCCGTCGCCCGGCCGATCCGCATCGTCGTCGCCGTCTTCGGCCCGGTGACGATGGCGATCGAGCTGCTCGTGCGCAATCTCCTGCGCATCTTCGGCGTCAACGTCGACGACAAGACCGCCATCCTCTCCGCCCACGAGGAACTGCGTGGCGCCGTCGACCTGCAGCATCTGGAGGGCGGCCTCGTGAAGGTCGAGCGCGACCGCATCGGCGGCCTCCTCGACCTCGCCGAACTCGACGTCTCCGACGTCATGGTCCACCGCACCGCCATCCAGTCACTCGATGCCGACGAGCCGCCCGAGAAGATCGTCGAGAACGTCCTGAAGAGCCCGCACACCCGCCTGCCGCTGTGGCGCGGCCAGCCGGAGAACATCGTCGGCGTGCTGCACGCCAAGGACCTCCTCCGCGCGCTCGCGGCCGTGGGCGGCGACGTGGCGCGGCTCGACCTCGCCACCATCGCGACGCCGCCCTGGTTCGTGCCGGACACCACCAGCCTCGCCGACCAGCTCGCCGCCTTCCTCAAGCGCAAGAGCCACTTCGCCCTCGTCGTCGACGAGTACGGCGAGGTCCAGGGCCTCGTCACGCTGGAGGACATCCTGGAGGAGATCGTCGGCGACATCGCCGATGAACACGACCTCGTCGTGCAGGGCGTGCGCCCGCAGGCCGACGGCTCCGTCGTGGTCGACGGCACCGTGCCGATCCGCGACCTGAACCGGGCGCTGGACTGGGGCCTGCCGGACGAGGAGGCG
>CALRZT010000003.1:0-35974 GCA_943372725.1 Pseudoxanthobacter soli DSM 19599
GCGTCGCGTAGAAGTTGTCGGTGACCGGCACGACGGAGCCGAGGTACTTCCGCACCAGCTCCGGGTGCTCGCGGACAGCCTCCGAGATCGAGCAGAAGATGACGCCGGCCTTGGCGAGCTCCTCCTTGAAGGTGGTCACCACCGAGACCGAATCGAACACCGCGTCGACGGCGACGCGCGAGCCGGACGGCGTGCCCGCCCCCTCGACTCCGAGCAGGATCTCGCGCTCGCGCAACGGGATGCCGAGCTTCTCGTACATGGCGAGGAGCTCCGGATCGACCTCGTCGAGGCTCTTCGGCCCGGCGGTCGACTTCGGCGCGGAATAGTAGTGCAGCTCCTGGAAATCGATCGGCGGGTAGTGCACCCGCGCCCAGGTCGGCTCCGCCATCGTCTGCCAGCGGCGGAACGCGTCGAGCCGCCATTCCAGCATCCATGCTGGCTCGTTCTTCTTCGCCGAGATGAAGCGGACGATCTCCTCGTCGAGGCCCTTGCGGACCGTCTCGCTCTCGATCTCCGTAACGAACCCGTACTTGTACTGATCGACGTCGATCGCGCGCACGCGGTCGACCGTCTCCTGGACTGCCGGCATCTCGCTCTCCATCCACGGCGGTTTCAAGGACCGCTGGTTGCAGAAGCCTGATTTCGACGCCTCGCGGCGCCCCTCAGGCGGCCTGTCCGACGCTCGGTCGAAGCCGGGCCACCAGTTTCCGCCACGCGGCGAGGAACCGCGCGACGTCGTCTTCCTGTGTCTCCCACCCGAGACTGACGCGGATCGCTCCGCGGGCCAGCTCGCCCGGAACCCCCATCGCCGACAGCACTGCCGAGGCAGCGACCTTGCCGGACGAACACGCCGCCCCCGAAGACACGGCGACCCCGTCGAGGTCCAGCGCGATCACCGCCGTCTCGGCGGAGATCCCCGGCACCGCAAAACAGCACGTCGTCGGCAACCGCTGGGCATTCCGGCCGAATACGACCGTGGCGTCACACATAGTGTCGAGGCCGGCTTCGAGCCAGTCCCGAAGGCGCCCGCAGCGCTGGATTTCCTCTAAATCGACTTTTGCCGCGGCAGCCGCGGCGCCGAAACCGGCGATCATCGGCACCGCTTCCGTGCCGGCACGGCGCCGGCGCTCCTGGCCGCCGCCCGTGAGCAGCGGCGGCACCGACACGCCCGGGCGGACGACGAGGGCACCGACGCCCTTGGGTCCGCCGATCTTGTGCGAGGACAGCGAGAGGAGGTCGGCCCCGAGCGCCGCCATGTCCACCGGCACGCGACCGGCCGCCTGCACGGCATCGGCGTGCAGGAGCCCGCCGGCCGCATGGACGAGGCGCGCCGCCTCGGCGACCGGCTGCACGACGCCGGTCTCGTTGTTGGCGAGCATCAGCGAGACGAGCGGCCGCTGGCCGCGCGCGCCCGCCTGTTCCAGCATCTCCGACAGCCGGTCGAGCCGGACGACGCCGTCACCGTCGACGGGCACCACGGCAATGTCTTCCGGACGGAAGCGGCCGCCCGCGGCCACCGAGGGGTGCTCGATGGCGGAGACCAGCAGCAGCGGATCGCCGCCGCACAGCGCCGGCAACAGCGCCGTGACGTTCGCCTCGGTGGCGCCGCTGGTGAAGGTGATTTCGGCGGAGGACGGAGCACCGACGAGGGTGGCGACGGCGGTGCGCGCCGCCTCCACGGCGGCCCGAGCGCATCTCCCCTCGGCATGCACGGACGAAGGATTGCCGGTGAGGTCCAGCGCCGCGCACACGGCCTCGCGTGCCATCGGCCGCAGCGGCGCGCTCGCCGCCCAGTCGAGATAGCTGCGAGGCGTGCCGGCGCTTGCGCCGCGGCCCTGGACCATCCACATCCCCTGACGCGGCGGGTCTTCCCCGCGGCCGCGTCCACCGGTTCACGTCGACCGTCGGACGACCGGCCGAATTGAGGCGACGCTTGCAAATCCTTGCGTCACCGACGATAACCGGCGCCGACGAGGGCAGGATAGCACTGTCGACGCGGCTTACGCTGGCGAGTCGGGCTCGGCAACGTTTCGAATTGTTCTAACGATTTCCCTTGTAGGGACAGCCCTCTAGGCCGTCAAGGCGGACGGACGAGGCACTCCCGAAGCCCGATTGACGCCGCCGAACGCCCGTCGCACCACCGTCGCGACCGCCGCCTTGCCCTGAGCTTCCTTCTCTGGAGACCCTGCCCCGCTATGCCCGAGGTCATCTTCAACGGTCCCGCCGGACGGATCGAAGGCCGCTTCCAACCTGCGAAGCGCCGCAACGCCCCGATCGCGATGGTGCTGCACCCGCACCCGCAGTTCGGCGGCACGATGAACAACCAGATCATCTACCAGCTGTATTACATGTTCGCGAAGCGCGACTTCGCGGTGCTGCGCTTCAATTTCCGCGGCGTCGGCCGCAGCCAGGGCGCCTTCGACCACGGCCAGGGCGAGCTCTCGGACGCGGCCTCCGCGCTCGACTGGGCGCAGAGCATCCACCCGGACGCGCGTGCCTGCTGGATCGCCGGATTCTCGTTCGGCGCCTGGATCGGCATGCAGCTTCTGATGCGGCGCCCGGAGATCGAGGGCTTCATCTCGATCGCCCCGCCGGCGAACCTGCACGACTTCTCGTTCCTGGCGCCCTGCCCGTCGTCGGGCCTGATCGTCCATGGCGACATCGACAAGGTGGTGCCGCTCAAGGACGTGCAGAACCTCGTCGACAAGCTGAAGACGCAGAAGGGCATCGTCATTGAGCAGCGCGTGCTCGAGGGTGCCAACCACTTCTTCGAGGACCGCGTCGACCCGCTGCTCGGGATCTGCTCGGACTATCTCGACCGTCGCCTCGCCGCGACCGCCGACGCCGCCTGAGGGCGGCGGCTCAAGCCTGGCGCGCGCGGCTCAGGCCGCCCGCCGCCGCGGCTCGACCCTGCGGCCGCCGGTAAGCGGCCGCGCCACGCCGGTCGTGCCGGGGTAAGTGATCGGCAGGCCTCTGAGCGAGCGCACCGCCAGATAGGCGAACGCCTGCGCCTCGATCGCATCCGCGGACCAGCCGATCGCGTCGGCGCTGTCGACCGCAATGCCGGTCCGCGCAGCGAGCGCCGCCATCAGCACCGGATTGCGGGCACCGCCGCCGCAGACGACGATACGATCCGCGCCACCGGCCAGCTTGAGCCCGCGTGCCACCGCCTCGGCGGTGAAGGCCACCAGTGTCGCTGCCGCGTCGGCGGTCGAGAGGTGCGCCACCGGCGCGGCGGAGAAGGCGTTGCGGTCGAGCGACTTCGGCACCGGCCGGGCGAAGAACGGGTTGTCCATCAGCACCGCCAGCGCCGCCTCGTCCACCGTGCCGGCCGCGGCGGTGCGGCCGCCTTCGTCCATGCGCGCACCGGTACGCATCCCCATCAGGTCGTCGATGAGGGCGTTGCCGGGGCCGGTGTCGAAGGCATTGAGCCCGTCGTCGGCGCCGATCAGCGTCAGGTTGGCGACGCCGCCGACATTCAGGATCGCCACCGGCCGCGACAGCGCGGCGGCCGCAGCAAGTGCGCGGTGGTAGACGGGCACCAGAGGCGCACCCTGCCCGCCGGCGGCGACATCGTCGGCGCGCAGGTCGAAGACGACGGGAATGCCGAGCGCCTCGGACAGCGCCGCGCCGTCGCCGATCTGCACCGTCAGCCGCCGCTCCGGCGCATGGAACACCGTCTGGCCGTGGAAGCCGACCACCGTGACACCGGCAGGATCGATGGCGTTGTCCGCGAGGAAGGCTCGCACGGCCTCGACGTGCGCCGTCGTCACCACCATTTCTGCGGCGGCGAGGGCCGGTGGCCGCGCGTCGCGGTCGGTCAGCGTCGTCGCGGCGGCCAGTGCGGCGCGGATCGCCTCGCGCTCCTCGCTCGCATAGGGGCGGAAGCCGCTCGGGCCGGGGCGGACGATCGCCTCACCGTCCGTCTCGATCAGCGCCACGTCGACGCCGTCCATCGACGTCCCGCTCATCAGTCCGATCGCCCGCACGGTCTCCGCCATGGCGACGCCTCCCTTTCGCGTGCAACAGCCCGGTCAAACCGGCTATAGAGCCGCCAGCTTAACACGAGGAGAACCGGCGCCACCGCCGGCAGGACGAGAGACCGAGACGATGACCGACGCCGCCCTTTCCGTCCCGACCGAAGCCGCCCTGCCGGCCTTCCGGTCCGCCTTCCTGTCGACGCTGGCGGCGCGCGGTTATCTGCACCAGTGCTCGGACCCAGTGGCGCTCGACAGCCTGCTCGCCGGCGGCACGGCCATGCCCGCCTATATCGGCTTCGACTGTACCGGCCCGAGCCTGCACGTCGGCCACCTGATGGGCATCATGATGCTGCGGCGCTTCCAGCAGGCCGGCCACAAGCCGATCGTGCTGATGGGCGGCGGCACCACCAAGGTCGGAGACCCCTCCGGCAAGGACGAAGCGCGCAAACTCCTCACCGACGCCGACATCGAGGCGAACAAGGCCTCGATCAAGACCGCCTTCGACCGCTTCCTCACCTTCGGCGACGGGCCGACCGACGCGATCATGGTCGACAATGCGGAGTGGCTCGACGCCCTCGCCTACATCCCGTTCCTGCGCGATGTCGGCCGCCACTTCTCGGTCAACCGCATGCTCACCTTCGATTCGGTGCGGATGCGGCTCGAGCGCGAGCAGCCGCTGTCGTTCCTCGAATTCAACTACATGATCCTGCAGGCCTACGACTTCGTCGAACTCGGCCGCCGCTACGGCTGCCGGCTGCAGATGGGCGGCTCCGACCAGTGGGGCAACATCGTCAACGGCATCGACCTCGGCCGCCGCGTCGCCGACTTCGAGCTGTTCGCCGTCACCTGCCCGCTGATCACCACCGCTTCCGGCGCCAAGATGGGCAAGACGGCGGCCGGCGCCGTCTGGCTCAACGCCGACATGCTGTCGCCGTGGGACTACTGGCAGTTCTGGCGCAACACGGCCGACGCCGACGTCGAGCGCTTCCTGAAGCTCTTCACCGACCTGCCCCTCGACGAGATCGCCCGGCTCGCGGCGCTTCCCGGCCAGGAGATCAATGAGGCGAAGAAGGTGCTCGCCACCGAGGCGACGGCGATGCTGCACGGCCGGGAGGCGGCCGACGCCGCCGCCGAGACGGCGCGGCGCACCTTCGAGGAAGGCGGGCTCGCCCAGTCGCTGCCGACGGTGGAGATCCCGCGGGCCGACCTCGACGCCGGTCTCGGGCTGCTGACGGCCATCGTCCGCGCCGGCCTCGCCACGTCGAACGGCGAGGTCCGCCGCGCGATCGCCAACGGCGCCATCCGCGTCAACGACACGGTGGTGAGCGACGACAAGGTGGTGCTCGGCGCCGGCCACCTCGTCGAGGGCGTGGTGAAGCTCTCCAACGGCCGCAAGAAGCACGTGCTGCTGCGGCCGGTGTGACGCCGGGCGGCAGAGGCGCTCTTCACCGCACATCGTCCTACCGGTTGGCGCCTTACCGCTCACCCCTCCGTAGTCATCCCGGGCCTTGTGCCTGGGATCCAAGCAACGGTGGCGGCAGCCGACCTGCCTGACGTCGACTGTCGTCTTCGCGGCAAGCCATGAATCCTAGGCACAAGGCCTAGGATGACTACGGATGGCGGATCGGCGCGACGGTTCTCACAGGGAGCGCCGCGTGGTTGCCTTGTTCCGGCTACGGAACGACGTCTTCGTCGATCCTCCGGCGCCCGTGCAGCACGCGGATGATCAGGATGCCGTCGGCGGCGATGCGGTAGAGCGTCAGGTACGGGCCGGCAACGAGGCATCGGAGGCCGGGGGCGATGTCCTCCCGCGCGACGCCTGAGTACGGGTAGAACGAGAGTTGCTGCCAGCGGCGCTGGATGGCGTCGAGCACGCGGTCGGCAGCAGCCGGACTGTCGATCGCGATACCGACCCAGATGTCGATGAGGTCCTCATCGGCCCGATCCGTTCGGATGATGGGCAGCACCCGTCAGCCGCCGCGCTTCGCCGTCTCCAGGCGGCGGCGAGCCTCGGCCATCACGTCGGCCATCGAGAGGCGAGCGCTCGGCCCGCTGTCGAGCCCTTCCTGCACCAGGGCGCGCAGGTCCTCGGCCGTGTAGCCGAGGAGGTCGCGCCGCTCCTTCCACTCGCGCACCGCCTCGCGGATCGCCTCGCTGGTGGATGCATACTCGCCCGCCTCGACGGCGCTGCGCACGAAGCCGGCCTGCTCCGTCGTCAGTGCGATCGTGATCTTTTCGACCGTTCCCATAAGACCTCACTCACCTCGCGCCGACGGTATGCGTTTCGCTTACCGCCGGCAAGCCGCTGGCCGGCGAACCGCCTCTCGCTCGCCCCCATCCCACCGCATCAACACTTGAAACGCCAAAATTACATCTGTATCGTCCACCCCAATCAGACGGGCCCCAGCGCCCGCCAGGGTGGAAGCGACCGAATGAGCCGCGCGTTGTTCCTGCACGGGCCGCATGACGCCCGTGTCGCTCCGTTCAATCTGCGCGAGGGCCGCGAGGGCGAGACGCTGCTCGAGGTGGCGGCGGTCGGCCTGTGCGGCAGCGACCTGCACTACTACAAGGACGGCGGCATCGGCTCGGCGGTGATCCGCGAGCCGTTCGTGCCCGGCCACGAGTTCGGCGGCTACCTGTCGGAAGACGTCACCGAGCTCGGCCTGGCCCGCGGCGCCCTCGTCGCGGTCGACCCGAACAAGGCCTGCGGCGTCTGCGAGCATTGTCGCGCCGGCCACCCGAACCTCTGCCCGAACGTCAAGTTCATCGGCGCGCCGCCCTTCGACGGCGCCATGACCGACCGCATCTGGGTGCCGAGGTCGCAGATCGTGCCGCTGCCCGAGGGCATGAGCGCGCTCGAAGCCGTGATGCTCGAGCCGCTCGGCGTCGCCATCCACGCCGTCGACCTCGCAAAGCCCCGGCTGCTCGAGCGGGTCGCCGTGCTCGGCTGCGGCCCGATCGGCCTCCTCATCCTGCAGGTGCTGAAAGTGGCAGGGGCCGGCGAGGTGTTGGCCGTCGACCCCCTGCCCCACCGCCGCGAGATGGCGAAGACGCTGGGCGCGGCTGAGGTCGGCGAGGGCGTCGCGGACATCCGCGCGTGGACCCACAACGAGGGCTGCCCGCTCGTCATCGAGGCGACCAATTCGCCGGACGGCTTCCGCGACGCCGTGCTCGCCGCCCGCATCGGCGGCCGCGTCGTGCTGGTCGGCATTCCCGACGGCGACGTCTACACGCTGCCCGCCGCCGAGGCGCGCCGGCGCGGCCTCAAAATCAAGTTCTCGCGCCGGATGGGAGAGGTCTATCCGCGCGCCATCGAGCTCGTCGCCACCGGCAAGGTCGACGTGAAGTCGATGGTGACGCACGAGGTCGGACTGGAGGAGGCACCGGAGGCGTTCCGCCGCCACGCGGAGAACGCGCCCGGCGTGGTGAAGAGCCTGATCTACCCGACACGCTGATCGATGCGCCGCCGCCCATGGCGGCGCAGCTCGAGGCCGGTCCCGCCCGGGCCGGAACCAACACGCGACAGAAACGACGGAGGAGGCAGAGGTGAGGACATTCTTGCTGACAGCGGCGAGCGCGGTGGCGCTTTCCGTCGCGGTGGCCGCGGGTCCCTCGGGGGCGTTCGCCGCCGACTGGTCGCTCGAGACGGCGGCCGCGCCCTACAAGGGCACGGAGATCAACGTGATCTTCCTCGACCGCCCCGGCTACCGGGCGATCATCAAGCTCCTGCCGGAGTTCGAGAAGCAGACCGGCATCAAGGTCAACTACGAGATCGTTCCCTACGAGAGCACGCGCGAGAAGGAGGTGCTCAACTTCACCTCCGGCGGCGACCTGACGGTGGCCCTCGTCGACCTCGTTTGGATCGGCGAGTTCGCCGAGAACGGCTGGATCCTGCCGATCGACAAGTTCACCTCGGATGCGGCGATCACCGACCCGAACCTCAAGCTCGACGGCTTCTTCCCGCTGCTGCTCGACGCCTTCGGCTCGTGGGGCGGCGTGACCTACGGCCTGCCCTTCGACAACTACTCCGGCCTGCTGTTCTACAACTCGTGCATGCTGAAGGATGCCGGCTTCGACAAGCCGCCGGCGACCTGGGACGAGGTGATGACCGTCTACGGGCCGAAGCTCACGGACGCCTCGAAGAACCAGTACGCCTACGCCCTGCAGTCGCGCCGCGGCGAGACCCAGTCGGCGGACAGCTTCATGCGCTTCCTGTGGCCGTTCGGCGGCTCGCTGCTCGACAAGGACTTCAAGTCCAACCTGAACAGCCCCGAGAGCCAGGCCGGCCTGCAGTTCCGCCAGGATCTGGCGAAGTACATGCCGCCGGGCATCGTCTCCTTCGACCACGCGGAAGCCGTGAACGCGCTGGCGCAGGGCCAGGTGGCGATGATCACCGAGTGGTCGGCGTTCTATTCGACGCTGAACGACCCGGCGACCTCGAAGATCGTCGACTGCCTCGCCGTCGCCCCCGAGCCGGAAGGCCCGGCGGGCCGCCTGCCGGCGCTCGGCGGCTTCTCGCTCGCGGTGGCCGCCCAGGGCACCGAGGAGCAGCAGAAGGCGTCGTGGCTGTTCATCCAGTGGGCGACGTCGGAAGAGATCGCGCGTGACTACGTCGAAGCCGGCGGCGTCTCCGGCCGCATGGCGATCTACGAGGAGCCGGACATCAAGGCGACCTACAAGTTCGTCGAGCCGATGGTCGCCTCCTGGCAGAAGGGCGTGCCGGAGTTCCGTCCGCGCTTCCCGTCGTGGCCGGCGATCTCCGAAGTCGTCGCCGAGTGGGGCACGAAGATGCAGCTCGGCGAAGTGAGCATCTCCGACGGTGCCAAGGAGATCGGCACCCGCATGGAAGAGATCCTGAAGCAGGACGGCTACTACGACGGCAGCAAGAAGCTGCTGCAGTAACCGCCTGACGCAAGGCTCGCGACCGGCCGCCGTCTCGACGCGGCGGCCGGACGTCTCGGGCGGGTGGCCGGCTCGCGGCCCCCGCCCGCTTTTCCGAGCCCAAATTCTCGCGCCCCGAGTTTTCCTCGCGCCGACGGAGCGCTGCGATGACATCGCTCTATCACCGGGCCCTCGACGACCTCGCCCGCGTCTTCTCCCGCCTCGACGAGACCGCCGTCGACAGCGCCGTGGCCGCGATCGCGTCGGCCGAGCGCATCGCGCTCTACGGCGTCGGGCGCGAAGGCCTGCAGATCAAGGGCTTCGCGATGCGGCTCTTCCATCTCGGAAGGCGCGCCGCGATGGTCGGCGACATGACGACCCCGCCGGTCGGCCCCGGAGACCTGCTGGTCGTCTCCGCCGGACCGGGCGAATTCTCCACCGTGCTCGCCCTGATGGGCGTGGCGAAGGACGCCGGCGCGAAGACGCTCGTCGTCACGGCACAGCCCGACGGCGAGGCGGCCAAGCGGGCCGACGTCGTCCTCCCCGTCCCCGCCCAGACGATGGCCGATGACACCGGGCCGGCGACCTCGGTGCTGCCGATGGGCTCGCTCTACGAGGGCGCCCAGTACATTCTCTTCGAGGTGATGATCCTGAAGCTGCGCGACCGTCTCGGCGTCACGCCGGACGCTATGCGCGCCAACCACACGAACCTCGAATGAGCGCCACCTCGCCGACCCCGTCGAAGCCCGGCCGGCTCAACCCCGGCTACGGCCGCTGGACGCCGGCCTTGTTCCTGGCGCCGGCCGTGCTGGCGCTGCTCGTCATCGGCATCTATCCGACGATCTTCGCGCTCGTCACCTCGTTCCGCCGCTACAACATCACGAGGCCGCGCGACGGCTTTCCCTTCATCGGCATCGAGAACTACCAGAAGGTCCTGACCGACCAGACCTTCTGGGACACGCTCGGACTGACGTTCCGCTTCTTCCTGACGGTGATGCCGGTGCAGATCCTGCTCGGCATCGTCATCGCGCTGCTCCTGCACAAGCCCGGCCTGGGGCTGCTGCGCTCGCTCGCCCGTGTCTCGCTGGTGGTGCCGCTCGCCACCACCTATGCCGTCGTCGGCCTGATCGGCCGCCTCGTCTTCAACGGCAACTTCGGCGTCGCCAACCAGATGCTCGGCTGGTTCGGCCTGCCGCCGATCGACTGGCTCGCCTCCTCCGGTGGCGCCTTCGCGGCGATCGCCATCATGGACATCTGGCAGTGGACGCCGTTCTGCGCCCTGATCTTCCTCGCCGGCCTGTCGATGGTGCCGGTGGAGGTCGAGGAGGCGGCGCGGCTCGAGACCTCGAGCAAGGTGGCGCTCTTGCGCTACGTGCAGCTGCCCTACCTGCTGCCCGGCCTCACCGCCGTGCTGATCCTGCGCTCGGCCGACGTGCTGAAGCTCTTCGACATGATCTTCACGATGACGCGCGGCGGCCCGGGCACGGCGACCGAGCTCATCTCGATCTACATCCAGCGCGTCGGCTTCCGCGTCTTCGACATGGGCACCGCCTCGGCGCAGGCGATCCTCCTGTTGATCCTGACGATCATGCTGAGCCGCCTCTACATCCGCGTCTTCTACCGGGAGATCCAGTGATGTCGATGCGCTTCGGCCGTCTCATCCACTTCGTCGGGCTGCTGCTCGTGCTGGCCTTCACGCTGTTCCCGTTCTACTGGATGGTGACGAGCAGCCTGAAGGACCAGTCCGACCTTCTGGCCTCCCCGCCGGTCTGGCTGTTCACCCCGACCCTCGACCACTACCGCGAGATCTTCGAGGACCCGAAGATCATCTCGTCGGTGATGCACTCGCTGATCATCGCCACCTCGACGACGTTGCTCGCGATCGTGCTCGGCGCACCGGCGGCCTACGCGCTCGCCCGCTTCGAGTTCCGCGGCAAGTCCGACCTGTGGTTCTGGTTCATCTCGAACCGCATGATCAGCCCGATCGTGCTGGCGCTGCCGGTCTACCTGCTCGCCCAGACCCTCGGCCTGCTCGACACCCACCTGGTGCTGATCCTCATCTACCTCACCTTCAACCTGCCGATCGTGGTGTGGATCTGCACCGACCAGTTCCGCTCGATCCCGAGCGAGCTCGAGCAGGCGGCCCGCCTCGACGGCGCCAGCCAGTTCCTGATCTTCTGGCGCATCTACCTGCCGCTCGGCGTGCCCGGCATCGCGGTCTCGGCGATCTTCTCCTTCATCTTCTCGTGGAACGAGCTCCTCTACGCCCTGGTGCTGACGCGCCGCGCCGTGCAGACGGCGCCGGTGGCGGCGACGAGCTTCATGTCCGGCTACGAGCTGCCGTGGGGGAAGATCATGGCGACCGGCAGCGTCATCGTGCTGCCGGTGACGATCTTCGCACTCCTCGTCTCCCGCCACATGGTGCGCGGGCTGACGATGGGCGCCACCAAGTAGAACAATGCGGGGGACTGCGATGAGCGAGCGCTTCGGCGTCAACCTGTCGTTCTGCGTGAAGCGCTGGGTGACCCCGGCGCTGTGGGCGAAGCTGGTGCGCGAGGAGCTCGGCCTCGGCCTCGTGCAGCTCTCCTTCGACCTCGTCGACCCGACGTGGCCGGACGCCCTGCTCGACCGCCAGGCGCACGCGATCCGCGAGGCAACAGTGGCGCACGACGTAACCGTCCACAGCGCCTTCATCGGCCTCGCCCACTACACCTACAACCAGCTCCTCCACCCCGATCCGGCGGTGCGCGACGTGGCGGAAGCCTGGCTCGGCCGCGCCTACCGCTTCGCGGCACTCGCCGGCATCCCCTCGGTCGGCGGCCCACTCGGCGCCATCGCCTCGCGCCCGGACGGCCACGAGGCGGATGCGATCGACGCCGCCGACTATGCCGACCTCCTCGCCCGCATGCACCGGCTCGCCGGGGTGGCGAAGGGGCACGGGCTGACGGAGCTCTATGTCGAGCCGACGCCGATGCGCCGCGAGTGGCCGTCGACGATCGCGCAAGCCGAGCAGATGATGGCGGACGTGCGCGGGTCGGCCGTGCCGTGGTGCTACTGCGTCGACTGGGGCCACGCCACCTTCGAGCCGCTCTATGGACGCTACCGGGCGCGGATGGAAGGATGGCTCACGGCGCTCGGGGACGACATCGGCATGCTCCACATCCAGCAGACGGACGGGCAGTACGACCGCCACTGGGACTTCACGGAAGCTGGCATGGTGGAGCCGGCGGCAGCAGCCGCCCTGCTCGACCGCACCGGCCACGCCGACAAGCCGGTCTTCCTCGAGGTGTTCTACCCCTTCGAGCGCGACGACGCCTCGGTGCTCGACGTCGTCAGCCGCTCCGTGGCGGTCCTGAAGCCCGCCTTCGCGAGGGGCTGAGGGCGTGGCGGAGACCCTCGTGACGCTGCCCGGCGACGGCGCCCTCCTCCGCCTCGACGATCTCGACGCCGAGCGCGTCCGGGCGCGGGTCACCTGGTACTATTATGTCGGCGGCCTCACCCAGCAGGAGATCGCCGACCGGCTCGGCCTGACGCGGCTCAAGGTCAACCGCATCGTCGGCCAGGCCCGCGCCGATGGCTCGGTGCGCATCGAGGTGCGCATGCCGCTCGCCGACTGCGTCGCCTTGGAGGAGGCGCTGAAGGCGCGCTATGGTCTGACCGAGGCGGTGGTGGTGCCGGCGGTCGGCGAGGACGACCAGCAGCGGGTGATCGGCGAGGCGGCGGCGGCGCTGCTCGACCGGCTGATCGTCGGCAAGCAGTCGATCGGCGTGGGCTGGGGACGGACGCTCTCTGCCACGGTGCGCCGGCTGCCACCGCGGAAAGCGTCGGGGCTGTGGGTGGTCGCCCTGATGGGCGGCCTCACCCGCGGCTCCGGCACCAACACCTTCGAGGTCTCGACCGAGCTGACGCGCATGCTGGAAGCCGAGTGCCACTACATGGCGGCCCCCGTCTACTGCCCGAGCGTCGAGAGCCGCGCGACGCTGCTCACCCACTATGGCCTCGCCGACGTGATGCGGCGGGCCCGCGAGGTCGACATCGCGCTCGTCTCCTGCGGTGACCTCTCGACCCGCTCCAACCTCGCCGCCACCCAGATCGTCGCCGAGAACGCCGAGGGCCTGAGACAGGCCGGCGCCGTCGGCGACATCCTCGCTACCTACTTCGACGCCGACGGCAACCCCGTCGACCACCCGCTCAACCAGCGCGTCATGGCGCTGCCGCTCGCCGACCTGCGCTCGATCCCGACGACAATCCTGGCCTCCGGCGGTATCCACAAGGTCGCGGTGATCCGCGGCGCGCTCGCCGCCCGCTACGTCAACCACCTCGTCACCGACGAGGCCGTGGCCCGGGCGCTGCTGTGACGACGCCCCCCTCCCCCGGCTCCACGCTTCTCGCCGTCGACGTCGGTACGCTGTCGGCGCGCGCCGGCCTGTTCGGTGCTGACGGCGCCTGCCTCGCCACCGCCACGGCGCCGTTCGCGCTCCTGAAGCCGCTCGAGCACCACGCGGTCTACCGCATGGACGAGATCTGGGCGGCGACGACGGCGGCGATCCGCGCCTGCCTCGCCGCCGAACCGGACGCCGCCCGCCGTGTCGCCGCCGTCGCCTTCGACGCCACCTCGTCGCTGGCCCTGCGGGCAGACGGCGAGCGGCCGCTCGACGGCGATGCGGACGTGGTCTGCTGGATGGACCACCGCGGCGAGGCGGAGGCCGAGGAGATCGGCGCCACCGGCGACCGCTGGCTCGACTATGTCGGCGGCAGCGTTTCGCCGGAGATCAACCTGCCGAAGCTCCTGTGGCTGAAGCGGCACCGGCCGGCGGCTTGGGCACGCCTCACCGCCGCCCGCGACCTCTGCGACGAGCTGGCGCTCCGCCTCACCGGTACCGACCGCCACTCGCTCTGCGGCCTCGCCGCCAAATGGCCGTACCTGCCGAACGACCCCGACCCGTGGCGGCGCGACCTGCTGGCCCACCTCGGCGTCGCCGACCTGCTGGACCTCGGCCGCCTCGACGAGCCGCCGTCGCCGGTCGGCGCCCTGCACGGCCCCGTTTCGCCGGAGGCGGCGGCCGAGACCGGACTCTCGGCCGGGACCCCCGTCGCCGTCGGCCTGATCGACGCCGAGGCCGGCGCGCTCGGCGTCATCGGCCGCGGCTATGCAGGCGCCATGAACACGGTGCTCGCAATGATCGCCGGCACGTCGAGCTCGCACATGGCGTGGGCGGCCGACGAGCGGCAGATCTCCGGCGTCTGGGGGCCGTTCCGCGACGCCGTCTTCCCCGGCTTCTGGATGCACGAGGCCGGCCAGAGCCTGTCGGGGGCGGCCCTCGACGCCGTGCTCGACCACCACCCCGGCAGCCCCGGCAAGGCATCGAGCGAAGGCCACCGCGACGCCGCCGCCGCGATCCTGGCGCTGCTCGATGCGGAAGGCCCGGCGTTTGCCGCCCGCCGCCACATCGTGCCGGACTGGCTCGGCAACCGCGCCCCGCTCGGCGACGGCAGCGTGCGGGCTCTCGTCACCGGTATCGGCGAGGAGACGAGCCGACGCGCCTTCCACGAGCACTACTACGCCACCGCGCGCGCGCTCGCCTTGCAGGCCCGCCACATCGTCGACCACCTCAACCGCCACGGCTACGCGATCACCCGCGTCACGCTCGCCGGCGGCCACATCAAGAACCCCTTGATGATGCGGCTCTACCGCGACGCGCTGGGCGCCGAGCTCGTCACCAGCGACACCGCCGAGCCGGTGCTGCTCGGCACCGCCATGGTGGCGGCCGTCGCCGGCGGCCTGGCACCCGACCTCTTCGGCGCGGTGGAACGCATGGCGCCGCGGCAGACGGTGCACGCCGCCGATCCGCGCTGGCAGGCGGCGCACGATCGCGCTTACCGCACCTATCTCGACCTCTTCGAGGTCCGCAATCGCATCGAACGGGACGCCCGCGCGCTGATGGCGACGACGGGACAAGGCATGGCGGGAGCCGCGTAATGGCGTTTCTGAAGATCGACGACGTCGTCAAGCGCTACGGCGACCACCTCGTCATCGACCGCGTCAGCCTCGAGGCGGAGAAAGGCGAGTTCGTCGTCTTCGTCGGCCCGTCGGGCTGCGGGAAGTCGACGCTGCTCCGCATGATCGCTGGCCTGGAAGAGGTCACCGACGGCGACATTTCGATCGACGGCCGGGTCGTCACTCACGTCGAGCCGGCCGCCCGCCAGGTGGCGATGGTGTTCCAGTCCTACGCGCTCTACCCGCACATGAGCGTCAAGGAGAACATGGCCTTCGGCCTCGTCATGGCGAAGACGCCGAAGCCGGAGATCGAAAAGCGCGTCGCCAACGCCGCCCGCATCCTGCAGATCGAGACGCTGCTCGACCGCAAGCCGCGCCAGCTCTCCGGCGGCCAGCGCCAGCGCGTCGCCATCGGCCGGGCGATCGTCCGCGATCCGAAGCTCTTCCTGTTCGACGAGCCGCTGTCGAACCTCGATGCGGAACTCCGCAGCCAGATGCGCGTCGAGATCGCCCGGCTGCACCGCGACCTCGGGGTGACGATGGTCTACGTCACCCACGACCAGATCGAGGCGATGACGCTGGCCGACCGCATCGTCGTGCTGCGCGCCGGCAAGGTCGAGCAGATCGGCACGCCGACCGACCTCTACGAGCGGCCGGCCAACACCTTCGTCGCCGGCTTCATCGGCTCGCCGAAGATGAACTTCCTCGAGGCGACGGTGACCGACGGCACCGACCACACCTTGACGCTCGCCCACCCCGCCTTCGTCGGCGGCGCGGCGACGATCCCGACCCACGCGGCGCCGCGGGTTTCCAAGGGCGGGAAGGTGCGCGCGGGGCTCCGGCCGGAGCACATGGCGCTCGGCGGCCAGGGCGGCGCCGCGCTGTCGCTCGCCGGCGAGTTCGCCGAGAACCTCGGCGGGTCGTCGCAGGTCTATGCCCAGACGCCGGACGGCGACACGCTGACCATCCTCGCCCCCGGCCGCCACGTCATCGACAAGGGCGTGCCGCTCACCGTCGCCATCGACCCCGCCCGCGTGTACCTATTCGACGACGGCGGCCGGGCGATCTGACGCCTGCCGTCCCGCTCTCCCGCCGCCTTCCGTCGCCCGCCCTCTCCGGAACCCACCGCCATGACCAGCTTCCTCGGCATCGACGTCGGCACCTCGTCGGTGAAGGCCGTGCTCCTCGACCCGTCGCAGGCGGTGCTGGCGGAGGCGTCGCTGCCGCTCACCGTCTCGCGGCCAAAGCCGCTGTGGTCGGAGCAGGACCCGGAAGACTGGTGGCAGGCGACGCTCGGCGCCGTCGCCGCCGTCCGCAAGGCGGCACCGGAAGCGTTCGCCGGCGTCGCTGCTATCGGCCTCTCCGGCCAGATGCACGGCGCGGTGCTGCTGGACGGCGACCATCGGGTGCTGCGCCCGGCGATCATCTGGAACGACGGCCGCTCCGAGGCGCAGTGCGCCGAGCTGCTCCGACGCGTGCCGGACTTCACGACGCGGGCGGCGAACATCCCGATGCCGGGCTTCACCGCCCCGAAGCTCGTCTGGGTGGCCGAGCACGAGCCGGACGTGTTCGCGAAGACCCGCCTCGTGCTGCTGCCGAAGGACTATGTGCGCCTCAGATTGACCGGCGCGGCGGTGTCGGAAATGTCTGACGCCGCCGGTACGCTGTGGCTCGACGTCGGCAAGCGCGCCTGGGACGACACGCTGCTCGTCGCCTGCGGCCTCGACCGCTCGCACATGCCGTCGCTGGTCGAAGGCTCGGAGGTTTCAGCCGACCTGTCTGCCGGCCTCGCCGCCGACTGGGGGCTCGCCGGGCGGCGGATTCCCGTCGCCGGCGGTGGCGGCGACAACGCGGCCTCCGCCGTCGGCATCGGCGCCGTGCGCACCGGCGAGGGCTTCCTGTCGCTCGGCACCTCCGGCGTGCTGTTCTCCGTCACCGACCGCCTGGCGGCACTGCCGGAGCGGACGCTGCACGCCTTCTGCCACGCGCTGCCCGGCCGCTGGCACGGCATGGCGGTGGTGCTCGCCGCCGCCTCCGCGCTCTCCTGGGTGGCGGGCGTCACCGGCCACGCCGACGACATCGCTGGCCTCGTCGCCAAGGCGGAGGCGTTTGCCACCGACCGCGGGCGCCGCGAGCACGCGCCGCTGTTCCTGCCCTATCTCACCGGCGAGCGCACCCCCTACAACGACGCCGGCGCCACCGGCATGTTCCAGGGCCTGCGCGCCGAGCACGGGGCGGACGCGATGGCCTACGCGGTGCTCGAGGGCGTCGCCTTCGGCTTCGCCGACGGCCTCGACGTCTTCAACGCCGCGAGCCTGCCGCTGACGAGCTGTTTGCTCGTCGGCGGCGGCTCGCGCTCGGCCTTCTGGACGCAGATGATAGCCGACGTCCTGCAGGTGCCGCTCGACCTGCCGAGCGGCGCCGAACTCGGCGCGGCCTTCGGCGCCGCCCGCCTCGGCATGCTGGCCGTCGGCGCCGGCAGCGAGGCGGAGATCTGCACCCGCCCGCCGATCCGCCGCACCTTCACGCCCGATGCGGCCGCGCCGGCGCTCTACACCCCCCGCCTCGCCCGCTTCCGCGCCCTCTACGCGGCGGAGAAGACGACGCGATCCGTCCGCTGAGCCAGCGGCGCACGGCGCCGCCCGCCGCTCACCGCACCACGATGGCGCGGAAGTCGTTGACGTTGGTGAAGGTCGGGCCGGTCACCACCAGCCGGTCCAGCGCCTCGAACACCGTGTAGGCGTCGTTGTCGGCGAGCCGCGCGAGCGGGTCGAGGCCGGCCGCCTTCGCCTGCGCGAGCACGTCCGCGTCGATCCAGGCGCCGGCGTTGTCCTCGGAGCCGTCGATGCCGTCGGTATCGCAGGCGATCGCCGAGACGCCCTTCAGGCCGCCGAGGTGGATCGCCAGGGACAGCAGGAACTCGGCGTTGCGCCCACCCCGGCCCTTGCCGCGGACGATCACCGTCGTCTCGCCGCCGGAGAGCAGCACGCACGGTCGCCGCACCGGCTCCCCATGCGCCGCCGCCGACTTGGCTATGCCGGCCATGACAGTGCCGACCTCCGCCGCGTTGCCCTCGATGGCGTCGCCAAGCACGAGTGGCGTCAGGCCGAGCTCGCGCGCCTTCTCGGCCGCCGCGTCGAGCGCCATCTTCGGCGTCGCCAGCATGTGGACTTCGCCGGGCGCGACGTCGGCCGGCACGTTCCGGCGGATCGCCTCCGCGACATGCGGCGGCACGTCGATGCCGTAGCGGGCGAGGATCGCAAAGGCCCGCTCCGTCGTCGCCGGTTCGGGGATCGACGGGCCGGAGCCGATGACGCCCGGATCGTCGCCCGGCACGTCGGAAATCAGGTAGGTGACGCGCGTCGCGCGGCGAGCCGCGGCAGCGAGGCGGCCACCCTTGATCGCCGACAGCGCCTTGCGGACGGCGTTCATCTCGTCGATCGCCGCGCCGGACTTGAGGAGCGCCGTGGTGATCGCCCGCTTGTCGTCGAGCGAGATGCCGTCGGCCGGCAGCGACAAGAGCGCCGAGGCGCCGCCGGAGATCAGGAAGACCACGAGGTCGTCCGGACCGGCCTCCCCGGCCAACTGCAGCATGCGCCCCGCCGCGGCGAGGCCCGCCGCGTCCGGCACCGGGTGCGCCGCCTCGACCACCTCGACCTGGCGGGTCGGCACGGCGTGGCCGTAGCGGGTGACGGCGAGCCCCTCGAGCGGTCCGTCCCATTCGGCCTCGAAGGCCGCCGCCATGCGCGCGGCGCCCTTGCCCGCGGCGAGCACGAGGGTGCGGCCCTTCGGCCGCGCCGGCAGCAGGCCGGCGAAGCGGCCGTCCGGCAGCGAAGCGGCGAGCGCCGCGTCGAACAGCGCCCGCAGCAGCGCGCGGTCGGAGAGGTCGCTCACCCGCCTTCGGGCCTCAGTCGGCCAGCACGCGCTGGCGCTGGGTGCCGAGGCCCTCGACACCGAGTTCCATGACGTCGCCGGCCTTCAGGAACACCGGCGGCTTCATGCCGAGGCCGACGCCCGGCGGCGTGCCGGTAGCGATGACGTCGCCCGGCTCCAGCGTGAAGAACTGCGACAGGTAGGAGATCACGTGCTTGACGCCGAAGTGCATCGTCCTCGTCGAGCCGTTCTGCATCGGCTTGCCGTTGACGGTGCACCAGAGCTTGAGGTCCTGCGGGTCGGCGACCTCGTCGCGCGTCACCATCCACGGGCCGATCGGCCCGAAGGTGTCGCACGACTTGCCCTTCGTCCACTGGCCGGCACGCTCCGTCTGGAAGGATCGTTCCGAAACGTCGTTGACGACGCAGTAGCCGGCGACGTGGTCGAGGGCGTCGGCCTCGGTGACGTACTTGGCGCGCTTTCCGATGACGACGCCGAGTTCGACCTCCCAATCGCTTTTCGCCGAGGTGCGCGGCAGCACGACGTCGTCGTTCGGCCCGATGATGCAGGAGGTCGCCTTCATGAACAGCACCGGCTCGGGCGGCAGCTTCGCGCCCGTCTCGGCGGCGTGGTCGGCATAGTTGAGGCCGATGCACAGGAACTTGCCGACCTTGCCGACGCAGGCGCCGATGCGCGGCGTGCCCTCGACGAGCGGCAGGGACGCCACGTCGATCGCGGCGATCTTCGCGAGGCTGGCCGGGGCGAGCGCAGCACCGTCGACGTCGGCGACATGGGCGGACAGGTCGCGCAGGTGGCCGTCGGCGTCGAGGATACCGGGCTTCTCCTGGCCTGCGGGGCCATAACGCAGCAATTTCATGGGGTTTCCTCGATTTTTTGATGAGCGGCTGGAGACGCGCCGAGGCCTGTTCAGGCCGGCTTGCGGTGGATGTTGAAGCCGGCCCAGGTCTGGCTGACCGGCATCAGCTCGATGTCGTTGATGTTGATGTGCGGCGGCAGCGTCGCGACCCACCAGAGCGTCTCGGCGATGTCCTCGGGCTGGATTGCCTCGGCGCCCTTGTAGAGGGCGTCGTAGGCGGCCTGGTTGCCGCCGGTGCGCACCAGCGTGAACTCGCTCTCGCACAGCCCCGGCTCGACGGAGGTGACGCGCACCCCGGAGCCGACGACGTCGCAGCGCAGGTTGTAGGAGAAGTGCTTCACGAACGCCTTCGAGGCGCCGTAGACGTTGCCGCCGGTGTAGGGGTAGAGCGCCGCCGTCGACGAGATGTTGATGATGGCGCCGCGGCGCTCCATCAGCGTCGGCAGCATGCGCTTCGTCATCGTCACCAGCGCCGTGATGTTGGTGTCGATCATCGTCTTCCAGTCGTCGAGCTTGCTCTCCGGGGCCGGTGCGGTGCCGAGGGCGAGGCCGGCGTTGTTGATCAGGAGATCGACGCCGCGGAAATCCTCCGGCAGCGCGTCGAGGGCCGCGTTCATCGCCGCCTCGTCGCGGATGTCGAAGCTCGCACCGTGGGCGACCGACGGCCCGCCGAGGGCCTCCACCAGCGTCGCCAGGCGGTCGGCACGGCGGCCGGTGACGATCACCTTCCAGCCGTTCGCGACGAACTTGCGGGCCGTCGCCTCGCCGAATCCGGAGGTTGCGCCGGTGATCAGGGCGGTCTTTGGCATCGGGCTCTCCCGCGATGGGCTGCGCCGGACGGCGCGGAGATGGGTGGCGCACGGACGCCCGGCCCGCGCGGGTGCCACACATAACCGGGGATGGCGCCGACGGCCAGTCTCCGAGGGGCGCGATCCGCCGTCCCGGCTGGACGGTCGCGGCACGGCGGTGCTATCGCCGCGAGGGTTCAACACGGCTGGAGGACGACATGAGCGAGATCTGGTTCCGCACGGGCGAGGCGACGGTGCTCGCCACCGAGGGTCAGGCAACGGATGCGATGCCGGAGGTGCTGATCGGCTCGGTGAAGGGGCCGGCCGGGCACGCCTTCGCCGCGATGATGGGCCAGGCGGTCGGCCACACCCGGATGTTCGTGATCCGTGATCTCAATCAGCTCGTCCGTCCGGCGACGATGATGACGACCAAGGTGACGATCGACAGCGCGGCTTACGTCGAGCTCCTCGGCGGCGTCGTGCAGGGGGCGATCGGCGACGCGGTCATCGACTGCGTCATCGACGGCGTGCTGCCGAAGGGCGAGGTCGACGACATCTGCCTGATCATCATGGTCTGGCTCGATCCGCGCTGCGCCACCGACCCGAACCTCGACCGCAAGGACCTCTACCGGACGCAGTACGAGGCGACGAAGCTCGCCATCGCCCGCGCCATGAAGGGCGAGCCGACGATCGACGAGCTCATCGCCAACCGCAAGACGGTGAAGCACTACGCCCTGGACGGCATCGTCGAGTACTGAGCGCCTCATCCGCTGAGGCGAGAGGCGGGGCACACCCGTTCGCCTGCGAGATGGTCGGGCCTCCTCAGGCGGCCCGAGCAAGGGGCGACAGCGGCACAGGAGACGGCGTGGGGCGGCGATCCCTCATGCGTCGCCCTGGAACGCGGGCGTAGACGGGGCGCGGCGTACCGCGCCCCTCAGGCTGGACTCGCGGGTGATTTGGAACCCGCTCGAGAAGGGGCTCTCGCCGGCAAAGGCCGCAGCGATGACAGCGGCGGACCTGCGACAGAAAATCCCTGCCGACGGCGACGCCCCCACCATTCCGCACCGCAGCGCGCCTCGCTAGTCTTGCGCCTCGGGGGACTCGGTCTGCAGCACATCTCCACGAAACGCGACGCGTCAGCGTCTGCACTCGGCAGTGCTGCGCGCACTCTGGGGGATGGCAGTTATGGCCGTGATAACGTTCGATTATCAGTATATCATCAGCAACGCCTACGACGTGGGCGCCGCCACGGCCACTTCCGTCTCGATCGACACCGGGGCGCAGGTCGTCCTCTCCCAGGGCAGCCAGATCACGCTGAACAGCGTGCAGGGGTTCTTCCTCTATGCCTATCAGGACGGCTTCGTCGCCCACTTCGCCGGGGCCGACTATTTCTTCACTGACCAGAACCCGCCGCCCTCGACCGTGCCGGGAACCGGCGGCCACTACACCGTCTGTTTCCTCGCCGGCACGCTGATTGCCACGCCGGCCGGCGAACGCCTTGTCGAAACGCTCGCCGCCGGCGACCTCGTGCTGACGGCCGACGGCCGCGCCGCGCCGGTGTGCTGGGTGGGCCGCCAGACGGTCGCGACGCTGTTCGCCGATCCGCTCCGCACGTTGCCGGTGCGCATCACCGCCGGCGCCCTGGGCGGCGGGCTTCCCACGCGCGACCTGTTCGTCTCGCCGGACCACGCGCTGTTTCTGGACCGCGTGCTGGTGCAGGCGGGAGCTCTCGTCAACGGTACGACGATCACCCGCGTAGACGCGATGCCGGAGCGCTTCACCTACTTCCACGTCGAGCTCGAGGACCACTCCCTGATCCTCGCGGAGGGTGTGCCGGCAGAGACCTTCGTCGACAACGTCACCCGGCGCCGCTTCGACAATTTCGCCGAGTACGAGGCGCTCTTCGGAGACGTGTCGGCGAGCATCGCCGAGATCGTCGCGCCGCGGATCAAGTCCACTCGCCAACTTCCGCGGGCGCTGCGCGACCGGATTGCGGGCCGCTCGGCGGCGTAGACTGGCCTTCTCCCGCACCAGCGGGAGAAGAAAAACCTTACAGCCCCAGCACCCGCACCGCATTGCCACCGCAAATGGCGGAAAAGTCGCGCTCCTCGAGCCATTCCACCGCGGCGACGTGGCCGACCGGGTCGGATTCGGCCATGTCGAAGGGGTAGTCGGTTCCCATCAGCATGTGGTCGGCGCCGAACACCTCGATCAGGTACTCGAGCTGGTGGACGGAGAACACCACCGTGTCGAGGTAGACCTGCCTGAGATAGTGCGTCGGCGGCAGCGGCAGGGCGGCGCGGGCGTCCTCGCGGGCGCCCCAGGCGTGGTCGATGCGGCCGGAATAGCTCGCGAGATAGCCGCCACCGTGGACGGCGAGCACCTTCAGCTCGGGGAACTTGGCGAGCGTCCCGTTCAGGATCAGGTTGTGGACGGCGAGCGTCGTCTCGAGTGGGTTGCCGATGACGTTGTTGAGATAGAGCCTGGTCAGCCGCTGGCCCTCGGTGAAGCCGAGCGGGTGCAGCATGAGGAAGGCGCCGAGCCGCTCGGCGGCCGCAAAGAACGGCTCGAAGCGCGGGTCGGAGAGCTCCTCGCCGCCGACGTTCGTCAGGATCTGAACACCCTTCAGGCCGAGCTTCATCGCCGTCTCGAGCTCGGCGACGGCGAGGTCCGGCTCCTGCAGCGTGACCGAGCCGAGGCCGGCGAAGCGGTCCGGGCGCTTCGCCACGAAGGCGGCGACCCCCTCGTTGACCATGCGGTGCGCCGTCTCGGCGATCTTCGGATCGACGGTGAAGTAGCACTGCGGCGGCAGCGGCGCGACGACCTGGATGTCGATGCCGGTGGCGTCCATTTCGGCCAGCCGCGCGTCGACGTCGGTCATCACGTGGGTGCGGTCGGCGTCCTGCTGGACGTTGATCTCGCGCGTCAGCGCGTCGGCATAGCGGGCGAGCGGGATCTTCGAGAGGTCGACGTGCGGGCCGGCGAACTTCGCCGCCTCCGACACGAGGATGTGGCAGTGGACGTCCACCGTCGTCGTCGACGGCCGGCGGGCGAGGCCGAGGGTCGTATGGGTGCGGGCCGCCGTGCGACCGTAGCGGTTCTTCGGCTGGGACATGGCGGTCTGCTCCCTCATACGGGCGTATGGACGGCCGAGGCGACTAGCACGGGCCGGTCCTCGCCCGAAGCCCGAACCATCTTTCCCGCGTGGTTCGGCCACCCGGCCGCCCGGCCAAACCTTCAGCCGACGACCAGCACGGTGACGCCGGCCTCGGCGAGACGCGCCGCGGTGTCGGCCGGCGGAGGCGCGTCGGTGATCAGCATGTCGATCTCCTCGAAGCCGCAGACCCGCGCGAAGCCGCGGCGTTGGAACTTGGTGCTGTCGGCGACGACGATGACGCGGTCGACCTGCGGCATGACGGCGCGCGAGAACTCCGCCTCGCCGACGTGATAGTCGGTGAGGCCGTGCAGCGGGTCGATGCCGCCGATCGACAGGATGGCGGTGCGGGCGACGAACTGGGCGACGAACGTCGCCGTCTGCGGCCCGAACACGGCGGCGTCGTCGCCGCGGATCTCGCCGCCGGCGAGGAAGACGCGCGAGCCGTCCGTCTGCGACAGCACCCGCGCCACCTCGGTCGAGTTCGTCACGACGATCAGCCGCTGCCGCCGCGCCAGGGCGCGGGCGACGAAGATCGTCGTCGAGCCGGTGTCGAGCATTACCGAATCGCCGTCCTCGATCTCGGCCGCCGCCGCGGCGGCGATGCGCAGCTTCGCCTCGACGTTCTCCTGCAGGCGATAGGACAGCGGCGGCTCGGTGGTGGAGGCCGCGACGACGACGGCGCCGTGCAGCTTGCGGACCACACCCGCCGCCGCCATCGGCCGCACGTCGCGGCGCACGGTCTCCTCCGAGACGGCGAGATGGCCCGCGAGATCGGCGATGGCGAGCCGTCCTAGGCCGCGCACGAGGCGCAGGATCTCCGCCTGGCGGGCGCTCAGCCGGCCATCGAGCCCGACGTCATGCTGGGGGTCCGGGAGCATCGGCGGCACCTTCTGCGAGATCCGTGTGGGAATTGTGGGTTTTTGTGTGGGAATGGAGCTTGCCACACCGCAGTTCGCTCGGCATCCTCATCCGGGGGTCACGTTTGCGCCAGGGGTGGCGCGGAAGAGGGGACGATGTCGCCGGGGAAACGGCGGCCGGCGCACCGGGGGGTGGCGCCGCGCCGCGAGGCGGGACACGCACGTCGCGTGACACCCGGCGGCCGCCGCGCGGTGGCAGTCGCGGGATTGCTGGTGATCGGGCTCGTCCTGGTGCTCGCCGGGCTGTTCGGCCGGCCGGCCGCGGCGGCCGGGTCGGACCAGCCGATCCGCTTCGCCGTCAACGACTGGACGGGACAGCGGATCAGTACGCGCCTGATGGGGGCGATCCTCAGCCGGGCCGGCTTCCGGGTCGAATTTGTCGACGTCAACTACATGGACCAGCTCGAGCAGATCGCAGCGGGCCGGATCGACGTCGCTATGGAATTCTGGTCGACCGCCGGCATGGCGGCTCTCGAGGAGGCCGTCGCTGGCGGCGAGGTCCGCCTGTTCGGCGAGACCGGCATGATCGCGCGGGAGGAGTGGTGGTATCCGAGCTACGTCGTCGAGCGCTGTCCCGGGCTGCCCGACTGGCGGTCGCTGAAGGCTTGCGCGTCGGTGTTCGCCGTTCCGGAGACGGCACCGAAGGGCCGCTATCTCGGGGGACCGGTGACCTGGGGCGGGTTCGACGAGGAGCGGGTGGAGGCTCTCGGCCTCGACTTCGAGGTCCTTCACGCCGACACGGAGGCCGACCTCTATGCGTCGCTGCAGGCGGCGGTCGCCAAGCGGCAGCCGGTGATGTTGTGGATCTACGCGCCGCACTGGGCGCCGACGCGGTTCGACGGCGAGTGGGTGGCGTTCCCGCCGTTCTTCGAGGAGTGCTACGCCGACCGTCGCTACGACTGCGGCAAGCCCTCCGGCCCGATCTGGAAGGTCGGCGCCGCCGATCTGCCGGAGCGCTGGCCGGAAGCGGCCGGAGCGATCGAGGCCTTCCGCATTTCAAACGACGAGATGGGGGCGCTGATCGGCCGGGTGGAGGTCGACGGCGCCGACATGGATGCTGTGATCGACGAGTGGATGGTCCGCAACGAAGCCCTGTGGAAGTCGTGGCTGGACTGACGCGCCGTCCGGTTCTCGCGGAGCCGTGGACCCGATGAGCGAAGCAAGTGCCCTCGACCGCGTCGCGCGGCTGTCCTGCTGGAGCGGACCGGTGGAGATCACCCCGCTCGGCGGCGGCATCACCAACCGCAACTTCGTCGTCACCGACCGGGTGAAGGGCCGCTTCGTCGCCCGCCTCGGCGACGACATCCCCGTGCACGGCGTGATGCGCTTCAACGAGCTCTCCGCCGCCCGCGCCGCCCATGCCGCCGGGCTGTCGCCGGAGGTGGTGCACGCCGAGCCCGGCGTTCTGGTGACGCGCCACATCGACGGCGTCACCTTCGATCCAGACAGGGTGCGCGCGCCGGAAAACCGCGGCCGCATCGTCGAGCTGATCCGTCGCTGCCACACCGACGTGCCGAAATATCTGCGCGGGCCGTCGCTGATCTTCTGGCCGTTCCAGGTGATCCGCGGCTACGCTGGCGCCCTGCGGGACGCGGAGAGCCGCCTCGTTCCCGCCCTGCCCCGCCTCGACGGCATCGCCGAACGGCTGGAGATGGCGGTCGGGCCGGTCCGCATCGTCTTCGGCCATAACGACCTGCTCGCCGGCAACCTGATGGACGACGGCGAGCGGCTCTGGCTGATCGACTGGGATTATGCCGGCTTCGACAGCCCGCTGTTCGACCTCGCGAACCTCTCTTCCAACAACGGCTTCACCCCTGAGGACGACGCCTGGCTTCTGGAGGCCTATTTCGGCCACCGGCCGGACGCCGCCCTCGACCGCTCCTTCCGCGCCATGCGCTGCGCCTCGCTGCTCCGCGAGGCGCTGTGGGGCGGCGTGTCGGAGCACCACTCCACCCTCGATTTCGACTATGTCGCCTACACCGAGGACTATCTCGGCCGCTTCGAGCGCGCGTGGGCCGACCTGTCCGCCACGGAGACCGCATGACCGCTCCCCTTCCGAGCCACGCCGCAATCGTCGTCATCGGCGGCGGCATCGTCGGCTGCAGCACCGCCTATCACCTCGCCAAGGCGGGGGCGAAGGACGTCGTGCTCTTGGAACGCGCCAAGCTCACCTCCGGCTCGACCTTCCACGCCGCCGGCCTCGTCGGGCAGCTGCGCTCGTCGGCGAACGTCACCCGGCTCCTCAAGCACTCGGTCGAGCTCTACGACACGCTGGAGGCCGAGACGGGGCTCGCAACCGGCTGGAAGATGAACGGCGGGCTGCGGCTCGCCTGCAACCCGGAGCGGATGATCGAGATCAAGCGGCAGGCGACCACCGCCCGCTCCTTCGGCCTCGAGATGCACCTGCTGACGCCGTCGGAGGCGAAGGAGCTCTGGCCGCTGATGGACGAGAGCGACCTCGTCGGCGCCGCCTTCCTGCCGACCGACGGCCAGGCGAACCCCTCCGACATCACCCAGGCCTTAGCGAAGGGCGCCCGGATGCGCGGGGTGCGCATTTTCGAGGACACCGCCGTCACCGCCATCGAGGTGAAGGACGGCCGCGTCGTCGCCGTCGTCACCGACGCCGGGCGCATCGCCTGCGAGAAGGTGGTGAACTGCGCCGGCCAGTGGGCGCGCGAGGTCGGCCGGCTCGCCGGCGTCAACGTGCCGCTCTGCTCGGTCGAGCACCAGTATCTGATCTCCGAGCCGTTCGGCGTGCCGTCGAACCTGCCGACGCTGCGCGATCCCGACCGGCTGATCTACTTCAAGGAGGACGTCGGCGGCCTCGTCATGGGCGGGTACGAGCCGAACCCGATCCCGTGGGCCATCGACGGCATCCCGAAGGGCTTCCACTTCTCGCTGCTCGGATCGAACTGGGAGCACTTCGAGCAGATCACCGAGCAGGCGCTCGCCCGCTGCCCGTCGCTCGGCACCGCCGGCATCCGCCAGCTGCTCAATGGCCCCGAGAGCTTCACGCCGGACGGCAACTTCATCCTCGGCGAGGCGCCGGAGGTGCGGAACTTCTTCGTCGGCGCCGGCTTCAACGCCTTCGGCATCGCGTCGGGCGGCGGCGCCGGCTGGGCGCTCGCCGAGTGGGTGCTGACCGGCGACCCGCCGCTCGACCTCTGGCCCGTCGACATCCGCCGCTTCTCGCGCGTCCAGGAGGACGACACCTGGGTGCGCAACCGCACGCTCGAGATGTACGGCAAGCACTACACCATCGTCTGGCCGTTCGAGGAATACGCCTCCGCCCGCCCCGCCCTCACCTCGCCGATCTACGAGCGGCTGAAGGCGTCCGGCGCCTGCTTCGGCTCGAAGCTCGGCTGGGAGCGGCCGAACTGGTACGCCCCAGATGGCGTCGAGCCGGTCGACCGCTACTCGTTCGGCCGGCAGAACTGGTTCGGCCCCGTCGGCGAGGAGCACAAGGCCGTCCGGGAGCGCGTCGGCTTGTTCGACCAGACCTCGTTCGCCAAGCTGATGGTGACCGGGCCGGATGCCGAGGCGGTGCTGTCGTGGGCGTGCGCCAACGACGTCCGCCGCGCGCCCGGCAAGCTCGTCTATACGACGCTCCTCAACACCCGCGGCGGCATCGAGGCCGACCTCGTGCTCGCCCGGCTGTCGCCGGAGGCCTACTACGTCGTCATCGGCACCGGCTTCCGCACCCACGACGTCGACGTGCTGAAACGCTCGGTCCCGGCCGGCGCCCGGGTGACGTTCGAGGACATCACCGAGAAGAACGGCGTGCTCGCCCTGATGGGGCCGCGGGCGCGCGACGTGCTCGCAACTGTGACCGACGCCGACGTCTCCAACGCCGCCTTCCCGTTCTACACCCACCAGGAGCTTTCGATCGGCGACGCCCGGGTGCGGGCGCTGCGGCTCACCTTCGTCGGCGAGCTCGGCTACGAGCTGCACATGCCGCGCGAGCACATGGCGGCGGTCTACGACGCGCTGATGGCGGCGGGCGCCGCCCACGGCATCGCCAACGCCGGCTACCGGGCGATGGACTCGCTCAGGCTCGAGAAGGGCTACCGCGTCTGGGGCGCCGACATCTCGCCCGACCACACGCCTTACGAGGCCGGCCTCGGCTGGTCGGTGAAGCTGAAGAGCAAAGTGCCCTTCCTCGGCCGCGATGCGCTGGTGCAAAAGCAGGGACGGCCGTTGCCGAAGCGCTTCGTCGGCTTTGCCGTCGACGATCCCGACGTCGTGCTGCTCGGCCGCGAGACGATCTACCGGAACGGCGTGCCGGTCGGCTACCTGTCGAGCGGCGGCTACGGCTACACGGTGGGGAAGAACCTCGGCTACGGCTACGTCCGCCACGCCGACGGCCTCGACGACGCCTGGCTCACGACCGGCACCTACGAGCTCGACGTCGCCTCGGTGCGGGTGCCGGCCTCGCTGTCGCTCGAGCCGTTCTACGACCCGCGCTCGGCGCGCGTCATGGCCTGATCGCGCGCGGCGCTCGAACCGGTCTGGCGTTCAGACCAGTTCGCGGCCGGCCTTTTCGAGATCGTCGAGATATTGCTGCTTCCAGGCGTGGTTGAGGTCGGTCGCCTGGCGCTGGGTGAAGGCCTTCAGCTCCTGGATGTCCGTCGGCTCGCCGAAGAAGGCGAGCGCCCGCTGCACCTCGCCGGCCGGATCGGCGCACAGGTCCTCGTAGTACATCGTCAGCGGCTCGATGCCGTTCGCCGCGAAGTAGCGCTCCCACTTCTCGTAGCCGGCGCGCACGGACCGCAGGTGCTCGTCGATGTCGGCAAACGTGTAGACCGGCTCGCCGGCCTTCTCGTAGTGGCTCATCCACTGCTGCGTCTGCACAGCGATCGAGCGGGAGATCGCCTGCAGCACCTGGTCGCGCCGCTTCAGGTAGACGTATTTGTCGACCGGCACGAGCGACGGCTCGAAGCCGAGGTCCTCGCGGTTCGAGAACTGCCCCCAGTGCGCCTTGATGCCGAACCAGCCGTTCGGGCTGGTGCGCATCTCCATCAGCTTGCGCATCGTCGGCGCCGCCCGCTTGGTCTCGAAGCGCTTGCGGAAGGTCTTGAAGTTGCGCCGGTGGAAATACTCGAACGGGCTGCCGAGCCGGCCGGTCGAGAAGAACAGGTGGCAGAGATAGTGGCTGCCGGTGCGCTGTGAGGAGGCGATCAGATAGACCTTCGGCTGCCCTTCGAACGTCGGGAAGTCGAAGCTCTCTCCGAACTGGTCGGCGTCCGACATGCACGCTCCTCGTCTCGTCGCTGCCCCGGCGGGTCGGCCGCCGTGCCCTCAAGGTCGCCCGTGGCCTGCGGCGCTTCGGGCGGGGCTCTCTTGGGTCCGGGAGGGCGGGGTTGTCAACCGCGACGCGCCACGGGGCACGTTTCCGGCGAGCCAGGCGCGCGGATCGATGGGACCGGACGCCCCCGCCCGACCGAGCGCCCGGCAGAGGTCGGCCACCGCATCGAGCGAGTGGACCGGGCGGAACTCGTCGACGTGCGGCAGCATCTCGCGGATGCCGCGCGCCCGCGGCTCGAAGCCCTCGAAGCGCAAGAGCGGGTTCAGCCAGATCAGCCGCCGGCAGGAGCGGTGCAGGCGGTCCATCTCGCGCGTCAGGTCCTCGTCCGAATCGCGCTCGAGCCCGTCGGTGACGAGGAGCACGATCGGACCGCCGTGCAGGACGCGCCGCGACCAGTCGCGGTTGAAGGCGCGCAGCGCCGTGGCGATGCGGGTGCCGCCCGACCAGTCGGAGACGTGGCCGGTCAGCGCCGCCAGCGCCTCGTCGGGGTCCTTGCGGGCGAGCTGACGGGTGACGTTGGTGAGCCGCGTGCCGAACACGAAGGTCGAGACGTGGCCGCGCGTCTCGGCGAGCGCGTGCATGAAGTGCAGGAAGACGCGGGTGTACTGGCTCATCGAGCCGGAGATGTCGATCAGCGCCACGATCGGCGGCACCGTCTCCTGCCGCTTGCGGAAAGCGAGCCGGATCGCGCCGCCGCCGCCGCGCAGCGACTGGCGCAGGGTGCGGCGCGGATCGACCAACCGGCCGCGGTTCGCCGCCACCAGCCGGCGCGTCTCGACGTGTTCGAGCTCGACTGCGAGGGTGCGCACGGCGGCGATCGCGGCGTTGATCTCGGCCGCCGACATCTGAGCGAAATCACGGCGTTGCAGTACTTCCTTGCCAGACACCGTGAGCGTCGCATCGACCTCGACGCGCGGCTTCTCCTGCTGCGGGCGTTCGCGCCGCGTGGCGGCGAGAGCCTCGGCGACGCGGCGCTGGGCGGCGCGCGGCTCCTCGGCCGCCGGCCGCGGCGGCGCCACCGGCGACAGCATGGCGATCATCTTGTCGACGAGGCCGCGCGCCCGCCAGAAGGCGTGGAAGGCGGCGTCGAACACCACCTCTTGGTCGTGGCGGGTGACGAAGACGGCGTTGAGCGTCCAGTAGAGGTCGTCGCGCCGCGTCACGCCGGCGACCTCGACGGCGCGGATGGCGTCGATCACCGCCGCCGGGCCAACGCGCATGCCGGCCTTGCGAAGGGCGCGGGCGAACAGCACGACGTTATCGGCGAGCCGGCCGCCATCGAGGGCCGAGAGCGCCGCGTCCGTCACCGGGCGGCTCCTGGCGCGACCCGCCTCACGCCGCCGCGCTCGCCTGCCGACGGATCTCCTCGACGATCTGCACCGTCCGGCTGCCGCGGATGCGCGCCACGTCGTCCTGGTACTTCAAGAGCACGCCGAGGGTGTCGGAGACGACCTCGGGATCGAGCGCCGCCTGGTCGAGCTCGGCGAGCGCGGTCGCCCAGTCGATGGTCTCGGCGACGCCGGGGGCCTTGAACAGGTTGTCGTCGGCGCGCAGGCGCTGCACGAAGGCGACGATCTCGCGCGACAGCCGCTCCGCCGCGCCCGGCACCTTCAGGCGGACGATGGCGAGCTCGCGGGCGGCGTCGGGATAATCGACCCAGTGGTAGAGGCAGCGGCGCTTCAGGGCGTCGTGGATCTCGCGGGTGCGGTTCGTGGTGATGACGACGATCGGCGGCGCGGCGGCGCGCACGGTGCCGAGCTCGGGGATCGTCACCTGCCCGTCGGCGAGCACTTCCAGCAGGAACGCCTCGAAGGCCTCGTCGGCGCGGTCGAGCTCGTCGATCAGCAGCACCGGGGGGCCGGCCGCGTCGGGCTCCAGCGCCTGCAGGATCGGCCGGCGGACGAGGAAGCGCTCGGAGAAGACGTCGCCGGCCAGCCGCTCGCGGTCGGTCTCGCCGGCGGCCTCGGCGAGGCGGATCTCGACCATCTGGGCGGCGTAGTTCCACTCGTAGACGGCGCTGGCGACGTCGAGGCCCTCGTAGCACTGCAGGCGGATCAGCTTGCGGCCGAGGCCGTGGGCGAGAACCTTGGCGATCTCCGTCTTGCCGACGCCGGCCTCACCCTCGAGGAACAGCGGCCGGTTCATCCGGAGTGCCAGGAACAGCACGGTGGCGAGCGAGCGGTCGGCGACATAGGCCTCGCCGGCGAGGAAGGCCTCGGTCTCGTCGATCGAATTCGGCAGCGGCTTCGGGGAGGTCATCGCGGGTCCGTTTCAGACGAGGTCCGTGCGGTAGATGGGCCACCGACGCCTCTTTGACTACACGCCCGCCCGGTGCGGTTCAAATGCCCCGCTGCCGCGGCTCACGGCTCGTCGACGGGAAAGGACAGCGCGCGGTCGGCGGCGGCGATCTCCTCGACCACCGGCGCCACCGACGGCCGGGCGGCGACGCGGGCGTACCAGGCGGCGAGCCGCGGGTGGCCGTCGATCGGCGGGCCGGCGAGGCGGAGCGCATAGAGCACCATCATGAACACGGCGATGTCGGCCACGGTGAAGGCCGCCCCGCACAGGAAGTCGCGATCGCCGAGGCGCCGCTCGATCTCGCCATAGTGATCGGCGATCAGCGGCTCGGCCTTGAGCCCCTCCTCGCGGATGCGCGCCCGCCGCTCGGGATCGGTCGAGCGCGGGCCGGTCCGGTACATCAGCGCCCGGAGCGGCACGAGCATGATCTCGTCGGCATAGAGCTCGTGGAGGCGGCAGACGGCCTTGTCGCGGGGAGCGGACGGAAAGAGCGGCGGCGTCGGGTAGGCATCCTCCAGGTACTCGAAGATCAGCGTCGAATCGAACAGCACCAGCCCGTCGTCCTCGAGCACCGGCACCTGGCCCTTGGGGTTGGCCGCCAGCACCTCGGGCAGCTTCGGGCGGTAGCCCTCCGTCTGGCTGAACGGCGCCATCACCCGCTCGAAGGCGAGGCCCTTCTCGGCCAGCGCGATCTCCACCTTTCGGGCGAACAGGCTGAGCGGCGCGGAATAGAGCTTCATGGCGTCTCCTCGGGCTCGGCGGTTGGCCCCGCGTGTCGAACGGCGGGCGCCTCCACCGGTGCACCACCATAGCGATCCGCCGAATGCCGGGAAGCCGGCCGCGCCTTTCGCCTTGCGCGTGCCGACCGGGCCGCCCTACGACAGCGGTCGGAGGACGGGCATGATCGAGGCTTCCGACGGGGACGACCGCGGCGACGGCACGCTGCTCGACGGGCTGTTCGCCACGCCCGCGATGGCGCGGCTGTTCGACGACCGCGCCCGCCTGCAGGCGATGCTCGACTTCGAGGCGGCGCTGGCCCGTGCCGAGGCCACGGCCGGCGTCATCCCGACGGAGGCCGCCGCGGCCATCTCGGCGGCCTGCGACGCCGGGCGCTTCGACCTCGCCGCCATCGGCCGTGCCGCCGCCGACGGCGGCAACCTGGCGATCCCGATGGTGAAGGCGCTGACGGCAGCCGTCGGCGGTGACGCCGGCCGCTTCGTCCACTGGGGCGCCACCAGCCAGGACGCGATCGACACCGGATTCATGCTGCAGGCCCGCAGCGGCCTCGATCTCTTGCTCACCGAGCTGACCGTCATCGGCGACGCGCTCGATGCGCTGGCGGACCGACATGCCGGGACGGTGATGGCCGGTCGTACCTTCCTGCAGCACGCCCTGCCGGTGAGTTTCGGCCTGAAGGCGGCGGGATGGCTGGCGGGCATCACCGCGGCGCGGGCGGAGCTCACCCATGTGCGGGCGACGGCGCTCGCTGTGCAGTTCGGCGGTGCCGCCGGCACCCTCGCCTCCCTCGGCGACCGGGGACCGGCCGTCGCCGCGCGGCTGGCCGCCGAGCTCGACCTGCCGCTGCCGCCGCTGCCCTGGCACGGCGACCGCGCGCGCATCGCCCGCATCGCCTGCGCCCTCGGCCTCGCCGCCGGCGCCCTCGGCAAGATCGCGCTCGACGTCGCGCTGATGATGCAGACGGAAGTGGGCGAGGCGTTCGAGCCGGCGGCGGCCGGCAAGGGCGGCTCCTCGACGATGCCGCACAAGCGCAACCCCGTCGGCGCGACGCTGGCGCTCGCGGCCGCCCGCCAGGCGCAGGCGCTGGTGCCGCTGGCGCTGCAGGCGATGGTCTCCGAGCACGAGCGCGCCATCGGCGGCTGGCACACCGAGTGGGTGGCGCTGCCGCAGGCCTTCCGGCTGACGGCCGCGGCGGCGGCACAGGTCCGCGTCATCGCCGAGGGCCTCGAGGTCGACGCAGCGCGGATGCGCGCGAACCTCGACCGCACCCAGGGCCTCGTGCTGGCAGAGCGGGTGATGATGGCGCTCGCCCCGACGCTCGGCCGGATGCCGGCGCACCACCGCGTCGAGGCGGCGACGAAGCGCGCCGTCGCCACCGGGGCGACGCTGCACGCGGTCCTCGCCAACGACGCCGAGATCGTCGCCACGCTCGGTGCCGACGGTCTCGCCGCGCTGTTCGAGCCGGAGGGCTATCTCGGCGCGAGCGACGCCTTCATCGCCGCCGCCCGTGCCGAATGGCGGCGCGGCGGCGGACCCTCGAACAGCTGAGCACCAGCGGCACCCGCGGCCGCCTTCGCCGACACCCCGCCGACGACGCCTCGCTCCGTCCCCCCTGCACGGGCCACCTGCGTCGTCGACCCGCACCGAGGAGCCCGCCATGCCGACGATCACCACCGACGACGGACAGACGATCCACTACCGCCTCGAGGGCGACGAGGGTCGGCCCGTGCTGCTGTTCTCCAATTCGCTCGGCGCGGATCTGACCATGTGGGACGGCAACATGCCGGCGGCGCTGGCCCACTTCCGGGTGCTCCGCTACGACAGCCGCGGCCACGGCGGCTCCTCGGCGCCGGTCGGTGCCTACACGATCGACCGCCTGGGGCGCGACGCGCTGGCGCTGCTGGACGCGCTGAAGATCGACAAGGTCGCCTTTTGCGGGCTGTCGAAGGGCGGCCTCGTCGCCCAGTGGCTGGCCGTCAACGCGCCCGAGCGGCTGACGCGCGCGGCGATCTGCAACACCGGCGCGATGATCCCAAGCCCGGAGAATTGGAACGCCCGCATCGCCACGGTGACGGAGAAGGGCCTCGACGCGATCGCCGACGCGGTGCTGGAACGCTGGTTCACCGCCGGCTTCCGGGCGAGCCATCCGGACACGGTGGCGGCCTGCAAGGCGGTGATGCTGAGGGTGCCGCCGCAGGGCTACGCCGGCTGCTGTGCCGCCGTGCGCGACGCCGACCTGCGCGGCGACATCGGCCGCATCACCGTGCCCTCGATCGTCGTCGTCGGCACGCAGGACCCGGCGACGCCGCCGGCGCTCGGCGAGGCGATCCACGCGGCGATCCCGGGCTCGAAGCTGGTGCGGCTCGAGGCGGCGCACGTCTCCAACATCGAGCGGCGGGCCGAGTTCGACGCGGCGGTCTTCCCCTTCCTCGCCGGCTGAGCTAGGCGGCCGGTGCCGGCCGCGGCGGACGGCCGACGCGGCCTTTCGGCGCCGTGCGGCCGCGCCACCATGCGACGGCGGCGACCGCGAGACCGGCGGCGAGGACCCACCAGACGGGGCGGATCGCAAAGCCGAAATCGAGGTTGGAGCGGATCACGCGCCACGGATCGACGCCCGTCGCCACCGCATACCAGAGCGCCTCGGTGGCAACCGTCAGCACGGCCGCGGCGATGGCGAGGACGACGAGGTCGATGAGGCTCGGCAGCGGTTCGCGGCCCGTCCGGCGACGCCAGAAGACGACCAGCCGCCAGCCCATCAGCCAGATCAGAAAGCCAGACATCATAGTGGGTTGCGAGACGTCGATCTTGGACTGCATGAAGAAGTGCAGCAGCGCCACCACCGCGAGGATGTAGGTGATCCGGTGCAGTCGCTGCCAGGCCGGCGCCCCCAGTCGGCGCACCATCGCGTCGGTCGAGGTGGCCGCCAGCACGGCGAGGCCGACGACGCCGACGAAGCCGATCGTCAGGTAGATGCGCAGCACGATCTCGGTCGCCACCTTGGCGAGGTCGAACTGCTGGTCGACGACGTAGAGCAGGAAATGCGCGGCCACATAGGCGAAGGCAGCGACGCCGATCATCCGCCGCACGATCAGCGCCCGCGGCCAGCGCAAGCTGCGCATTGCCGGCGTGATCGCGAGCGACAGCAGCAGGAAGCGCACCGCC
>CALRZT010000004.1:0-35147 GCA_943372725.1 Pseudoxanthobacter soli DSM 19599
CCGCGGCGAGGGCATCGCGGACATCCGCTGCGACGGTGCCGAGCCAGACCACAGGTGCCGGCCCCTCGGGGGGCGCAGCCTCGGCGGGCGCGGCCTTGCGGCCGTCGTCGTAGCGATAGAAGCCCTCGCCGCTCTTGCGGCCGAACAGGCCGCCGGCGACGCGGCGGCCGGCGATCGGCGACGGGCGATAGCGCGGCTCCTGGTAGAACTGGCCGTAGATCTCGTCCATCACCCGGTTCGAGACGTCGAGGCCGGTCAGGTCGAAGAGCTCGAACGGCCCCATGCGGAAGCCCGCCGCCTCGGTCATCACCCGGTCGACGTCGGCCGGTTCGCCGACGCCGTCCTGGACGATCTTCAGGCCTTCCGTCGAGAAGGCGCGGCCGGCGTGGTTGACGAGGAAGCCCGGCGTGTCGCGGCAGGTGACCGCCCGGTGGCCGGTGGCGGCGACGAGGGCGGCGAGGGCGTCCGTCACCGAAGGCGCAGTGCGCAGGCCCGGGATCACCTCGACCACCTTCATCAGCGGCACGGGGTTGAAGAAGTGCAGGCCGGCGACGCGTTCCGGCCGGCGGACGGCGGCGGCGACCGCCGTCACCGACAGCGACGAGGTGTTGGTGGCGAGCACCGCGTCCGGCCGCACGATCTCCTCGAGGTCGCGGAACAGGGCACGCTTCGCCTCGAGGTCCTCGACGATCGCCTCGATCACCACGTCGGCGCGGGCGAAGTCGGCGAGCGTCTCGGCCGGGGTGATGCGGGCGAGCGCCGCAGCGGCCGCCTCGGCCGTCATCCGCCCCTTGGCGACGATGCGGTCGAACAGGTCGGCGAGCTTCTCCTTCGCCGCTACCACGGCGCCGGGGCGGGCGTCGAAGGCGATCACGGTGTGGCCGGCCTCGGCCGCCCACTGCACGATGCCGGCGCCCATCGCACCGGCGCCGACGACGCCGATGACGGCCGGTCCGCTGTCGCTCATCGGGCTCATCCCGCTCACGGTTGCATCACTCACCTTGCCTCACTCGCCCTTGAACGCCGGCTTGCGGCGCTCGATGAAGGCCGCCATGCCCTCGCGCTGGTCGTCGGTGTCGAACAGCAGTTGGAACGACCGGCGTTCCAGCGCCAGCGCCGACTGCAAGGGCAGGTCGGCGCCGAGCAGCACCGTCTCCTTGATGTGCTCCAGCGCCACCGCCGGGCCACCGGCGATGCGCTCGGCGATCGCGAGCGCGCGCTCGAGCACGGCGTCGTCGTCGACGACCTCGCTCGCGAGCCCCCAGCGCTCGGCGGTCTCGCCGTCGATCGGCTCGCCGGTCATCAGCATCCGCATCGCCTTGTACTTGCCGACGGCGCGGACCAGCCGCTGCGTGCCGCCGGCGCCCGGCATGATGCCGACGCGCACCTCCGGCAGCCCGAACTTCGCACTTCTGCCGGCGACGATGATGTCGGCATGCAGCGCGAGCTCGCAGCCGCCGCCGAGCGCGAAGCCGCGGACGGCGGCGATCATCGGCTTGCGGAACTCGGCCACCGCCGCCCACAGCCGGTGCAGCCCACGCCGGTGCATCTCGGTCGGCGACGCTTCGGCCATCGCCTTGATGTCGGCCCCGGCGGCGAAGGCCTTGTCGTCGCCGGTGACGACGACGACGCGGACCGCGGGATCGTCGGCGAGGCGCGCCAGGATCTCGGCGAGCTCGCGCCGGATCTCCATGTTGAGGGCGTTGAGGGCGTCGGGGCGGTTGAGGCGGAGCAGGACGACGCCCGGTCGCGGCGTCTCCTCGATGATCAGGCTCACGGCGGTCTCCTCGCAGGCGGCCGGACCCTAGGCGATCGGGTCGGGGTCGGCAACGCCGCGCGGCACGCTGCGCACGGCCTGCCCGGCCGGCATCCCGACGAGGATCGGCGGCGACGCGGCGCGAGGTCGGGGTGGGTCGGCGCGACGGCGTCAGGCCGCTGTGGCGGCGCGGGAGACCTGGATCGCCGCCAGGGCCGACACCAGCACCAGCACCGCCGCGACGAGCTCGAGCACCTCTTCGCCGACGAGGTCGATGGTGCGGCCGAGCGGCAGGTAATGGTGGTCGAAGAGCGAACCGAGAAGGAGCAGCGCCGCCGCGACCAGCAAGGGCCGGCCGCCGCGCCCGGTCGCCCACCGCAGGCCCGCCGCCATCAGGCCGAGGGGATCGCGCAACGACAAGGCGGCGAAGGCGAGCCAGGCGAGGATCATCACCGCAATAGTGCCGCGGCTGTTGAACAAGAGCACCAGCCACGGCGCATCGGAGTGCGTGAAGTCGAGCTCACGCAGCATCAGCGAGGCGACGAACAGGCCGAGGCCGACGAAAGCAAGCCGGTGCAACCGTTCCTGCATCGCCGCCGCCGCGCCGAAGAAGGCGAGCGCGGCCAGACCGTAGAGGGCGGCTTGAACGGCCTCGACGGGGCCATTCTCCTGGAACATAGCAACGAAATCGGCATCGGCGAGGCTGGCGACCGCCAGGCAACCCATGACCGCCACGGCGATCGCGGCGAGCAGCACAACGAGCCTTCGGCGCGTCAACGCTTCGACGCGGAAATCGGGGGCTCGCGCCAGCAGTCTCGCCGTCATCGACAGGGCCTCGCTCCAGCACGCGCCCCCGACGTGCGGCCGTCATCCGACGGTCATAATGTGACGAAATTGCGAACGGCGTGTCTTGTGATCGACGCCGTGCAAGAATCGACGTGCGCAGGGACCATCGGAGCTGCTGCGATGCCCACCGTCCGACCCGCCACGGAAGCAGACCTCGCCGCCATCGTGGCGGTCTATAACGACGCCGTCCTCCATACGACGGCGATCTGGAACGAGACGCCGGTCGATCTCGACAACCGCCGCGTCTGGTTCGCCGAACGGACGCGGCGCGGCTTTCCGGTGTTGGTCGCGGAGTGGGACGGCAGCGTCGCCGGCTACGCATCCTACGGCGACTTCCGCGCCTTTGACGGCTACCGGCACACCGTGGAGCACTCGGTCTACGTTGATGCGGCGCGGCGCGGTGGCGGTGTCGGGCGGGCCTTGCTGGCGGCGACGGTGGCCGCAGCGGAGCGCGCCGGCGTGCACGTGATGGTCGGCGGCATCGAGGCGGAGAACACGGCTTCGATCCGCCTGCACGAATCACTCGGCTTCGTCCGCGCCGGGGTGCTGCATCAGGTCGGCCGCAAGTTCGGCCGCTGGCTCGACCTCCTGTTCATGGAGCGAGTGCTCGGCGGCTGATGGCGGCTACCGCGTCAGCGCGATGCCCGCGACGAGTCGCCCGTAATCCGGCTCGCCGCGGTGCGTCATGCGGCGGTAGGAGAAGAACCGCGCCTCGTCGTGATAGGTGCAGAGGCCGAGGTCCTCGACCCCGCCGAGGCCGGCTTTGCCGAGCCGCATCGCCACATAGCCCGGCAGGTCAAACATCGAGTGGCCCGCCCGCTCGGCGCGCACGAAGAACGGGGCGCTGTCGGCGTCTTCCTCCAGGAAGCGGGCGACGAACTCCGGGCCGACCTCGTAGGCGTCGGCTGAGATCGTCGGGCCGATGACGGCGACGATGTCCGCGCGCCCGGCGCCGAGGCCTTCCATCGCCGCAATGGTCGATTCGAGCACGCCGCGCAGCGCACCGCGCCAGCCGGCATGGGCCGCGCCGACGACGCCGGCGACGGGATCGGCGAACAGCACCGGCGTGCAGTCGGCGGTGGTCACCGCCATCGCGAGGCCCGGCACGTCGGTGACGACGGCATCGACACGCAGCCGCTCGCCCTCGCCCCACGGCGCCCGCACCACCGCGGCGTCGGGAGAATGCACCTGGTAGGGCAGCGCCAGCGCCCCCGGCTCGACGCCCAGCGCCCGGGCGACGCGGGCGCGGTTCTCGTGGACGTTCTCCGGCCGGTCCGACGAGCCGAGCCCGACATTGAGGCTCGCATAGACGCCGTCGGAGACGCCGCCCTCGCGGGTGAAGAAGGCGTGGCGGACGGCGGGCATCGCGTCGAGGGCGGGGGCACGGATCATCGGCGTCCGGAGGGCTCGCGGCCGAGGGATTCGGCGGGTCCGTCGAAGGTGGGTGCGGCCGGCGGCGCTGTCAAACCGCGAAGGGTGGCGGCGGCGCGGCCCCCTGCGGCGTCACGGCCAGCACCTTGAACAGCGTGCCCATCTCGCCCGGCGCCGCGAGGCGGTCGGCGGCCGCGGCGATGGCGGCGCGGGTCGCCGCGTCGGCACCGCGGGACAGCCGCGCAGCCCGCTGTGCGAGCCCGAGCGCCGACAGGAACGCTCCCTGTCCGATCGGCCCGTGCGCCGCGGCCCCGGCGGAGCGGGCGGCGCGCGCCAGCGCCGCGAAGTCGACGTGGGCGGTGAGGTCGGCCTCGCCGGGGGCTTCGAGGGGATCGGCATAGGCGTGGCGGGCGACCGCCTGCAGCGTCTCGCCGAGGCCGGTCACGGCATGGCCGTAGTCGATGACGAGCGCGGCGCCACCGTCGCGGGCGATGCGGTCGGCGAGCGTCTGCATCACCGCGATCGAGGCCGGCGAGACCTCGAGAATGGATCCCGCCGGCGCCTCGCGCAGCCGTGGCGGCAGCTCGCAGGCGGCGAGCGCGCCCGGGCCGAGGCCGAAGGCGAGGCGGCCGTCGGCATCGAGACCGACGACGCGCTCCTGCCAGGCCGTATCGGTGCGCACGAACTGGCGCACCGGCAGGGCGTCGAAGAACTCGTTGGCCACCGCCAGCGTGAAGCCCGCCGGCACGGTGTCGAGCCGGTCGTGCCAGTGCGTCCCGACGGGAGCCGCGATCAGCGTCTCCGCCTGGATGGCGCGCAGGCGCGGGCTCGTCTCGACCAGGTGCAGCGTCGCGGCGGCGACGAGGTCGGGCACCAGCCGCAGCGTCCGCAGCATGTCGGCGGACAGCGTGCCGCGGCCGGGGCCGAGTTCGACGAGGCGCACCGTGGCCGGTCGGCCGGCGGCGTTCCACGCCTCGGCGAGGGAGGCGCCGATGAGCTCGCCGAACATCTGCGAGATCTCCGGCGCGGTGACGAAGTCACCGGCCGGGCCGAACGGCTCGCGGGCCAGGTAGTAGCCGTACTCGGGGTCGCCGAGGCAGTGGGCCATGTAGTCGGCGACCGTGATCGGTCCCGTCTCCGCGATCAGCCGGGTGAGGCGCCGGCCGAGCGGGGTGTCGCCGCTCACGGCGCCGTGCCGGCCGCCACCGCCGGCCGCCGCGCCGCCCACGCCATCACGAGCGCGCCGACGACGATCATCGGGATCGACAAGAGCATGCCCATCGTCAGCCATCCGGCGAAGAAGCCGATGTGGGCGTCGGGCATGCGGAAGAACTCGACGAAGGTGCGGGCGAGCCCGTAGCCGCAGACGAAGGCGCCGGTGGCGAACCACGGTCGCTTGAGGACGCCGACGCGGTGGGTCAGCAGCCGCAGCACGAGGAACAGCACGAGGCCCTCGAGGGCCGCCTCATAGAGCTGGCTCGGGTGGCGCGGCTCCGGCCCGGCGCGGGGGAAGACGAACGCCCACGGCACGTCGGTCGGCCGGCCCCACAGTTCGCCGTTGACGAAGTTCGCGAGCCGCCCGAACAAGAGCCCGAACGGCGTCGAGACGGCGACGATGTCCGACAGCGACCCGAGCGGCACGCGCCGCCGCCAGGAAAACAGCCAGACGGCGAGGACGACGCCGAGGAAGCCGCCGTGGAAGGACATGCCGCCTTCCCACAGCACCAGGATCTCCGCCGGGTTCTGCAGGAAATACAGCGGGTTGTAGAACAGCACGTAGCCGAGGCGGCCGCCCAGCACGATGCCGAGCGTCGCCCACAGGACGACGTCGTCGACGTCGGCGAGGCTCGGCCGCGGCTGGCCCGGTGCCCACAGCCGCTCGGTGCGCACGAGGGTCCGCATGTACCACCAGCCGAGCAGGATGCCGGCGACATAGGCGAGCGCGTACCAGCGCAGCGCGAACGGCCCGAGTTCGACGATCACCGGGTCGATGGCGGGAAACGGCAGGGCGAACAACATCGGTCGGGGCGTCTCCGGGGGCGGCCGGACCCTGCACCGGCCGGCTGCGGCGGGTCAATCACCCGACCGGCCGCCGCCCCGCACCGGGCTGCGGCGGAAGGGCCGCTCCCGGTCGTCTTGTGAACGTCGGATGCCGTCCCCATAGTCTGCCGGAGACGGCGCCCGGCCGGAGGACATGCCGATGACCCAGACCAACAATCGCCTGCTCGACGAGTTCGCCAAGCTCGCGACCGATGCCGCCGCCGTCGCCCAGGGGGTTCGCCGCGAGGCGGAGACCGCCTTCCGCGCCCAGGCCGAGCGCTTCCTCTCCGACATGGACGTCGTCAACCGGGACGAGCACGAAGCCGTCAAGGAGATGGCGGTGAAGGCGCGCGCCGAGGCCGACACCCTGAAGCTCGCGCTCGCGGCCCTCGAGGGACGCGTGGCGGCGCTCGAGGTGGCGGCGAAGGAGCCGCCGCTGCCGATGGACGGTCCGGCCGGCTGAAGCGGGCGAGTTTAGCGCGCACGGGCGCGGTGGCCGGAACGGGTTGCCGCGGCATCACTTTCGCACTCGTCGCCCGCAGCCGACCTGCTAAACTTCGATCAAACGGAGATTCGCGCTCGCGGACGCTGCGTGCGTCGGCTGACGAGGCCAAGGCCTCCGAGCGCTTCCTGGCTCCGTCCGGCGGACCGGCCGGTCGGTAACGTGTGGGGGCGGCGCACCCTCCCGGTGTCGCGCCCGCATTCCTCGCAACCGAGAGGAACGGTCATGTCACTCATCGACTTCGAGATCGAGCAGCAGAGCAATCCCGTCGACGCGATCGAACGGGTGGCGATGACGAACGACTGGACGTTCGAGCGCGACGGCGACGACGAGATCACCATCTCCGTCGCCGGCAACATGAGCGACTACCACCTGTCGTTCTCCTGGCTCGACAGCTTCGAGGCTCTGCACCTCGCCTGCGCCTTCGACCTCAAGGTGCCGCCGCCGCGCCGCACCGAGATCTGCCGGCTGCTCGCCCTCGTCAACGAGCGCATGCTGATGGGCCACTTCGACCTGTGGAACGAGGAAGGCGTCGTCATGTACCGCCAGTCGCTGCTTCTGGCCGGCGACCTCGAGCCGTCGCCGGCGCAGATCGAGGGCATGCTGGCGCACGCGCTGGAGACCTGCGAGCAGCACTACCAGGCCTTCCAGTTCGTCGTCTGGGCCGGCAAGAGCGCCAACGAGGCGCTGGAGACGGTCCTGTTCGAGACCGCCGGCCAGGCCTGAGGATCAAGGCCCCGAGGGCCCGACCGCCCCGTCGCCCCACCGGCGGCAGGCTTGCTGTAATGTGAAGGCCGGACCCCGGGCGGGTTCGGCCTTCGGCTTTTCCCGCCCACCGCCTCGCCGATTCTGGAGTGAACGATGTCGCTGACGGACGCTGCGCCCCTCCTGCTCCTCGGCGCCGGCAAGATGGGGGGCGCGCTCCTCGCCGGCTGGATCGAGGGCGGCCTCGCCCCGGCCGACGTGATCGTCGTCGACCCGATGCCGGCCTCCGAGATGCAGGCCTTCCTGCGCACCCACGGCATCCGCCACGAGAGCGCGATTCCCGCCGACATCGCCCCGCGCGTCGCCGTCGTCGCGGTGAAACCGCAGACGATGGGCGCGGCACTGCCGGCGCTCGCCGCCGTGCTGACGGCCGATACGCTGGTGGTGTCGATCGCCGCCGGCACGCCGATCGCCCGCTTCGAGCGCGACCTGCGCGCCAACGCCGTCGTCCGCGCCATGCCGAACACGCCGGCGCAGGTGCACCGCGGCGTCACCGTCTGCGTCGCCGGCGAGGGCGTCACGCAGGACCAGCGCGCCACCGCCACCGCCCTGATGGCCGCCGTCGGCCGCGTCGAGTGGGTGGAGGACGAGGCGCTGATCGACGCCGTCACCGCCGTCTCCGGCTCCGGCCCGGCCTACGTCTTCCTGCTCGCCGAGGCGATGGCGGCGGCGGGCGAGGAGGCGGGGCTGCCGCCCGACCTCGCCTTCCGCCTCGCCCGCGACACCGTCGCCGGTGCCGGCGAATTGCTCGCCCGTTCCGGCCACGATCCCGCGACGCTGCGGCGCAACGTCACCTCCCCCGGCGGCACCACCGCCGCGGCGCTCGAGGTGCTGATGGCCGACCGCGGAATCCCGCGGCTGGTTCACGACGCGGTGCGCGCCGCGGCGGCCCGCTCCCGCGCGCTGTCCGCCGACGGCTGACCGCGCCGCCGGCGCCCGTGTGCCCGCAGCCGGCGCCTGACGCCCGCAGCCGGCGCCGGAACGTCGCGGGCGCCTTGCAGCGGCGCCGGTCGTGCCTAGCTCTGTAGGGGAGAGTTCGGGCGGGCACGCAAGAGGAGGCCACCATGGCGACCGAGAAGCAGCGTCAGCGCATCGTCGAGGCCCAGATGGCCCTCGCCGGCGAACGGGCGTGGGACACGATCTCGCTCGCCGACGTCGCCACGCGGGCGGAGGTGCCGCTTGCCACCCTGCGCGGTGCCTATGCCGGCCGGCGCGCCATCCTCGCCGACTTCGTCGCCCGCATCGATGCGAAGCTCCTCGACGAGGCCGAGAAGGACCGCGCCAGCGACGAGGGCATCGGCGACGGCGACGCCGAACAGCCGGCGCGCGACCGCCTGCTCGACGTGGTGATGCGCCGCCTCGACCTCATCACTCCCTACAAGCCGGCGATCCGCAATCTCGCCAAGGCCGCCCGCCGCGATCCCGGCCTCGCCGCCTGCCTCGCCGGCATCGGCCTCAGCGCCCAGCCGTGGACGCTCGCCGCCGCCGGCATCGAGGCCTCGAGCCCGCTCGGCCGCCTGCGCGCCGCCGGTCTCGCCGTCGTCATGGCGCGCATCATGCCGGTCTGGCTCGACGACGACGACCCCGGCCTCGGCCGCACCATGGCGGCCCTCGACCGCACGCTCGCCCGCGGCGAGGCGATGCTGAAGCGCGCCGAGACGGTCGGCTGCCGCGTCGTCGGCTTTCTAGACAAGCTGCGCGAGCGCGGCCGCGCCGCCCGCCGTGAGCGCACCGCGCCGCGGGATCCGGGCGCCGACGCCGCAGCGGCGGACGCCGGGGCGGTGTGACCAGCGCCTCTCTGCCTTGAGCAAATGGGGGCGGACGGCGTCACGGTGGTGCGCCACGGCTTGACTGCTGCCGTCGATGGTTGGCAGCGGCAGCGCGGGCGCGTAGCGTCCAGCGTCCTACCCTCCTCGCCGAGGCCCCATGTCCGACCCTACCCCCGCCGCGCCCATCACCTTCGACGACTTCATGAAGGTCGACGTGCGGGTCGGCGTCGTCCGCGCCGTGCACGCGTTTCCGGAGGCGCGCAAGCCCGCCTACAAGCTCGACATCGACTTCGGGCCCGAGATCGGCGTGAAGAAGTCCTCCGCGCAGATCACCGTGCACTACACGCCGGAGGAGCTCGTCGGCCGGCGGGTGATGGCCGTGGTGAACTTTCCGCCGCGGCAGATCGGCAAGTTCATGTCGGAGGTGCTGACGCTCGGCGTGCCCGACGAGAATGGCGCCGTGGTGCTGGTGCGGCCCGACCTCGAGGTGCCGATCGGCGGCCGGCTCTACTGAGGCCCCCACCGGACGCGGCAACAGGGAGACGGGCGGCCCCCGGCGGAGCCGGTCGGGGCCGAGGGACGGCATCGCTGACGCCGGTATCTCAGCCGGCGAAGCGCCAGACCCGGGTCACCTTGATCTCGGAATCCTCCAGCGCCCGCGTCACCGGCACGCGGTACTCGGCGACCGCCTCGAGGCGGTCCTTCGGCAGGTAGGAGCGGCCGGGATCGCCGACGAGCACGGTGGCGCCGGCGGCGCGCTCGCGGTCGAGCCAGGCGAGCACCTTCTCGGCCATCGGCTTCTCGTAGAAGACGTCGCCGCACAGGACGACCTCAAAGCGGCCGGCCGGCTGGGCGGTCGTGTCCTCGTCGCGGGCGGTGACGGCGACGTCGTTCAGCGCCGCGTTGGCCGTGATCGCCGCCAGCGCGAAGCCGTCGATCTCGGTGGAGACGGCGGACGTGGCGCCCGCCCGCATCGCCGCGATGCCGACGACGCCGGAGCCGGCGGCGAAATCGAGCACCGAGCGCCCCGCCACGATCCCGGGATTGTCGAGGATGTAGCGCGCCAGCGCCTGGCCGCCCGCCCAGGCGAACGCCCAGTAGGGCGGCGGCAGGCCCATGGCGCCGAGCTCTTCCTCGGTCTTCTCCCACAGCGCCGTCGCCTCGTCGGCGAGGTGCAGGCGGAGTTCCGGGACGTGCGGGGGTGCCAGAACGCGGGTGTTGTCGCGGACGAAAGCGGCGCGGTCGATCGGCGCCGCCCCGCTCACGGGGCGATGCCGCCCAATTCGCAGACGATCGCCCATTCGGCGTCGGTGACGGGCTGGACCGAGAGGCGCGAGAACTTGATCAGCGCCATCTCCTTCAGGCGCGGCTCCGTCTTGATCTCCTCGAGGGTGACCGGCCGCTTCAGCGGCTTCACCGCCTTGAGGTCAACCATGACGAACACGCCCTTCTCGTCCTTCGGATCGGGATAGGCCTCTTTGATGACCTCGACGACGCCGACGATCTCCTTGCCCTCGTTGGAGTGGTAGAAGAAGCCGCGCTCGCCGGTCTTCATCGCCATCAGGTTGAGCTTGGCGGCGTGGTTGCGCACGCCATCCCAGTGCGTCCCCTTGGCGCCGGCCTTCACCTGGTCGTCCCACGACCAGACCGACGGCTCGGACTTGTAGAGCCAGTGCGCCACCCCGCCCCCCCTCGCCGTCAGCCGAGCTTGCCGATGCCGACCCGCCAGGGCTTCACGTCGATGGACGCGAACATGCCAACCTCTTCATAGGGATCCCCGGCGAGCATCGTCTTCGCGGCGTCGAGATCGGCCGCCTCGACGATCAGCAAGGAACCGACCGGCTTCTGGCCGGTGGAGTCGAGGAACGGTCCGGTGAGCTTGAGCGCTTCGCCGTGGCCCTTCAGCCAGGCGTCGCGTGCCGGACGGGTGGCGGCCCGGGTCTCGTGCATGTCCGGCTTGTCGAGGCAGATGGCGACAAACAGCATCGATCTCTCCGTTTCCATCCCTTGGGCGGCCGTTCCGGGCGACGGCGATGTCGCTCGCGGCTGCCTCTGCGCATGCTTTTGCGGCCCCCGTGGTTAGCCGGTTCCGGCCGGCTTTGCACGCGGTTCCCGCAGCGACAGCCGCCCGGGAGAGGCTCCGTCGTCAGCCGAGCTTGCCGATGCCGACCCGCCAGGGCTTCACGTCGACGGAGGCGAAGATGCCGAGCTTGGCGTAGGGGTCCTCGGCGAGCATCGCCTTCGCCGCGGCGAGGTCCGCCGCCTCGACGATCAGCATCGAGCCGATGGGGTTCTGGCCGGTGTCGTCGAGGAACGGGCCCGCGAGCTTCACGGCACCGCCGGTGCCCTCCATCCAGGCGACGTGCGTCGGCCGGTTCGAAACGCGGGTGTCCAGCATGCCCGGCTTGTCCGAGCAGACGGCGACGAACAGCATCGGCGATCTCTCCGTGTCCAGCCCCTCTGGCAACCTCGAGCGAGGCCGCCGGCCACCGCGGCCGACCCTCGAAAGGGGTAGGTGACGCGGCCATCGTGGTTAGCCGGTTCGCGGCGGAATTGCACGTGCTTCCGCAGGCCGCGCGAGGGCCGCAGCGGAGCGGCCGCCGCCACGAGAGCGGCGCAATCACAGCCGACAGAGCCGTCGAAGCGAGGCTGACGGAGCCGAGGGTGAGGGCCGCATTCGTCACCATGGGCCGATGGGTCGTCAGTCTCGCGGCTGGCGCGGTCGCGGCCGCAGTCGCGGCTTCGCTGGCGCTCGCCCTGCTCGCCGTCGCGACCGCCGGCGCCGGCGACCCGCGGCTCTATCCGCCGGCACCGGGCGCCGCCACCATCGACCTCGCCCTCGTCGACCACGGCTACCACGCCGGCCTCGTGCTCCGCACAGCCAACGTCGCCCGCGCCGGGGCGGAGCGGGGCCTGCCGGCGCTCACGGCGCTGGCGGCGCGCTTCGGCGCCTATCCCTTCATCGAGATCGGCTGGGGCGACAGCGACTTCTACCGCTTCGCGCCGCGCCTCGCCGACGTCACGGTGGCGATGGCGGTCACCGCGCTGTCCGGCGGCAACGGCGGCAGCGTGCTGCACGTCGTCGGGCTTTCGGCCGGGCCGGCGGAGAGCTTCCCCGCATCCGACGTCCAGAGCCTGCGGCTGTCGGCGGACGGCTTCGACGCGCTCGCCGGGCGGCTGGCAGGAGCCTTCGTCCTCGACGACGCCGGGCAGCCAGAGCCGCTCGGCCCCGGCCTCTACGGGCCGAGCCTGTTCTTCCGGGCGAACGGGCGCTACAGCCTCTTCGCCACCTGCAACCACTGGGTCGCCGGGCTCGTCGCCGCCGCCGGGCTCAAGGTGTCGCCGGTGCCGGCCGTGCTGTCGAACGGGCTCTTGGCGGAACTGCGGTGGCGCAATCCGCTCTAGCCGGCCGAGGCGCCGCCGCGGCTCGGCGGTTCGTCGGGATCGGTGCCGCGACGCCGCGCTCAGCGCGGCGCCAGCACCATGACCATCTGGCGGCCTTCGAGCTTCGGCTCGGATTCCACCTTGGCGATCTCGACCGTCTCGGCGCGCACCTGGTCGAGGAGCTTCACGCCGAGATCCTGGTGCGCCATTTCGCGCCCGCGGAACCGCAGCGTCACCTTGACCTTGTCGCCTTCTTCGAAGAACCGCAACATGGCCCGCATCTTCACCTCGTAATCGTGGGTGTCGATGTTCGGACGCATCTTGATTTCTTTGACCTCGACGGTCTTCTGCTTCTTGCGAGCCTCGGACGCTTTCTTCTGCGACTGGTACTTGAACTTACCGAAGTCGAGAATCTTGCAGACGGGCGGCTCGGAATTGGGGGCGATCTCGACGAGGTCGAGCCCTGCGGCCTCGGCCAGCGCCAAAGCCTCCGGCATCGCGACGACGCCGAGGTTGGCGCCTTCGGCGTCGATCAGCTGAACTTCCGGAACACGGATCTCGCGGTTGACGCGCGGCCCGTCCTTGACGGTGGGCGGCGCACGGAACGGACGACGAATGGTCGAGACTCCTCGATCGTTGGCGACAGGTGTTGCGGCGGACCCGGCCCTTCCGGGGCAGCACAAATCCGCATCGGTCGAAAGGCCAATCCGGCACGATCGGGTCCGACCCGGAACCATATCGCATCGGCGGGCACGCAATACAACAAAAGCTGCATAACACGGCAAGCCCCGGTCGCAGTGCGCAGGGGCTGACGGCGGGCCGAACCCGCGCAAACGTGATCAGTATCGACGATTCGGGCGAAATGCAGGAACGCTCAGCCGGAGCGGGCCGCCAGCACACGCGCGTAGACCGCGAGCGTCGCCGCCGTCATCGTCGCCACGCCGTAGGCGCGGGTTACGTGGGCCCGGGCGCGCTCGGCGAGCGCCAGCCTCTCGGCCGGATCGAGCGCCAGCGCGTCGGCCACCGCCCGTGCCAAGGCCGCGGCGTCCCCCGGCGGCACGCGCCAGCCGGTGCGCCCATCGGCGGGTGTCGTCGGCGGGGCGAGCACCGTCTCGGCGGCGGCACCGTGGTCGCTCGCCACCACCGGCACGCCCGCCGCCTGCGCCTCCACCGCCACCCGGCCGAACGCCTCCGGCTCAGTCGACGGCACCACCGCCACCGTGGCGAGCGACAACGCCGCCGGGACGTCGTCGCAATGGCCGACGAGGCGGACGCGGTCCTCGAGGCCGGCGGCGGCGATGCGGCGGCGGAGGTCGTCGACGTAACCGTCGCGGCCCTGGGCGTCGCCGGCGAAGATGGTAACGAGGTCGCGGCCTTCGCGCGCGAGCGCGGCCGCCGCGTCGATGAGCACGCGCTGGCCCTTCCAGCCGGTGAGGCGGGCGAGGTGGAGGATGACCGGCCGCCTATCGTCGGGGACGAGGCCGAACTGCGCCGCCACCGCCGCCCGCCGCTCCGCCGACACGGCCCCGGGCGCGAAGGCCGAGAGGTCGCTGCCGCGGGCGATGGTGACGATGCGGGAGGCTGCGAAGGGGTAGCGGGCGGCGATCTCGCCGGCCGTCCAGGCAGAGTTGGCGATCACCGCGTCGCCGCGCGCCATCACCGAGTTGTAGAACGCCTTCGGCCTTGAACCGGCGCGGTAGGCGCCGTGATAGGTGGTAACGAACGGCACGCCGGTGCGGCGCGCCGCGGCGAGCGCCACCCAGGCCGGTGCCCGCGAGCGGGCGTGGACGAGGTCGACGCTCTCGCGCCGGATCAATCCCGCGAGGCGGCCGATGTTCAGCGCCATGGCGAGCGGGTTCTTCGTCGCCGCCGGGAAGGCGAGATGCTCCGCCCCGGCCGACTCGAGTTCGGCGACCATGCGGCCGCCCTCGCTCGCGACGATGGCGCGGTGGCCGGCGGCCACCAGCGCCGCCGCAACGTCGACGGCGGTGCGCTCCGCCCCGCCCGTCTCGAGGCTCGGCAGGATCTGCAGCACGGTGCGGCGGGGCGGCGAAGACGCGCTCAACGGATCCTCGACTGTGTCGCGGCGCTTTGCCGGCGCGGCGGCTCGTGTCATCACCGGCGCGATCGGCGGCGACGAGAGGATGGCTCTTAGGATGGACGAGGCGACGCTGCAAACCCTGACCGTCGGCACCGGTGCGAACGCCCGCGACATCGCGGTGCTGCGGCGAGAGGGAACAGGCCCCGACGTCGTGTTCCTGATCGGCTTCCGCTCCGACATGGCCGGCTCGAAGGCGACCGCGCTCGACGCGTGGGGTGCCGGGACGGGACGGGCGGTCGTGCGCTTCGACTATTCCGGCCACGGCCGATCGGGCGGCCGCTTCGAGGACGGCACGATCGGCCGCTGGCTGGAGGAGGCCGAGGCGGTGGTGGCGCGGGTCTGCCGCCGGCCGGTCGTGCTCGTCGGCTCGTCGCTCGGCGGCTGGATCGCGCTGCTGCTCGCGCAGAAACTGAAGGCCGAGCGAGCCGTCGCCGGCCTCGTGCTGGTGGCACCGGCGGCGGACTTCACGGCGCGGCTGATGGAGCCGGCGTTCTCGGAGGAGGCATGGGCGGCGCTCGCCCGCGACGGCGTCTACCACCGCCCCTCGGCCTACGGCGACCCCTACCCGATCACCCGCACCCTGCTGGAGGAATCGCGGGCCCATATTCTGCTCGACGGCCCGATCGACGTCGGCTGCCCCGTCCACATCCTGCAGGGGGTGCGGGACGTCGACGTGCCGTGGGGCCATGCGGTCGAGACGGTGAGCCGCCTCGCCACCGACGACGTCGTGCTGACACTCGTCAAGGACGGCGACCACAGCCTGTCGCGGCCGCAGGATCTCGCGCGGCTGATCGCGGCGGTCGAGGCCGTTGCCTGAGGCTCAGCCGCCGTCCGCGCGCTCGCGCAGGGCGTCGGCGCTCTTGCGGGCGAGCAGCTTCTCGCCGTCCGGCGTCACCGTGACGGCCTCGGGCTCGATAGAGATCCGCTGCGCGCCGAAGCCGAGGACGCCGCCAATGTCGGCGTGAATCGCGCGCAGCTTGCCGTTGGCGTCGCGGACGACACCGACGACGGTGCCGACATCCTCGCCGTCCTCGGCCGCGAGCGGCTTGCCGATCATCATCTCGGCCCGGTCGGCGACCTCGGTGACGAGGCCGGCGTTCGGACCGGCGGGCTTCGCCTCGACCACCGGCTCGGTGGGGACGGCAGGCGACACCGGCTGCTGGACGCCTGTGTCGGACTGGGCAAGGGCGGGGACGGCGGCGAGGCCGAGGACGACCGCCGCGGACACGATCACGCGCATGAGGTCGATCTCCCATCAGAGGACGGACGCAACGCCTCCGCCGCGGGCCGGCGGGGCGTCGATCACGACGGGCTAACGCGCACCGGGAAGGGTGGTTGCGTCGCGAGGCCGCTCAGAGCAGGGAAATGGCGATCGCGACGAGCGCGCCGGCGCCGATCCAGAGCGGCAGGCGCACCGTCCAGTCGCGGCGGGCGGCGGCGACGCGGCGCACGGAGTCGTCCGACAGGACGAGGCCGGTCTCGGCCATGCGGGCGAACCCCGCCGACATCGCTTCCGCCCGGGTGGCGAGGGCCGGCAGTTCGCCGGCGAGGCGCAGCAGGCTGCCGAGGCCGCCGGCCGCGGAGGCGAGCCGCCCCGCCGGGCCCAGATTTCCGGCGATCCACGACGACACCACCGGCTCGGCCGTCCGCCAGATGTCGAGCTGCGGGTCGAGGGTGCGCGCGACGCCCTCCACCACCACCATCGTCTTCTGAAGGAGGATCAGCCGCGGCTGCGTCCGCATGGCGAACATCTCGGTGACTTCGAGGAGCTGCGTCAAAAGCCGCGCCATCGAGATGTCGGCCGCCGTCTGGCCGCGGATCGGCTCGCCGATCGCCCTGAGCGCCTGGGCGAACACCTCGACGTCCTGGCCGGCCGGCACGTAGCCGGCCTCGAAGTGGACCTCGGCGACGCGCCGGTAGTCGCGGCGGATGAAGCCGTAGAGGATTTCGGCCAGGAAGCGCCGCTCGGCGGCGTCGAGCCGGCCCATGATGCCGAGGTCGACCGCGACCAGCGTGCCGTCGGCGACGACGAACAGGTTTCCCTGGTGCATGTCGGCGTGGAAGAAGCCGTCGCGCATGGCGTGGCGCAGGAACGACTGGATGATCGTCTCCGACAGCGCCACGAGGTCGTGGCCGGCCTCGCGCAGGCGCTCCACCTCCGACAGCTTGATGCCGTCGATCCACTCCATCGTCAGCACCGACTTGGCGGTGTGGCGCCAGTCGACGACGGGCAGGCGGAAGCCGGGGTCGTTCTGCGTGTTCTCGGCCATCTCCGAGAGCGCGGCGGCCTCGAGGCGCAGGTCCATCTCGAGCACGACCGAGCGGGCGAGCGTATCGACGACCGCGATCGGTCGGAGCCGGCGGGCGGCGGGCGAGAAGCGCTCGATCAGCCGCGCCGCCAGGTAGAAGCTCTCGAGGTCGCGCGCGAACCTGCGGGCGACACCGGGCTTCAACACCTTGACCGCGACGGGATGCTCGCTGCCGTCGGCGTCGCGCACCACCGCCTTGTGGACCTGCGCGATCGAGGCCGCGGCGACCGCCGGGCCGAACGAGACGAACATCTCGTCGACGGGCTTGCCGAGCGCCTCGGCGACGGCGGCGCGGGCCGCCTCCTCCGGTGCCGCCGGCACCTGGTCCTGCAGGCGCGCGAGGTCGGCGGCGGCCTCGCGGCCGACGACGTCGGCCCGCGTCGCCAGGAACTGGCCGAGCTTCACATAGGAGGGGCCAAGCCGGTTGAAGGCGGCAGTGAGCCGCCCGGCGGCGTCGGTGTCCGAACGGCGCTCGATGGAGCGGGCGAGCGCCAGGCCGAGGCGCGCCGGGGCCGGCAGGTCCACCGTCGGGACCAGCGCGAACACGCCCTCGCGGGCCATGACCCAGCCGGCATGGGCGAGACGGGCGAGCGGAACGATGACGCGGCCCATCAGACGGCGCCGCGCATCACAGCTTGTAGCCGGAGTGGAGCGCCGCGATGCCGCCCGAATAGAGCCGGTGGTCGACGCGCGAGAAGCCGGCGCGCGTCACCATTGCCGCGAAGCGGGCGGGATTCGGGAACTCGCGGATCGATTCGACCAGGTAGCGATAGGATTCCGCGTCGCCGGCGACGCGCTCGCCGAGCCATGGGATGACCCGGAACGAATAGGCGTCGTAGACGCGGTCGAGCATCGGCACGTCGACGGCCGAGAATTCCAAGCAGAGGAAGCGGCCGCCCGGCTTCAGCACGCGGTAGGCCTCGGCCAGCGCCACCTCGCGGCGCGGCACGTTGCGGATGCCGAAGGCGATCGTATAGGCGTCGAAGGCGGCGTCGGGGAACGGCAGCGCCTCGGCGTTGGCTTCGACGAACTCGATCGGCAGCTTGCGCTTGGCGGCGCGCTCGCGGCCGACGGCGAGCATCTCGCCGTTGATGTCGGCAACCGTCGCCTTGGCGTGACCGCCGGAGCGCTCGACGATGCGGGTCGCCACGTCGCCGGTGCCGCCGGCGACATCGATCACCGACCACGGCCGCTTGCCCGAGCGCGGCGGGGCGAGCCAGGAGACGAGCCCGTCCTTCCACAGCCGGTGCAGGCCGCCCGACATCAGGTCGTTCATCAGGTCGTAGCGCTTGGCGACGCTCGCGAAGACGTCGTCGACGAGGCGCTGCTTCTCGGCGAGCGGCACCGTGCGGAAGCCGTAGTCGACGGTCGCGCCTTCGGCTTCTCGGTTCGTCGCCATCTCGCTCCTCGCACTGACGCTGCCGCCACATATGGTTCGGCCGGCCGGGCGGACCATAGCGAAGGCCGCCCGCCCACGCTATCGTCCGGCCCCCGCGCGCGTCGTCGCGCCCGGCGCTACGGATCCCCCATGCCCGAGCTACCCGAGGTCGAGACGGTGCGGCGCGGCCTCGAGCCGGCGATGGCCGGCCGCCGGCTCACCGCCGTCACCTTGAACCGGCCGGACCTGCGCTTCCCGCTGCCGGAGCGCTTCGCCGAGCGGCTGACGGGCCGGCGGATCGAGAGCGTCGACCGCCGCGCCAAGTATCTGCTGCTGCGCACCGACGGGCCGGAGGTGGCGATCATGCACCTCGGCATGTCCGGCTCGTTTCGCATCCACGCGCCCGGCGAGGATGTGAACGATGCTGACACACCCGGCGTCTTCGCGATGGCGCGCTCCAAGGACGCCGCCCACGATCACGTCGTCTTCGACCTCGAGGGCGGCGGCCGCGTCGTCTACAACGACCCCCGCCGCTTCGGCTTCATGGCGCTGGCCGAGGCCGTAAACCTGCACGAGCATCCGCACCTCGCCGGCCTCGGCATCGAGCCGACCGGCAACGCGCTGTCGGGGAACCTGCTGGCCCGCGCCTTCGCCGGCCGCGCGGCGCCGCTCAAGGCAGCGCTGCTCGACCAGAGCGTCGTCGCCGGGCTCGGCAACATCTATGTCTGCGAGGCCTTGTGGCGGGCGGGCCTGTCGCCGCTGCGCGCCGCCGGCACGATCGCCCGCGCCGACGGTGGTCCGACCGTGCGCGCCGAGCGGCTCGCCACCGCCATCCGCGACGTCATCGCCGAGGCGATCGTCGCGGGCGGATCGTCGCTGCGGGACTACATGCAGGCCGACGGCTCGCTCGGCTACTTCCAGCACCGCTTCGCCGTCTACGACCGCGAGGGCGAGCCGTGCCCGAAGCCCGGCTGCCGCGGCATCGTCACGCGCACGGTTCAGTCGGGGCGGTCGAGCTTCTTCTGCCCCGTCTGCCAGAAGTGACCCGGCAGACGGGTTTCGCAGGCCTCAGCGGGAAACGGTGACGCCGGCGCCGGTCGACAGTCGGCCGGTGAAGCGGCCGGGCTCGACGGAGACGAGGGTGGCGATCGGCGCGGTGGCCGAGTCCTTCAGCGTGATCTCCTTGCCGGCGAGATCCCAGGCCGACACGCCCTTCAGTTCCTCGGACGTGCAGCCGCGCGTCGAGGCGCGGTAGCCGCCCGTCCAGCCGGTCAGGTTGATGAACAGCTGGCAGCGCTCGCCGCCCGATTCGATCACCCAGCCGCCGACGAGTTCGCTGCGCTGCACGGGCAGCTGCGCTTCGGCGGTCGGCAGGGCCACCGGCGTGATCGGCGGCGGCGGCGCCTCTTCGACGGGGGGCGGCGCCACCGGCGGCGGCGGCAGCTCGGCGGCGGCGACCGGGGCGGCGGGCACGGCCGGGAGCGGCATCGGCTCGTTGGCGCCGAACCGCGAGCAGCCGCCCGCGGCCAGCAGGGCGAGGAGGGCGGCGGCGAGCGGGGTGGGCCGGTTCATCGGGGTCTCGTTCTCCAGCGGCGCGCGGGGCGCCTCGTCAAGATCGGGGCAATAGGACAGCGGCGGGCCCCCGCGTCAACGTCCGTCGACATGCTGCCGCCACAGATTTCGGTGAGGTGTTGCCGGGTCAAAGGGAAGAAGCGCGGGAGCGGCTCACTCCGAAAGGAACGAGCATGACCCGCTCATCGAACATCGCAGCCCCCGGTCTGGTTCCCGGGATCATCCGCCGTCTCGGACCACGCGACACCGACGGCTTCGCCGCCCACCTCCTCCGGCTCGACGCCGAGGCACGGGCCTCCCGCTTCGGCGGCCTCGTCTCCGACGCGGCCCTGCGCGACCACGCCCTGCTGGCGCTCGCCGGCGGCGCCGTCGTGCTCGGCTATGTCGAGGGCGGCATCCTGCGCGGCATCGGCGAACTGCACCATCAGCCCGGATCGGCGCCGTCGGCCGGCGAGGCGGCGTTCTCGGTGGAGGCCGGCTGGCAGGGGCGCGGCATCGGCAGCAAGCTGATGCGCCGCGTGCTGTCGGCCGCGACCGCGCGCGGCATCCGCCGCGTCATCGTCGTCTGCCAGAGTTCCAACCGGATGATGCGGCGGCTCGCCGGCCACTTCGACGCACGCCTCGAAATCGTCGGCCAGGAGACGACCGGCCACCTCGCGACACCCGCCGCGACGCCGCTCAGGCTGTTGCGGGTGGCGGTCAGCGACGGCTTCGACCTCGCGGCGGAGAACGTCGAGCGGCAGGCGCGGCTGTTCCTCGCCACCCTGCCGGACCGCGCCGCCTGACCGCGGCGCCGGTCCCCAGGCCGGGCACGCGCCGCCGTCAGACCGCCGGCACCGACTGCGGCTCGCGGGCGAAGCTGCCGTCGGCGAGCGCCCGGTCGATGCGATCGGTGAGGGCGAGGAACATCGCCGCGAAGGCGGCGCGGCCGGCCGCCGGCCCGGGATCGGCGACGCTCCAGATGAAGTGGCGCTTCGGCGGCCACCAGGCCGGAGCCGGCCGGGCGAGCGGGCGCGGCGTCAGCGTCACCACGATGTCCGGGCGCGGTGCGTGCGGCAGGGTGAAGATCTCGAGCGGCTTCGGCGACAGGCCGTCGACGGGCACGCCCGCCGCCTGCAGGGTGCGCAGCGCCGATGCGTCGACGAGGTCGTCCGGCTCCAGTCCGGCGCTGAAGGCGCGCAGGTGCGGGCCGCCGATCTCGTTCAGATAGGCTTCCGCCATCGGGCTCGGCCCGGCATTGCGGGCGCATACGAACAGTACGGTCGTCGCGTCCATCTCGGCTCCCTCTCGATCGACGCCCCCACCCCGGCCGAATCGTCGCCGGCTCGACGACGCCCCTCTAGGCTCGGAAGCCGACGAGGGTGTGACGGTGACGGGCGATCACGCCGGATGGTGGCAGACCGCCTCGACGTTGTGGCCGTCCGGATCGAGGACGAAGGCGCCGTAGTAGTCGGCGTGGTAGTGCGGGCGCAGGCCCGGCGGACCGTTGTCGCGGCCGCCGGCGGCCAGCGCCGCGACGTGGAACGCGTCGACCTCGGCCCGGGTTGCCGCGACGAAGGCGACGTGGGTGCGGCCGACGCGGTCGTCCTCGCCGATCCAGAAGTCGGGCTTGTGACCGCGGCCGAAGCCGGCGGCGGCGCCGTTCCCGGTCATCTCGGCCGTCACCTCCATGACGATGGAGATGCCGAGCGGCGCCAGCGCCCGGCCGTAGAAGGCCTTGGCGCGGGCGAAGTCGCTGACCGGAATGCCGATGTGATCGAGAATGCCGGCGTGGGAGCCGCGCGGATCGGACGGATCGGGCATGGGCGGACCTCCTGCAGAGGGCGCACGGCGCGCCCCCGTGACGCCGAGCAAATGCCGCTCGCGTTTCACGTGCAACAGGCATCCGTATCACGGATAGGGCACCCCGCCGGCGCGGCCGGACGCTGGCCCCCGTCGCGGCCCCGCCGCCCGGGCGCGGCGGCGCTCAGGTCGCCAGCGCGGCGATCAGCGTGTTGAGCACCATGCGGCCCTGCGGCGTGGCGGCGAGGCGGCCGTCCGGCGTCCAGGCGAGCAATCCGTCGCCGACCAGCGGCGCGATCCGCGCGGCCTCGATCGGCCGACCGGCATGGCGGGCGTGGCGGGCGAGGTCGACGCCTTCCGACAGGCGCAGCCCCATCAGCAGGAGTTCATCGGCGCGCTCGGCCGCGTCGACCGGTTCGTCGACGACGAGGCCGTGGCCCGCCGTCTCGACCGCGGCGAGCCAGCGTTCCGGGTTCTTCTCGGCCGCGGTAGCGCGCCGCACGCCGCCCTGTTCCAGCCGGCCGTGGGCGCCGGGGCCGACGCCGACATAGGCGCCGCCGCGCCAGTAGACGAGGTTGTGGCGGGATTCCTGGCCGGGGCGGGCGTGGTTAGACACCTCGTAGGCGGGCATCCCGGCGGCCTCGGTGAGCGCCTGGGTCAGCTCGTAGAGGTCGGCGGCGGTGTCGTCGTCGGGGACGTGCAGCCGGCCGGCCGCGTGCAGCGCGGCGAACGGCGTGCCCTCCTCGATGGTGAGCTGGTAGAGCGACAGGTGGTCGGTGCCGATCGACAGCGCCCGCGAAAGCTCCGCAGCCCACACCTCCGCCGTCATGGCGGGGCGGGCGTAGATGAGGTCGAAGGAGGCCCGCGGGAAGATCGACTGCGCCAGCGCCACGGCCTTGAGCGCCTCCTCCGCCGTGTGGCGGCGGCCGAGCGCCGCGAGTGCTGCGTCGTCGAGGGCCTGGACGCCGAGCGAGACGCGGCCGACACCGGCGGCGCGGTAGCCGGCGAAGCGGCCGGCCTCGACGCTGGTCGGGTTCGCCTCGAGCGTCACCTCGGCGGCGGCGTCGAGCCCCCACAGGCGGTCGACGGCGTCGAGGACCGCGCCGACGGTGGCGGGCGACATCAGCGAGGGTGTGCCGCCGCCGAAAAAGACGCTGTCCGGGCGGCGGCGCTCGGTCCTGTCCGCCGCCGTCTCGAGCTCGCGGACGAGGGCGGCGGCGAAGCGCGGCTCGTCGACGCCGCCGTGGCGGACGTGGCTGTTGAAGTCGCAATAGGGGCACTTCGAGGCGCAGAACGGCCAGTGCACGTAGATCGCGAAGCCGCCCTCGGCGCCGGGAGCGTCCGCCGCCGGGGCGTGTCCGGGCGACGCGGAAACAGCCTTCGGTGCGGCCACGGCCGCCATCGCGCTCACCCCGCCAGGCACCCGCGCGCGAAGATCTCGAAGGCGCGGGCGCGGTGCGACAGCGGGCCGGTGTCGGCGCCGAGGCCGTGCTTCTCCTCGCCGCTCATCTCGCCGAAGGTGCGGTCGTGTCCGTCCGGCAGGAACATCGGGTCGTAGCCGAAGCCCATGTCGCCGCGCGGCGGCCAGATCAGCGTGCCGTGCACCTCGCCACGGAATTCCTCGACGTGGCCGTCCGGCCAGGCGAGCGAGAGGACGGCGACGAAGAAGGCGCGGCGTGCGTCCGGCGTCGTCGCACCCACCGCCTGCAGGGCGTCCTCGACCTTGCGCATGGCGAGGCCGAAGTCCTTCGTCTCACCGGCCCAGCGGGCGGAGTAGATGCCAGGATCGCCGCCGATCGCCGGCACCACGAGGCCCGAATCGTCGGCGAGCGCCGGCAGGCCGGAGGCGGTCGCCGACGCCAGCGACTTCAGCGTCGCATTCCCCTCGAAGGTGGTGGCGGTCTCCTCCGGCTCCGGCAGGCCGAGTTCGCCCGCCGACACCGTCTCGATGCCGAACGGCGCCACCAGCATGCGGATCTCGAAGATCTTGCCCTTGTTGTGGCTCGCCACCACGAGCTTGGGCTCGGTCAGGCGGCGAGCGCTGCGGACAGGGGCGTTCATGGCGTGGACCCTCAGGAGATCGCGAGCTTCTGCAGCTCGACGAGGCGCGAGACGCCGCCGGCCGCGAGGTCGAGCAGGGTATCGAGGTCGGCGCGGCTGAACGGCTTGCCCTCCGCCGTGCCCTGCACCTCGACGATGCCGCCGGCGCCGGTGATGACGAAGTTCGCGTCCGTCTCGGCGCGGCTGTCCTCGGCATAGTCGAGGTCGAGGACCGGCGTGCCTTCCAGGATACCGCAGGAAATGGCGGCGATGTGGTCGGTGAGAACCGGCGCGGTGATCATGCCGCGGGCGCGCATCCACTCGACGCAGTCGCGCAGCGCCACCCAGGCGCCGGTGATGGAAGCCGTGCGGGTGCCGCCGTCGGCCTGCAACACGTCGCAATCGATCGAGATCTGGCGCTCGCCGAGAGCCGGCAGGTCGACGACGGCGCGCAGCGAGCGGCCGATCAGGCGCTGGATCTCCTGGGTGCGGCCGGACGCCTTGCCGGCGGTGACCTCGCGGCGGTTGCGGGTGTGGGTGGCGCGCGGCAGCATGCCGTATTCCGCCGTCACCCAGCCCTTGCCGCCGCCGCGCAGCCACGGCGGCACCTTCTCTTCGAGGCTCGCCGTGCAGATGACGTGGGTGTCGCCGAAGCGGACCAGGCACGAGCCCTCGGCGTGACGGGCGACGCCGCGCTCGAGGGAGACGGCGCGCAGCTCGTCGGCGGCACGCTTGGAGGGTCGCACGAAGCTCATCGGCGGTTCTTTCACAGAGAAGGGCAGATCGGGAAGGGCACGGCACCCGGTGCGACACGCGCCGCCGAGGCGCCTCCTTAGCCTTCCGGGCCGCTCCACAGCAAGCCGCGCCGGATCGATCCCCTTGCTGCGGCGCGGCGAGCCCCCATACTCTGAGGGCTCGCCCCCGCCGCGGCCGCCTCCCTCGGCCGCATTCGCCACGCCACGGGAGGAGCCTGGAGCAGACCATGGACCTCGACGCAACGCCGTCGCTCCCGTCGGGGATCGTCGATCTCGACGAGCGCTCGCGCGAGATCTTCCGGCGGCTGGTCGACGCCTACCTCAACACCGGCGAGCCCGTCGGCTCGCGCAACCTGTCGCGCCTGCTGCAGGTGTCGCTGTCGCCCGCCTCGGTGCGCAACGTCATGGCCGACCTCGAGCAGCTCGGCCTCATCTATTCACCCCACACCAGCGCCGGCCGCCTGCCGACCGAGCGTGGCCTCCGGCTGTTCGTCGACGCCATGCTGGAGCTCGGCGACCTCGGCCAGGAGGAGCGCCGCCGCATCGAGGCGCAGGTGGCGATGACCGGCGGCGGCCGCACGGTGGAGAGCGTGCTGGGCGAGGCGAGCCAGCTGCTGTCCGGCCTGTCGCGCGGCGCCGGCGTCGTCCTCACCCACAAGGCCGACCTGCGCCTGAAGCACATCGAGTTCGTGCGGCTGGAGCCGACGCGGGCGCTCGTGGTGCTCGTCGGCGAGAGCGGCACGGTCGAAAACCGCGTCGTTGGCCTGCCGCCCGGCCTGCCGGCCTCGGCGCTGACCGAGGCGACCAACTACCTGAACGCCCACCTGCGCGGCATGACGCTGTCGGAGGCTCGCGCCGAGCTCGAGCGCCTGCAGGCGGAGGAGGCGGCCGAACTCGACGCCCTCGCCCGCCAGGTCGTCGAGGACGGCCTCGGCGTCTGGTCCGGGGCCGAAGGCGACAGCCCGAACCGTCTGATCATCAGCGGCCGCGCCAATCTCCTCGAAGACGTCAAGGCGCGCGAGGACCTCGAGCGCGTCCGGCTCCTGTTCGAGGACCTCGAGCAGAAGCGCGACCTCATCCACCTGCTCGGGCTCGCCGAGGGCGGCGAGGGCGTGCGCATCTTCATCGGCTCGGAGAACAAGCTGTTCTCGCTGTCGGGCTCGTCGGTGGTGGTCTCGCCCTACCGCGACCGCGAGGGCCGCATCGTCGGCGTGCTCGGCGTGATCGGGCCGACGCGGCTCAACTACGCCCGCGTCGTGCCGGTGGTCGACTACACCGCCAAGGTCGTCGGCCGCATCCTCGGCTAGGCGCGGCGCTTCGCCGGACGGCGTGGGCGGCGCGCGGACGCGGCCGGCGTGTGCCCCCGTCCCGGTGATCGCCTGCCTTGTCTCCGCCCCGGTCGCCGGCTAAGCGCGGTCGCCGGCGCGCGCCGGCCGTTCTTCCTCCAGGGTCCCGTCGATGTCGCTCAACGCCCTGCTGCCGACCGGCGGCCTCCCCGCCTATCTCCTGCCCGTCGTCATGCTGATCTGCTCGAACGTCTTCATGACGTTCGCCTGGTACGGCCACCTGAAGTACAAGTCGTCGCCGATCCTGCTCGCCGTGCTGGTCAGCTGGGGCATCGCCTTCATCGAGTACTGCTTCGCCGTGCCGGCGAACCGCATCGGCTCGAACGTCTACTCACCCGCCCAGCTGAAGACGATGCAGGAGGTGATCACCCTGATCGTCTTCGCGGTGTTCTCGGCCACCTATCTCGGCGAGGCGGTGACGTGGAAGCAGGGCGCCGGCTTCGTGCTGATCGCCGCCGGCGCCGCCCTGATCTTCCAGAAATGACGCTCCGCCGGCGGTTCGCTCGCGACCTCAGTCCGTCACGGCCGGGCTGAGACGCCAGAGCGCGCCGTCGCCGGCGTCGGTGAGGATCAGGAGCGACCCATCCGGACCCTGGCGAACGTCGCGGATGCGTCCGATGGTGCCCTCCAGCATCCGCTCCTCGCCGACGATGCGGCCACCCTCGACGTCGAGGCGCACCAGCATCTGGCCGCGCAGGGCGCCGACGAAGAGGTCGCCGTTCCACTCCGGGAAGGCCGTGCCGGTGTAGAACGCCATGCCCGAGGGGGCGATCGACGGCGTCCACTGATAGTCCGGCTGCTCCATGCCCTCGGCCGCCTTGCCGATGCCGATCGGCGCACCGGAATAGTCGACGCCGTGGGTGATCACGGGCCAGCCGTAGTTCCGGCCGGCCTCCGGGGTGTTGACCTCGTCGCCGCCGCGCGCCCCGTGCTCGATCGTCACGATGTCGCTCGTCGCGGGATCGAGGGCGGCGGCCTGGATGTTGCGGTGGCCGTAGGACCAAATCTCGGGGCGTGCACCCTCACGGCCGACGAAGGGGTTGTCCTGCGGCACGCTGCCGTCGGCGTTGATGCGCACGAGCTTGCCGATCGTCACCGACAGGTCCTGGGCGAGTTCGCGCTGCTGGCGGTCGCCGAGGCCGATGAACAGCTTGCCATCGGGCGCGAAGACGAGGCGGGCACCGAAATGCGAGCTGCCGCCGACCTTGGGTGCCTGCCGGAAGATCACCTCGACGTCGTCGAGCCGGGCCGTCGCGCCGTCGCGCGTCAGCCGGCCGCGCGCCACCGCCGTGCCGGCGCCGCCCTCGCCCGCCTCGGAAAAGGCGAGATACACCATGCGATTGCCGGCGAAGTTCGGATCGATGACGACGTCGAGGAGGCCGCCCTGGCCGCCGGCCCGGACGTCGGGAACGCCGGCGACAGGTTCCGGCTGCAGGACGCCATCGACCACGAGCCGCAGCCGTCCCGGGCGCTCGGTGACGAGCATCGCTCCGTCCGGCAGCACCGCGAGCCCCCACGGGTGCTCGAGCGGCTCGGCAAGGCGCTCCAGCGTAACGCTGTGGCGCTCGGTGTCGACGGTCTCGGCGAGCGCCGGCGCGGTGACGAGCGCGGCGAGCGAGGCGGAAAGGGCGAGGCGTGCGGCGGTCATCGTCTGTCTCCCGATCATGCTCGGCTCAGCCACCCCGGCGTACCGGCCGATATAGGCCGGCGCCGGTGGTCGGCCAGAGCGGGGGTCCGGATGCGGGGACCCGCGACCGTGCGTGCCCGCCCGCCGTGCCCGTTGGCGGCGCCGGAACTCCGGGCTACAACGCCGCCACCGCGCCGGCGATCCGGCGCCCGGCCCAGATTCCCGAGCCCGCAGCCCCATGCCGCACACCCGCGCCGATCTCCTCGCCCGCCTCGCCGCCCTCGGCATCGACGCCCCGACCGTCGACCACCCGCCGCTCTACACGGTGGCGGACTCGCAGGCGCTGCGTGGCGAGATCGCCGGCGCGCACTCGAAGAACCTGTTCCTCAAGGACCGCAAGGACGCGCTGTTCCTGGTGGTGGCGCTGGAAGACGCGACGATCGACCTGAAGCGCATCCACGAGCGCATCGGCGCGAGCGGCAAGGTGAGCTTCGGCAAGCCGGAGCTCCTGATGGAGGTGCTCGGCGTCGAGCCGGGCTCGGTGACGCCGTTCGGCGCCATCAACGACACGGGCGGCCGCGTCCAGGTGGTGCTCGATGCCCGGCTGATGCAGGCCGCGACGCTGAACTTCCACCCGCTCGTCAACACCGCCACCACCTCGATCGGCCGCGACGGACTGGTGCGTTTCCTCGAGGCGGTGGGCCATCTGCCCCGCATTCTGGCCGTGTCGCAGGAGGCGATCGACGCGGGTTTGTAATTCTTCCGCGGACGCGCCATTTTCTGCGCCGACAGGCCGCGCCCGCGCGGCCGGGCCAACAATCCAGGCCGTGCTCGCGCGGCGAGGCGAATGATAAAGGCCGCGCCCGTGCGGCAAGGCGAACGATCCGGGCCGCGCCCCGCGCGGCGATGACGAACATCGAGGACAGGTCACCATGAGCGATCTCCTGCTCGGCGCGAACGGACGGCCGACCCCCGGGGCGCCTGCGGGCGGCGACGCCATCGTCGACACCACCACCGCCACCTTCGTGAAGGACGTCATCGAGCCGTCGCGGCAGGTGCCGGTGCTGGTCGACTTCTGGGCGACCTGGTGCGGCCCCTGCAAGCAGCTCGCCCCCGTGCTGGAGAAGGTGGTCAAGGCCGCGAAGGGCAAGGTCAAGCTCGTCAAGATGGACATCGACAAGCACCCGGAAGTGGCGGGCCAGCTCGGTATCCAGTCGATCCCCGCCGTCATCGCCTTCAAGGACGGCCGCCCCCTCGACGGCTTCATGGGGGCGCTGCCGGAGAGCCAGGTGGCAGGCTTCATCGAGCGGCTGATCGGGCCGAACGGCGGCCCGGACATCACCGAGATCCTCGACGAAGCCGACCAGATGCGGACGGCCGGCGACCTCGAGGGCGCCGCCGAGCGCTACCGCGCCGTTGCCGAGGCGGATCCGGAGGTGGTCCGGGCCACCGCCGGCCTCGCCCAGGTGGCGATCGCCGCCGGCGACCTCGCCTATGCCCGCGAACTGCTCGACGCCGTCCCAGCCGCCAAGGCCGCCGACGCGGCGGTGGCGGCGGCCCGCGCCGCCCTCGACCTCGCCGAGCAGGCGGCCTCCCTCGGCGACCGCGGCCAGCTCGAGCGCGCCGTCAACGAGAACCCCGGCGACCTGCAGGCGCGCTTCGACCTCGCGGTGCTGCTCGGCACCATCGGCGACCGCGCCGCGGCGGTCGATCACCTCATCGACATCCTCCGCCGGAACCGCGCCTGGAACGAGGATGCGGCCCGCAAGCAGCTCCTGCAGTTCTTCGAGGCGTGGGGTCCGACGGAGCCGATGACGAAGGAAGGTCGACGTCGCCTGTCGTCGGTGCTGTTCTCCTGACCTATCTACCGGGTCGGGGAACGGACGACGGCAAAGGAGACCGGCAATGCGGGTCGGAAATCATGACTATCGGGGACCGGCGGACCTGCCGGCGGTGATCCCCGTGTTCCCGCTGCCCGGGGCGCTGCTGCTTCCGCGCGGGCACATGCCGCTCAACATCTTCGAGCCGCGCTACATGGCGATGATCGATGCGGCGCTGCGCACCGAGCGCGTCATCGGGATGGTGCAGCCGCGCTTCGACGTCGGCCAGCTCGACCTCGCCGGCAACCCGCCGCTCTGCGAGATCGGCTGCGCCGGCCGCCTCACCGCCCACCAGGAGACCGGCGACGGGCGCTATCTCGTGACGCTGAACGGCATCTCGCGCTTCCGCATCATCGAGGAACTGCCCGGACCGGCGCCCTATCGTCTCTGCCGCGTCACCGCCGAGGCCTATGAGGAGGACTTCCGCGCCGACGCCGGCGAGACCGGCGTCGACCGCGCGATGCTGCTCTCGACCTTCCGGCGCTATCTCGACGCCAACAAGCTCGAGGCGGACTGGCAGAGCGTCGAGCGCGCCTCCAACGAGACGCTGGTCAACGCCCTGTCGATGATGAGCCCCTACGGCCCCGCCGAGAAGCAGGCGCTGCTGGAGGCGGAGAACCTCGAGGCACGGGCCGAGACGCTGATCGCGCTGACCGAGATGGCGCTCGCCCGCACCGAGGGCGACGGCCCGGCACGGCTGAACTGAGGGGAACGGGCATGGGCGACGTCGACACGGGCCAGACCACCACGGGCGAGGCCAAGGCGGCGCGGCGGCCGGACCCGAAGCTGCTCGAGCTCCTGGTCTGTCCGCTGACCAAGACGACGCTCGAGTACGACGCGGCGGCGCAGGAGCTTGTTTCCCGCGCCGCCCACCTCGCCTATCCGATCCGCGACGGCATCCCGATCATGCTGCCCGACGAGGCCCGCAAGCTGCCGGACTGACCGGCGGCCGCTGCGCCCGGCTTAATGCCCGAGCACGCTCGGCACCGCGAGGCCGCGGCGGCGGCAGGCGGCGACGACGGTGTTTGACAGCAGGCAGGCGATCGTCATCGGGCCGACGCCGCCGGGCACCGGGGTGATCGAGCCGGCGACGGAGCGGGCCTCCTCGAAGGCGACGTCGCCGACGAGGCGCGTCTTGCCCTCGCCCTTGTCGGGGGCCGGCACGCGGTTGATGCCGACATCGATGACGCAGGCACCGGGCTTCACCCAGTCGCCGCGGACGAGTTCCGGCCGGCCGGCGGCGACCACCAGCACGTCGGCGGCGCGGCAGACGGCGGGCAGATCGCGGGTGCGCGAGTGCGCCATCGTCACGGTGGCGTCGGCCGACTGTAAGAGCAGCGCCACCGGCTTGCCGACGAGGATGGAGCGCCCGACGACGACGGCGTTGAGGCCACTGAGCGAGCCGACGGCCTCCTTCGCCAGGATCACGCAGCCCTGCGGCGTGCACGGGACGAGGCCCGGCTTGCCGAGAACGAGCAGGCCGGCATTCCACGGGGTCAGGCCGTCGACGTCCTTGGCAGGGTCGATGGCGCTGACGACACGGTCGGTGTCGATGTGGCGGGGCAGCGGCATCTGCACGAGGATGCCGTCAACGGCCTCGTCGCGGTTGAGGCGGTCGACGAGGGCAAGCAGGTCAGTCTCCGGCGTGTCGGCGGCGAGGCGGTGCTCGAAGGAGCGCATGCCGGCGGCGGCCGTGTCGCGCACCTTGCTCGCCACATAGACCTCGCTCGCCGGGTCGTTGCCGACGAGGACCACGGCGAGGCCCGGCTGCACGCCGGGGCCGGCCGCAAGCTCGGCCACCGCGGCGGCGACGTCTTCCTTCATCCGCGCGGCGCGTGCCTTGCCGTCGATCAGTGTGGCGGTCATCCCCGATCCCCCTTGCCCCGCCGGCCGAGGCCGGCACTCGCCAATGCCGCGGCGATGGCGGACGCGAGCGTCGCTCCGTCGCCGTCGATCTCCACCGTCTTGGTTCGCTGGGTCCGGCCGGCCGCGACCCGCACGTCCCGCTTCGGCACGCCCGCTGCCGCCGCCACCAGCGCCTCGACGGCGGCGTTCGCCGCGCCGTCGGCGGGCAGCGCGCGCACGCGCGCCAGCACCACGGGGCGGCCGTCGGAGAGCATGGCGATGCCCTCCAGAGCATCGGCACCGCCGCGCGGCGTCACGCGCAGGCGCAGGCTGAGGCCCGAAAGGCCGACGGTCCAGGGCGTGGCGGCGTCCGCTCCCGCCGGAGGCGCGCCCGCCACGGCTCAGAACACGTTCGGCAGGATGTAGATCTCGATGACGCGCTGGATGAGGAAGATCAGCAGGAACACCACGATCGGCGACAGGTCGAGGCCACCAAGCTGCGGCAGCCGGTTGCGGATCGGTCGCAGCACGGGCTCGGTGAGCGCATAGAGGGCGTTGCCGATGGTGCCGACGATCTGGTTGCGCGGGTTGACGACGTTGAAGGCGTAGAGCCAGGAGAACACCACCGACGCGATCAGCACGTAGATGTAGAGATTGAGCACCACGAGGATGACTTCGAAGATCGCGCGCATGAAGGCTCCGGCACGGGACGCCGTGGGGCGACGGCGTTTGGCTGCCCGTGATGTAGCGGTCCGCCCCCGCCCCTGCAAGGCGCGGCGCGGCCGCGGGGCCGCGGCGAGCCTTCCCTCGTCCCTACCCCCGATCCTCGCGCTTCTCCCCACCGTAGTCATTCCCGGCCTTGTGCCGGGAACCCATGCAACGCTCCCAGAGTCTCGTCGGCCGCGAGGTGTTGATGCGCGGATGGCAATGGGTTCCCGGCACAAGGCCGGGAATGACTCTGAAGGTGTGGAAGCGCCGCAGCGGCCGTTACGGCGAGCTTCGCGTCTCGCGCGCCCTCAGCCCCTGAGCATCGCGCCGGTCGCCTTGCCGACCGCCTCGACGACGCGCTTGCCGACGGCGTCGATCTCGGCGTCGGTCAGCGTCCGCTCGCGCGGCTGCAGCACCACCTCGATCGCCACCGACTTGGCGCCGTCGGGGATGCCCTTGCCCTCGTAGACGTCGAACACGCCGACGCGCTCGATCAGCGCCTTGTCGGCGCCAGCGGCGGCCTTCAGCACGTCGGCGGCGGCGACCGCACGGTCGACGACGAAGGCGAAGTCGCGCGATACCGCCATCAGCTCGGGCAGCGACAGCGCCGGCTTCGCCTTGGTCGGCCGCGGCTTCTGCGCCGGCACCGCGTCGAGGATGATCTCGCAGACCGACAGCGGCCCCTCGACGTCGAGGGCGGCGAGCGTCTTCGGGTGCAGTTCCCCGAAGTGGCCGAGCACCAGCGGTCCGAGCCGGAGCGTGCCGGAGCGGCCGGGGTGGTACCAGGCCGGCGCGTCGGCCGTCACCTGCACGCGGTCCACCGGCGCGCCGGCGGCCTCCAGGATGGCCAGCGCATCGGCCTTGGCGTCGTAGGCGCTGACCGCAGGTGCTGCACCGGACCAGTGGCGGCCGGCGCCAATGAGCCCGGCGGTGCCGCGGCGGACGGCGGCGGCGGCGCGCTTCTGGTCGTCAGGCCGGTCGCCGCGGAAGATCTGGCCGACCTCGAACAGCGCCGTGTCCGGCGTGCCGCGGTCGGCGTTGCGCTGGGCGGCGGCGGCGAGCCCGGGGATCAGGCTCGGGCGCATGTCGGAGAGGTCGGAGGCGATCGGGTTCGCCAGCGCGAGCTCCGGCTGGCCGCCGCCGAAGGCCTCGGCGTGGGCCTTCGGCACGAACGACCACGTCATCGCCTCGACGAGGCCGCGGGCGGCGAGCGTGCGGCGGGCGTTGCGGGCGCGCACCTGGCCGGGCGTCAGCACCGCCGGCGCGACCGTCGGCGACCGCGACAGCGGTGTCGAGACGATCTGGTCGAGGCCGGTGATGCGCACGACCTCCTCGACGAGGTCGGCCTTGCCGTCGATGTCGGGGCGCCAGCTCGGCGGCACGACGGCGCGGACTGGCCCGGCGCCTGTCACCTCGAAGCCGAGACGGCCGAGGGTGTCGACGATGGCGCCGTCGTCGATCGTCAGCCCCGACAGACGCTTCACCTCTGCGAGCGGGAAGGCGACGACGCGGCGGGCGTCCGGCACGGCGCCGGCGACGGTGACCTTCGTCGGCGTGCCGCCGCAGAGCTCCAGGATCATCCGCGTCGCGAGCTCGAGGCCGGGCACGGCGAAGGCCGGGTCGACGCCGCGCTCGAAGCGGAAGCGGGCGTCCGAGTTGACGCCGAGCTTGCGGCCCGTCTGGGCGATGTTGAGCGGGTCCCACAGCGCCGATTCCACCAGCACGTCGGTGGTCTCTTCGGTGCAGCCGGAGGCCTCGCCGCCCATGATGCCGGCGAGCGATTCGACGCCGGCGTCGTCAGCGATGACGCACATCGTTTCGTCGAGGGCGTAGGTCTTGCCGTCGAGCGCCAGCAGACTCTCGCCAGCGCGGGCGCGGCGGACGACGAGGTGTCCCTTGACCTTCGCCGCGTCGAAGACGTGCAGCGGCCGGTTGCGGTCGTGGGTGAGGAAATTGGTGACGTCGACCAGCGCATTGATCGGGCGCAGGCCGATGGCACGCAGGCGCGCCTGCAGCCACGCCGGCGATGGGCCGTTCTTCACACCGCGGATGAGGCGCAGGCCGAACATCGGGCAGAGCGGCGCGCCGCCCTCGAAGGCGAGCGTCACCGACACCGGGCAGTCGCCCTCGCCGGCGACCGGCTCGACCTCGGAGGTCTTCACCCGGCCGAGACCGGCGGCGGCGAGGTCGCGGGCGATGCCGGAGATGCCGAGGCAGTCCGGCCGGTTCGGCGTCACCGCCACCTCGACGACGGGGTCGGTCAGGCCCGCCCAGGCGGCGTAGGGCTGCCCCACGGGCGCGCCCTCCGGCAGGTCGATGATGCCGTCGTGGTCTTCCGACAGCATCAGCTCGCGCTCGGAGACGAGCATGCCGCGGCTCTCGACGCCGCGGATGGTGCCGACCTTGAGGTCGACGCCGGTGCCGGGAACGTGGGTGCCGGGTGGCGCGAACACGCCGGTCATGCCCGTGCGGGCGTTCGGCGCGCCGCAGACGACCTGCACGGGGTCGCCCGAGCCGGTGTCGACGATGCAGACGCGCAGCTTGTCTGCGTTCGGGTGCTTCTCGGCCGAGATCACCTTCGCGATGACGAACGGGGCGAGTGCCTTGCCGGGATCGTCGACCTTCTCGACCTCGAGGCCGATGGCGTTGAGCTTGTCGAGAATGGCGTCCAGTGACGCCTCTGTCTCGAGGTGCTGCTTCAGCCAGGTGAGGGTGAACTTCATCAGGAAACTCCGCCGGCTATCGATGCGTCGGATCGATCGCCACGAGCAGGACGCAAATCCTCCCCCCTCGCGGGGGAGGGTAGGGAGGGGGGGTCCCCACGGGTGCTGACGGCCGTGGCGCCTTCGGCGGCCACCGCAAGGATCGTCTCGATGACGCCGACGAGGTTGGCCGTCACCTCCGGATTCCAGAAGCGCAGCACGCGGTAGCCGCGTTCGGCGAGCCAGGCGCTACGAGCTTCGTCTCGCGCAGACCGCGGAGCCCACGAATGCCCGCCGCCGTCGAGCTCCACGACGAGCCGGGCGGCGTGGCAGGCGAAGTCGACGACATACTGCCCCATTGGCACCTGCCGGCGGAAGGCCAAGCCATCCTGCCGATGCGCCCGCAGCTTGCCCCAGAGCAGGCGCTCGGGATCGGTCATCTCGCGGCGCAGGCGCCTGGCGAGGTCGCGCTGGTGCGTCGGAAGCCGAGTTCGCGGCATCCCCCCCTCCCTGCCCTCCCCCGCCAGGGGGGAGGGTTCGCGTTGTGCGTGTGGGAAGGCTATGCCAGAAACAAAACGGGAACAAGGACGATTCGTAGTGATGTGTCGAGGGAGTATTCCGACCTCACCCGATGGCACGGCGCAAACCCTCCCCCCTCGCGGGGGAGGG
>CALRZT010000005.1:0-35122 GCA_943372725.1 Pseudoxanthobacter soli DSM 19599
CGATCTCGCTCTCCGCGCGGTTGCGGCTCGAGAACATCACCAGGCTGTAGCCCGCCTCGCTCGCCTCCGCCTCGGCGGCGCTGGCGATGGTGGCGAACAGCGGATAGGCGATGTCGGCGGTGATCAGCCCGAGCGTCTCGCTTGTTCCCGAGCGCAGCCGGCGGGCGATGGCGTTCGGCCGGTAGCCGAGTTGGACCACCGCGGCGCGGATGCGCTCGGCCGTCGCCTCCGGCAATGTCAGCCGGCCGTTCAGAAAACGCGACACCGACGCCGGCGAGACGCCGGCGACCCGCGCGACTTCCTGGATGGTGGGACCGGCCCTCTGCATACCCGGGACAATAGCGCCGATTCCAGACGTTGGAAATCGATTTAGTAAATCGTTTGTGTGGACAGATCGGGCGTTGTTGCGGCGACGCAACAGCACGGCGCTGGCGGCTCCGGCGGCCGGAGACTCTGCGACGTGAACCAGCCGGGAACGGGGCGCGGCGGCCATCGTTCAGGCCCCCGGCCGCGGGTCGAAGTATTCGGGGTGACGCTCGCTCAGCACGACGCGGTCGCCCTCGATGTTGGCGACGTGCGCCTCCAGCTGGTCGGCGGCGGCGGCGAAGTCGCGCGCCTCCAGGGCCGCGAAGATGGCGCGGTGCTCGGCCAGGACCTGCGAGAGATGCGAGCCGTCGAAGCCGAGCAGGAAACCGACGCGGGCGAGATCGGCGGAGACGAGCAGGCAGGCGTTCCAGGCGAGCGGCCGGCCGACCGAGGCCAGCAGCATCGCGTGGAAGTCCATGTCGCGGCGGTGCATCTCGGTGACGTCGCCCTCGCCGATCGCCGCCTCCTGGTCGGCGAGGTTGCGGCGGAGCGCCCGGAGGTCGGCGTCGCCGGGCTCGGTCGCCGGCCGCCGCACGGCACCACCCTCGAGGCTGGCGCGCACGAACACCGCCTGGCGGATGCGCTCGAGGCCGACGAGGCAGATGCGCGTGCCGGTCTGCGGCGACACCTCGATCAGCCCCTCCTCGACGAGGCGCACCAGCGCCTCGCGGACGGGGGTGCGGCTGACGCCGAGGCTGTCGGCGAGTTCGGCCTCGGCGACGCGCTGGCCGGGCTTCAGCTGGGTGGTGACGATCGCCTCGCGCAGCTCCGCATAGACGCGGGCCGCCACGGTGTTGCGGCGCTCCGGCGCAAGGGACAGGGGGCGAGCGGCGAGAGCGACCATGCCGGCATACTGGCATGCACCAGCACACCGTCAAGCCTCATTCTTCATCGCGCCCAATCATTGTGCAGCGCGGCGGAATACTCGTTCGGGAAACGGCCGTGTGAGGCTCAGGCGCCATCCGCCAGCCGCCGCAGTGCTGCCCACTCGAGCTCGGCGGCGCCGTCCGGATCGGCCGCATACTGGCGGACCGTGCGCTCCATCACGGCCGCCGTCGGCATTTGGAGCGGCCGGCCCGTCGCCTGTGCTGCGAGCTGGATCCGGCAGGCCTGCTCGAGATTGTACATGCGCGCGAACGCCTCCCCGACCGTCTTGCCGACGGTGAGCAGGCCGTGGTTGCGCAGGATCAGCTGGTTGTACGAGCCGAGGTCGGCAACGAGCCGCTCCTGCTCGTCGCGGTCCAGCGCGATGCCCTCGAAGTCGTGGTAGCCGACGTCGCCGTGGAAGAGCAGCGCCGTCTGGTTGAGCGGCAGCAGCCCTTCCTCGAGGCAGCTCACCGCGACGCCCGCCGCCGTGTGTGTGTGGATGACGCAGGCGACCTCCGGCCGCGCCGCGTGGATGGCGGTGTGAATGACGACGCCGGCGGTGTTGATCGGCACCTGCTCGCCGCGCACCAGCCGGCCGGAGTGGTCGATGACAGCGAGCCGCTCCGGGCGCACCTCGCGGAAGAGGTCGCCATAGCGGTTGATCAGCAGCGTGTCCGGCTCGCCGGGAATGCGGGCGGAGGCGTGGGTGTGGATGAGGTCGTCCATGCCGAAGTGGGCGATCAGGCGGTAGACGGCGGCCAGATCGGCGCGCACGGCGGCTTCGGCATCGGTCACGGGGAACCTCCGGGAGACGGCATCGGACGGGATCATGCACGGGGCGGGCCGCGGCGAGGACCGGGGAGACGGCCACGGCGCGGAGGCGCCGCAAAAGCGAGGCTACGACCACGCATGCCGACATGCAAGCATGCCGGTATACCGATGCGCTGGACCTCGCCGTGTTGGCCGCCGCTGAGCTGTCCTCGGCGAAGGATCATCGTGCCGATCAGCGAAGCCCGGCGGCGTCTCGGCGCGCTCGCGCGCCTGGTCGAGGCGGGCGAGACGATCGTCGTCACCCGCAAGGGGCGTCCGGTCGTCGATATCGTGCCGCACCGGCCGCGCGGCGGGATAGACCGGGAGGCCATCGAGGCGTTCAAGCGCGAACGCGGGCTCGACCGACTCGTCGAGTACATCGCGGATGATTTCGACGATCCCTTGCCGGAGGACTTCCTGCTGAAGCCGCTCCCGGAAAAATCTTAGCGCCCACGTCCGGCCCCGGCGCCGCCGCAGCGCGCTGGCTCAGAGGAAGCAGGTGGCGACGGTGACGTTGCGAACCTCGGCGGTGACCTTCGAGCCGTTCTTCACGGTCGGGAAGTTCTTGCCGGCCTTCGAGCGCAGCTTCAGCTCGGCATCGAGGTCACCATTGCCGTCTGCCTTGAAGCCCGCCGCGCCGACCTTCTTGCCATCGACGAGGAAGGTCACCTTCTGGCCGGACTTGAAGCCGGAGCGGCGATCAGCCTCGAGGTCGACGTCGAGTTGCTTGACGGCGTTCTTGCCCTGGCCCTGCTCGGAATAGGTGGCCGTGAAGCGAAGCGTGGTGCTGCCGCTCGAGCAATGCTGCAGCCGGCTGAAGCTCTGGGCGTCACCGGCGGTCGGCAACGCGATGCCGGCGAAGAGCAAGGCCGCGGCGATGGCGAGCGAGGCGACGGGAGAGTTCATGAGCGACACCTCTCGAAACGGAGCGGGCCGGCGCCGTGACCATCGTCGCCGCGACGGCGAGAGGCCGGCTTCTTCTGGCAGAAGGCCGGCTCGAACAACAGGTTGCACGTTCCCCTCATAGGCGGCAGGGGCGACGGAGACAACCGCGAATGACAGGGCACCGCCAGGGAATGCGCGCCATGGACGGCCCGTTGTCCGCCGGCCTTCTGATTGACGCCCGGCCGCGGTGTCTCTCGCGGGATAACAGACTGGGACGCCTTGGGCGCGCCGCTCGGCCCCGTCCCCGCACCGACACGACCCGCCCTCCCCGCGCCTCTGCGCTTCCGTCGCCGCCGCGGCGCTGCTAGAACGCGGCGCATGGGTGCGCGGTGGACGATGCGGCGGCGAATTACCGGCCCGGCCTCTCTCTGAGGCGCGGAGGTCTTTCCGCGCGCGGAGGCCGGGTTTCCTTCCGACCGTCACGGCCGCCGGGGACTTGAGTCCCGCGCCGCGACCGCCCCGAATTTCGACCGCCCGAACGGACACCCGATGACCGAGACGACCACCCCGGCGACCGCCGCCGAGCGCGACTATTCGCAGACGCTGTTCCTGCCCGAGACGGCCTTCCCGATGCGCGCCGGCCTGCCGCAGCGCGAGCCGGAGATCCTCGCCCGCTGGAACGCCATCGGCCTGTACCGGCGGCTGCGCGAGGAGGCGAAGGGCCGCCCGCTGTTCGTGCTGCACGACGGCCCGCCCTATGCCAACGGCAATCTCCACATCGGCCACGCCCTCAACAAGACGCTGAAGGACGTGATCACGCGGTCGATGCAGATGCTCGGGCGCGATTCCAACTACGTGCCCGGCTGGGACTGCCACGGCCTGCCGATCGAGTGGAAGATCGAGGAGCAGTACCGCGCCAAGGGCCAGGACAAGGACGCCGTGCCGGTGGTGGAGTTCCGCCGCGAGTGCCGGCAGTTCGCCGAGCACTGGGTGAAGGTACAGGGTGAAGAATTCCAGCGCCTCGGCGTCGTCGGCGACTTCGAGGACCCGTATCTGACGATGGCCTACGAGGCGGAGAGCGTCATCGCCGGCGAGCTCCTGAAGTTCGCCACTTCCGGCCAGCTCTATCGCGGCTCGAAGCCGGTGATGTGGTCCGTCGTCGAGAAGACGGCGCTGGCCGAGGCGGAGGTCGAGTATCAGGACTACCAGAGCGACACGATCTTCGTGAAGTTTCCGGTGGATGCCGCACGATCGTCGATGGCAGTGGTGACGGAGAACATCGTTCCGGCCGCATCCTCCTCTGACGAACACTTCGACGCTCTCATGAGCGCATCCGTCGTCATCTGGACCACCACGCCCTGGACGATCCCCGGCAATCGGGCGATCTCCTATTCGCCGAAGGTGTCCTACGGCCTCTACCGCGTCGGCGAGACCCGTTCGGACAACTGGGCGAAGAGCGGCGAGACCTACGTGCTCGCCGATGCGCTCGCGGCCGACCTGTTCAAGGCGGCGCGCGTGCCCGAGGACGGCTACGAGCGCCTCTGCGTCGTGCCAGCGGCGACCCTCGGTGTGATGGTCTGCCGCCACCCCCTCGCCGCCCTTGGCTACACCTTCGACGTCCCGCTGCTGCCCGGCGACCACGTCACCGACGAGGCCGGCACCGGCTTCGTCCACACCGCCCCCGGCCACGGCGTCGAGGACTTCGAGGTGTGGATGGCGCACGGCCGCGTGCTCGCCGACGCCGGCATCGACACCCGCATCCCCTACACGGTCGATGCCGACGGCTTCTTCACCGCCGACGCCCCGGGCTTCGAGGGTCGCCGCGTCATCACCGACAAGGGCGACAAGGGCGACGCCAACCAGGCCGTCATCGACGCGCTCGTCGCCGCCGGCATGCTCGTCGCCCGAGGCCGCCTGAAGCACCAGTACCCGCACTCCTGGCGCTCGAAGAAGCCGGTGATCTTCCGCAACACCCCGCAGTGGTTCATCGCCATGGATAGGGAGTTGAAAGGGTGGGTGGCAGGAGGTGAAGTTGGCGAAGCCTCCCCCCTCGCGGGGGAGGTCGGCGGCGCAGCCGCCGGGAGGGGGGGCCGCGCGGACGCGCGGCGGGAAGACTCCTCGCCCGACACGACCGCCGAATCTGCCGCTCCCCCCCTCCCTACCCTCCCCCGCGAGGGGGGAGGGTTCGCGTCGAGTTCTGGGCAGGCGAACACGCCCGACACCCTGCGCACCCGCGCGCTCGCCGCCATCACCGCCACCCGCTTCGTGCCACCCGCCGGGCAGAATCGCCTCCGCGGCATGATCGAGAACCGGCCGGACTGGGTCGTCTCCCGCCAGCGCGCCTGGGGCGTGCCGATCGCCGTGTTCCGCAACACGACGACGGAGGCGATCGCGCCAGGGCCGGGCTTCGCAGCCAACGAGGAACTCGTCGCCCGCATCACCACGGCGTTTGCCGCCGAGGGTGCCGACGCCTGGTTCACCGAGGACGCCCGCGAGCGCTTCCTCGGCGGGCTCGTCAACGATCTCGAGGCCTGGGAGAAGGTCGACGACATCCTCGACGTCTGGTTCGATTCCGGCTCGACCCACGCCTTCGTGCTGGAGAAGCGGCCGGACCTGAAGTGGCCGGCGGACGTCTATCTGGAAGGCTCCGACCAGCACCGCGGCTGGTTCCACTCCTCGCTGCTCGAAAGCTGCGGCACCCGCGGCCGCGCCCCCTACGACACCGTCGTCACCCACGGCTTCACCATGGCGGAGGACGGGCGGAAGATGTCGAAGTCGCTCGGCAACACGGTCGCCCCCCAGGACGTCATCAAGCAGTACGGCGCCGACATCCTGCGGCTGTGGGTGCTGTCGGCCGACTATGCCGACGACCAGCGCATCGGCCCGGAAATCCTGAAATCCACCGCCGACACCTACCGCAAGCTGCGCAACACCCTGCGCTGGATGCTGGGCTCGCTCGCCCACGACGAGGGCTTCGCGCTTCCGCACGGCGAGATGCCGGAGCTCGAGCGGTTGATGCTGCACCGGCTCGCCGAGCTCGACCAGGTCGTGCGCGAGGCCTACCTCGCCTACGACTTCAAGCGCGCCGTCTCCGCCGTGACGATGTTCATGACGGTCGACCTCTCCGCCTTCTATTTCGACGTCCGCAAGGACACGCTCTATTGCGATCCGTGGTCGTCGAAGCGGCGGCAGGCGGCGCTCGCGGTTGTGCGCACGATCTTCGAGGCGGTGACGGCCTGGCTCGCGCCGGTGCTCCCGTTCACCACCGAGGAGACGTGGCAGTCGCTGCACCCGTCCGAGGACGGCTCGGTGCATCTCAGGCTCTTCCCCGAGGTGCCGGCCTCGTGGCGCGACGAGGCGCTGGCCGAGAAGTGGCGCAAGGTGCGGCTGGTGCGCCGCGTCGTCACCGGCGCGCTCGAGATCGAGCGGCGCGAGAAGCGCATCGGTGCCTCGCTGGAGGCGGCCCCGATCGTGCACGTCACCGACGCGGAGCTGCGCGCGGCGCTGGCCGGGCTGGACCTGGCGGAGATCTGCATCACCAGCGACGCGATGCTGTCGGCCGAGGACGGCCCGGCGGACGCCTTCCGCCTCGACGAGGTGGCCGGCGTCGCCGTGGTGCCGGCACTCGCCGTGGGCACCAAGTGCGCCCGATCGTGGCGCATCCTGCCGGAGGTCGGCAGCGATCCGGACTATCCGGACCTGTCGCTGCGCGACGCGGCCGCGATGCGGGAGCTCGAAGCCCGCCAGCGCGCGGCCTGACCCGGTGAGCGACGCCCCCGCCCTCGACCGCCGCGTCACGCCGGCCCGCCCGGACCTCGCGGCGCGTCGCCTCGAGGGCGTCGTCGAAGCCGACCGCTATGTCGACGGCGAGGTTCGCCGGGTGGTGGCGGCGTCCGCGCCGCTGCACCGGGCGCCGCGCTTCGACGCCCCCCTCGACAGCGAGGCGCTCGCGGGCGACCTTGTCACGGTCTACGAGGAGACGATCGAGGGCTGGGCGTGGGGCGAGCTCTCCCGCGACGGCTATGTCGGCTACCTGCCGGCCGACATGCTGGGCCCCCCCGAGCCGGCGCCGACGCACCGCGTCGCGGCGCTGCGCACCTTCCGCTACCCCGGCCCCGACATGAAGCTGCCGGCCCTCGGCCACTTGTCGATGGGTGCCGGCGTCAGCGTGGTGCGCGAAGAGGAGCGGCGCGGCACGCTCTACGCCGTGCTCGCCAACGGCGGCGGCGCGGTGATCGCCCGCCACCTCGAGCCGGCCGACGCCCGCGCGGCCGATTTCGTCGCGGTCGCCGAGCGGCTGGTCGGCACACCCTACCTGTGGGGTGGCGCCACTACCCTCGGCCTCGACTGCTCCGGCCTCGTGCAGCTGTCGCTGCGCATGGCCGGCGTCGCCGCGCCGCGCGACAGCGACCAGCAGGAGGCCCTTCTCGGCGAGCCGTTGCCACTCGACGCCGCCCCCATTGATGGCCGTCGATCGCGGCTCACCCGAGGCGATCTGCTGTTCTGGCCCGGCCACGTCGGCCTCATGATCGACGCCGACCGCCTTCTCCACGCCAGCGGCTTCCACATGGAGGTTGTCGTGGAGCCGGTCACCGAGGCGCTGGCGCGCATCGGGGCGGCGGGATCACCTCTGAGGAGGATGAGTGGCATTGGAATGCCGGTGACGGACAAGGCCGATCAACACTTTTTCGGCGCCCTCACCTGGCGGATCAACGACGTCCTGAAAGCCTCCTCCGACGCAGCGATCCGCCACTTTTCGGTCGACGACCTCCTTCCAGTCCGGCGCGGTCTCGCTGAGGGCGAAACCGACCTGACAGCCGTCGCCTTCATGCTCGGTCCGAAGGCCGATCGGTTCACGGCCGTGCTGAGGTTTGCCCCTGCAGCGGCCGAGGCATTTAGAGCCGGCCAGCGCAGCCTCTCCTTCGCCGACGACGATCCGTCGGTTTGGCTGGCGTTCGACGTGAAGCGGAAGCATTTGGTCGTGACGGTGCATCGCTGACGCCGGATCGCCGTCGCCAAGCTCGTCAGGCCGTTTTCGAATATCTCAGGAAATACAGCGCCGTGTCGCCCTGGGTGCGGCGCTCCTCGACCGTGAAGGCGGGCGGGATCGCGACCTCGGCGGTGGCCTCTTCCTCGAGCACGGCGAGCGCGCCGTCCTTCAGCCAGCCGCCGCCGACGAGGGCGGCCAGCGCCTTGTCGCCGAGGCCCTTGCCGTAGGGCGGGTCGAGGAAGGCGAGGTCGAAGGGGTCGACCGGCGCGCAGGGGCCGAGCTTGGTCGCATCGCGGCGGAAGATCCGCGTCGTGCCGGTGAGCGACAGCGTCTCGATGTTGCGGCGGATCAGCGCCCGCGCCGACCCGGCGTCCTCGACGAACAGGCAGTAAACGGCGCCGCGCGACATCGCCTCGAGGCCGAGCGCGCCGGTGCCGGCGAACAGGTCGATGACGCGGGCGTCGGTGGCCGGGTCGTCATAGGCGTGCGCGAGGATGTTGAACAGGCTCTCGCGCAGCCGGTCGGAGGTCGGCCGCGTCGCGCGGTCGGCCGGGGTGGCGAGCGCCGCGCCGCGATAACGTCCGCCGACGATGCGCACCGTCGCTCCCCGGTCGCCTGGAGGCTACTGGCCGTCGCGCGGACGGCCGCGCGGCGCGCCACCGGCCGGACGGCCCGTCGGGCCGCCGCTGCGTGGTCCACCCTTCGGACCATTGGACCCGCCCTTGGGACCACCGCCACGGGTGCTGCCGGCCGGACGGCCCTTCGGCGGGCCGGACGGACGCGGCCGGTCGCCGCCGAACGACGGCTTGCCGCTGGGACGGCCAGCGCCCGCGGGACGACCGGCACCGGCAGGTCCGCCGGCGCGCGGCGGACGGGCGGGACGGTCGCCGTCGGCCCTTGGTGGCCTCGGCTTGTAGGCGCGCTCGCCCTCGGCGCGGGGCGGCCGCGGCGTATAGGCCCGCTCGCCATCGGCGCGCGGTGCGCGTGGCTTGTAGGTCCGCTCGCCGTCGGCGCGCGGCTTGTAGGTCCGCTCCCCCTCGGCGCGAGGCGCGCGGGCGGGACGATCGCCATCCGCCCGCGGCGGACGGGGCTTGTAGGTCCGCTCGCCGTCGGCCCGCGGCGCCCGTGGCGTGTAGGTCCGCTCGCCCTCAGCGCGCGGCGCCCGCGGCTTGTAGGTGCGCTCACCCTCAGCGCGAGGCGCACGGGCGGGACGATCACCCTCGGCGCGGGGCGCGCGCGGCTTGTACGTCCGCTCGCCCTCGGCACGCGGGGCTCGGGTGGGACGGTCACCGTCGGCGCGAGGCGGGCGCGGCTTGTAGGTGCGCTCGCCTTCGGCGCGCGGTGGACGGGGCGTGTACGGGCGGCCGCCACCGGCGCGCGGGGCGCGGACGGGGCGCTCGGCGCCTTCGACGGTGGTGCGGCGCGGCGGCCGGGCGGGACCATCGGCGGTGCGACGCGGCGGACGGTCGGCGAAGTCGCCGCGGCTGCGCGGGGCGGGACGGGCCGGCGCGGCGTCGCCCAGGGTGGCGGCGTCGCGGGCGCGGGCGGCCATGCGGCGGCTCGGCTTGTCGGTGGCGGTGACCGGACCCTGCGGCGGCGACCAGCCGGTCACCTCGGCATCGGGACGGCGGCGCATCGGACGGTCGCCGTCGGAGCGCGGCGGGCGCGCCGGACGATCACCGCTGTCGCGCGGAGGGCGGGCGGGGCGGTCGTCGGCGGCGCGCGGCGGACGGCCGTCGGGCCCGCCGGTCTCGCGCTGGCGCATCGGGCGGCCGCCAGCGTCGTCGGCGCGCCAGACGGAGGTACCGCGCGACGGGCGGACGACCCGCGGCGGCCGCTCGTCCGCACCCGGCGCGTCGCCGCGCGAGCCGGCCGAACGCGGGGCGGCACTGCGCGGTCCGTCGGAGCGGCTGCGCGGGCCGTCACCGCGCGAGCCTGCACTGCGCGGGCCGTCGCCACGGGGCGCGCCGCGCTTGGCGGGACGCTCTGCTTTCGCCGGCGCCGGACCCTCACTGGCATACTCGCCAGTCCAGTCGGTCGGAGCGAGGACGCGCGGGTTGGGGTTGGTCGGCCGGGCCGTGCGGGCGGGACGCCCACCCTCGCCCTCGTGGGAGCGGGTGCCGCGCGAGCGGCCTTCGTCGTGGGAACGCGAGCCGCGCGAGGCCATGCGCGGGCCGTCGCCGCCACCCGACAGCGGCCGGTCGCCGGCGCGGCGGCCGGCTGCGGCGGGACGCGGCGGACGGGCGGGACGGTCGCCAGCGTCCGGGCGGCCGGCGGCGTCGCCGGCGAGCGGACGGGCCCGCGACGGGCGCGGCTTGTCGGCGGCAGCGGAGGCGGCAGCGGTCCGCACGGACGTCTTGCGCGGCTTGGTGGTGCGGGGTTCGGCGTCATGACCGGTCGCGAAAACGCAGCCGGCCTCGTCGGCGAGGCGGTCGCCGAGCTGGTCGCGCAGGATGCGGCCGCGGATCTCGCGCACCTCGCCGGGCTCGAGATCGGCGAGCTGAAAGGGGCCGAAGGAGATGCGGATGAGGCGCGACACCTCGAGGCCGACGGTGCCGAGCACCTGCTTGACCTCGCGGTTCTTGCCCTCGCGAATGCCGATCATCAGCCAGGCGTTGGCGCCCTGGACGCGGTCGAGCGTCGCCTCGACGGGGCCGTAGAGCACGCCGTCGACGGCGACGCCCTCCTTCAGCTTGTCGAGATCGGCCTGGGTGACGTCGCCGTGGGCGCGCACGCGGTAGCGGCGCAGCCAGCCGGTCGCCGGCAGCTCGAGGACGCGCGCGAGGCCGCCGTCGTTGGTGAGAAGCAGCAGGCCCTCGGTGTTGATGTCGAGGCGGCCGATGGTCATCACCCGCGGCAGGTCCTCGGGCAGGTGCTCGAACACCGTCGGGCGGCCCTCGGGGTCGCTGTTGGTGGTCACCAGTCCGCGCGGCTTGTGGTAGAGCCACAGCCGGGTCGGCTCGCGATCGGGCAGCGGCACACCATCGACGGTGACATGGTCACCCTCGCCGACGGTATGGGCGGGCGTCTCGAGAAGCGTGCCGTTGATGGCGACGCGCCCGGCGACGATCCACTCCTCGGCCTCACGGCGGGAGCACAGCCCGGCCCGGGCGATGACTTTGGCGATCCGTTCGCGACGGTCGCCGGTTTCTTCGGATGTTGACATGATGGCGCGTGATAGCAGAGCGGCCGCGGCTCCGATACGGGAAAGCGCGGCCGAACGGAGCCTCGTGATGAGGGACGCCGACCAGACCGCGGAGAGCCCGCCACCGCCCCGCGTCGCGGCCGCCCCGTCGTCGCCGATGATGCTCGCGCTCGATGAAGCGCGGGCGGCGGCGACGCGCGGCGAGGTGCCCGTCGGCGCGGTCATCCTCGCACCGGACGGCGCCGTGCTCGCGAGTGCCGGCAATCGCACGCTCGAGCTCCGCGACCCGACCGCCCACGCGGAGATGCTGGCGATCCGCGCCGCCACCGAAAGGCTCGGCTCGGAGCGGCTGATCGGCTGCGATCTCTACGTGACGCTGGAGCCCTGCCCGATGTGCGCCGGCGCGATCTCGTTCGCCCGCCTCCGCCGCCTCTACTTCGGCGCCGGCGACCCGAAGGGTGGCGCGGTCGAGCACGGCGTCCGCCTCTACGCCTCGCCCACCTGCCACCACGCGCCGGAGGTCTATTCCGGCATCGGCGAGCGCGCGGCGGCCGACCTGCTCCGGGGCTTTTTCCGCGACCGGCGCTGAACCGGCCCGGCTCCCGCGGCGTAGAGCTTCCTGAAACAACAGGTGGACCGGTCGATGCAGAGCGTCGTGATCGCATATGTGGCAACGGCGCTGGTGTTCGCCGTCGTCGACGCCGTCTGGCTGTCGACGGTGGGCGCGCAGTTCTACCGGCCGCGCCTCGAGGGCCTGATCGCCGATGGCGTCGTCTGGGGGCCGGCGGTCGCCTTCTACGTGCTGTTCATCGCCGGGCTGCTCTATTTCGCGGTGATGCCGGCGCTGGCCGAGGGCCGCTGGACCCAGGCGCTCGTCCGCGGCGCGCTGTTCGGCTTCTTCGCCTACATGACCTACGACCTGACCAACTGGGCGACCCTGAAGAACTGGCCGGGGTCGGTGGCGCTGGTCGACATCGCCTGGGGCACGGGCCTCTCCGCCGTCTCGGCGGCGGCGGGCACGGCGATCACGCTCGCGGTGGTGCGGGCCACGGGGTGAATGGGGGCGCGGGTTCCACGCGGTCGTAGCGGTGCGCGGCCTTCCGCGCGTGCCGCGCGGCCCTCATCCGCCCTTCGGGCACCTTCTCCCCGCCTTCGGCCGGGAGAAGGGGGCACCGTGGATGTTGAACTTCAAAGCGATTTTGAGCTCTCGACGTCCGACCAGGGTTTCCCTTCTCCCGCTTGCGGGAGAAGGTGGCCGAAGGCCGGATGAGGGCCGGCGCGCCTCGGCGCGCCGGAACACTCAGGCGGCGAGGTTGCGCAGCACGTACTGCAGGATGCCGCCGTTCTTGAAGTACTCGAGCTCGTCGAGGGTATCGATCCGGCAGAGGAGCTCGACGTGGCGCACCGTGCCGTCGGCCGAGACGATCTCCGCCGACAGCATCTGGCGCGGCATCAGCCCCGTCTCGATGCCGCGGATCGTCACCACCTCATTGCCCGTGAGGCCGAGCGTCTGCCAGCTCTCGCCATCCTTGAAGGTGGCGGGAAGCACGCCCATGCCGACGAGGTTGGAGCGGTGGATGCGCTCGAACGACTGGGCGATGACGGCGCGGACGCCGAGGAGGTTGGTGCCCTTGGCCGCCCAGTCGCGCGACGAGCCGGTGCCGTATTCCTTGCCGGCGAAGACGACGAGCGGCACGCCCTCCGCCTTGTACTGCATCGCCGCCGTATAGATCGGCATTTCGACGCCGTCCGGCTGGTGGAGGGTGAAACCGCCCTCCTTGCCACCGAGCATCTGGTTCTTGATGCGGATGTTGCCGAAGGTGCCGCGCATCATCACTTCGTGGTTGCCGCGCCGCGTGCCGTACTGGTTGAAGTCGACCGGGCGGACCTGATGCGAGACGAGATACTCGCCCGCCGGCGATGCCGCCTTGATCGAGCCGGCCGGCGAGATGTGGTCGGTGGTGATCGAGTCCAGGAACAGCCCGAGCACCCGCGCGCCCAGGATGTCGCCCGGAGGCGTCGGGGCATGCTGCATGCCGACGAAGTAGGGCGGGTTGCGGACGTAGGTGGAGCCGTCGTCCCAGGTGTAGGTGTCACCGGTCGGCACGGCGATCTTCTGCCACTGCTCGTCGCCCTTGAAGACGTCGGCGTAGCGCTCCTTGAACATCTTCTTGGTGACGTTGTCGCGGATGAACTGGGCGATCTCCTTGTTGGACGGCCAGATGTCCCGGAGATAGACCGGCTCGCCCTTCTTCGTGTAGCCGAGCGGCTCGCGCGTCAGGTCGATCTGCATCGAGCCGGCGAGCGCATAGGCGACGACGAGCGGCGGCGAGGCGAGGTAGTTCGCCTTCACGTCCGGATTGACCCGGCCCTCGAAGTTGCGGTTGCCGGAGAGCACCGCGGCGGCGACGAGATCACCCGAATTGATCGCTACCGACACCGGCTCCGGCAGCGGGCCGGAGTTGCCGATGCAGGTGGTGCAGCCGAAGCCGACCAGGTTGAACCCGAGGGTGTCGAGGTCCTTCTGCAGCCCCGAGCGGTCGAGATATTCCGCGACCACCTGGCTTCCCGGCGCGAGCGAGGTCTTCACCCACGGCTTCGAGGTGAGGCCCTTCGCCACCGCGTTGCGGGCGAGCAGGCCGGCGGCAATCAGCACGCTCGGGTTCGAGGTGTTGGTGCAGGAGGTGATCGCGGCGATCACCACGTCGCCGTGGCCGACGTCGAAGTCCTTGCCCTCGACCGGCACGCGCTTGGCCGCCTCGCCGGGCTTCTTGAACTCGCCTTCGAGCGCGGCAGCGAAGCCCTGCTTGGATTCGGCGAGCAGCACGCGGTCCTGCGGGCGCTTCGGGCCGGCGAGGGACGGCAGCACGTTGGAGATGTCGAGCTCGAGGGTGTCGGTGAACACCGGGTCCGGCGTCGACTTCGTCCGCCACATGCCCTGGGCCTTGGCGTACTTCTCAACGAGTTCGACGCGGCTGCCCTTGCGGCCGGTCTCCTCGAGATACTCGATCGTCTCGGAATCGATCGGGAAGAAGCCGCACGTGGCGCCGTATTCCGGCGCCATGTTGGCGATCGTGGCACGGTCGGCGAGCGACAGGTTGTCGAGGCCGGGGCCGTAGAACTCGACGAACTTGCCGACGACGCCCTTCTTGCGGAGCATCTGCGTCACTGTCAGCACGAGATCGGTGGCGGTGATGCCCTCCTTCAGCTTGCCGTCGAGGCGAAAGCCGATGACCTCGGGCAGCAGCATCGAGATCGGCTGGCCGAGCATGGCCGCCTCCGCCTCGATGCCGCCGACGCCCCAGCCGAGCACGCCGAGGCCGTTCACCATGGTGGTGTGGGAATCGGTGCCGACGAGCGTGTCCGGGAAGGCGTAGGTGCGCTCGACCGGGCGGCCCTTCTTGTCGGTCTCCGTCTCGGTCTTCGTCCAGACGGTCTGGGCGAGGTACTCGAGGTTGACCTGGTGGCAGATGCCGGTGCCGGGCGGCACGACGCGGAAGTTCTCGAAGGCGCCCTGGCCCCACTTCAGGAAGCGGTATCGCTCCTGGTTCTGCTCGTACTCGCGGGCGACGTTCTTGTCGAAGGCGGTGGCGGAGCCGAAGAAGTCGACCACCACCGAGTGGTCGATGACGAGGTCGACCGGCACCAGCGGGTTGATCTTCTGCGGGTCACCGCCGAGGGCCGCCATCGCATCGCGCATCGCGGCGAGGTCGACGACGGCGGGAACGCCGGTGAAGTCCTGCATCAGCACGCGCGCCGGGCGGAAGGCGATCTCGCGGTCGGAGCGGCGGTCGACCATCCACTCGGCGACGGCGCGGATGTCGTCGGCGGTGACGGTGCGCCCGTCCTCGAAGCGCAGGAGGTTCTCCAGCAGCACCTTGAGGGAGAACGGCAGCGCCGAAATCCCGGGCAGGCCGTTCTTCTCCGCCTCCTTGAGGCTGAAGTAGACGTACTCGGACTTGCCGACCTCGAGGGTCTTGCGGGACTTGAAGCTGTCGAGGGACTGGGTGGACACCGATGCGTTCCCCTGTTCGAATGGCGGCGCGGCGGGGCGGAACCGGGATGATCCCGGGCGGCCGTCGCGGCAGCGGAGGAGGCCACTGCCGGATGCCGGACCGGAGCCCCTCCGGCACGGCGCCGGTCGGAACATCCGAAGTCATACAGGACCGCACCGTCCGCCGGCGCGAGTTGCAAGCCCTATACCGAATTTCCCTGAGCGAAACCAGATCACCTCCAATGTGCGAGCGAGCCAGCCGATCGGCCGATCGAGAGCCTCGATGGCCGCGAAAAACCGCGCCGTGACGAGCCTCGCACCCAAGCGTCTCGCAGCCGCCGGGCTGGCGCTCGACCGGGGCGGTCGGCGGCTGTTCGAGGACGTCTCCTTCATGGTGGGGGCGGGCGAATCGCTCGTCGTTACTGGGCCGAACGGCGCCGGCAAGTCGAGCCTGCTGCGCGTCGTCGCAGGGCTGCTGTCGCCGAGCGAGGGGACCGTGCGGCTCGAGGGCGGCGACGACGAGCTGCCGCTCGCAGCCCAGGTCCACTATCTCGGCCACCTCGACGCGGTGAAGCCATCCTTGTCGGTGGCCGAGGCGCTCGGCTTCTGGGCGGTCTATCTCGGCGGCGGGCGCGACCGCGTCGACGACGCGCTCGACGCGGTCGGCCTGCTGGCGCTCGCCGACCTGCCCTCGGCCTATCTTTCAGCCGGTCAGCGCCGCCGCCTCGCGCTCGCCCGCCTGATCGCGGCGCCGCGGCCGCTGTGGCTGCTCGACGAGCCGACGGCGGCGCTCGACGCTGCGGCGGAGCGGCGGCTCGGCGAGATGATCCACGATCACGTTTCCGGCGGCGGCATCGTCATGGCGGCGACGCACGCGGAGCTGCCGATCCCGGCGCCGCGCCGCCTCGTCCTCGGCGGGAGGGTGCCCGCGTGAGCGGTATCGCCGGCCGAGAAGGGCCCCGGAGGGCCGCGGCATGACGGCGCTATGGGCGCTCTACCGGCGCGACCTGACGCTGTCGCTGCGAGTCGGCGGCGGCGCGGCGGTGAGCGTGCTGTTCTTCCTCGTCGTCGTCACGATCGTGCCGCTCGGGGTCGGGCCGGACCTCAAGCTCCTCGCGCGGATCGGGCCGGGCATCCTCTGGATCGGCGCGCTGCTCGCCACGCTGCTCGGGCTCGAGCGGCTGTTCCAGGCCGACCGCGACGACGGCTCGCTCGATCTGCTGCTCACCGGCGAGGCACCGCTGTCGCTCGTCGTGCTCGCCAAGGCGGCGGCGCACTGGACGGCGAGCGGGCTGCCGCTGGTGGTGGCGGCCCCCTTCCTGGCGCTGTTCCTCGACCTGTCGCCGACCGCGATCGGCGCCGTGACGCTGACACTTGCCGCCGGCACGCCGGCGCTGACGCTGATCGGGGCGATCGGGGCGGCGCTGACGGCGGGGCTGCGCCGCGGCGGACTCTTGGTGCCGGTGCTGGTGGTGCCGCTCGCGGTGCCGGTGCTGATCTTCGGCGTCGCGGCGGCGGATGCCGCCGTCACCGACCCGGCGCCGTTCCTGCCGCCGTTCCTGATCCTCTGCGCGCTCACTTTGTTCTCGCTGGTGATCGCCCCGATCGCCGCGGCCGCAGCGCTCAGGGCCGGCGAGAGCTGAACGCCAACGCCACATTGAAGTCGCTCTCGACGGGCACTAGAAGCAGATCATGGGTGTGACCGACCTCGCCAATCCGACCCGCTTCGCGTCGCTTTCGGCGCGGGCGCTGCCGTTCCTGTGGATCGCGACCCTCGCCTGCCTCGCCGTCGGGCTGTGGTTGTCGTTCTTCTTCGCACCGGCCGACTACCAGCAGGGCGAGACGGTGCGCATCATGTTCGTGCACGTGCCCTCGGCCTGGCTCGGGCTGTTCGCCTACGTGTCGATGGCGGTGTCGGCGCTCGGCACGCTCGTCTGGCGACACCCGCTCGCCGACGTGGCCGCGCGCGCCGCCGCCCCGCTCGGCGCCGCCTTCACCTTCCTCGCCCTCGTCACCGGCTCGATCTGGGGCAAGCCGATGTGGGGGACGTGGTGGGAGTGGGACGCGCGGCTCACCTCGATGCTGGTGCTGTTCGTCATGTATCTCGGGCTGATCGCCCTCTGGCACGCCTTCGACGACCAGATCCGCGCCGCCCGCGTCGCCGCCATCCTGGTGCTGGTCGGCACCATCAACATCCCGATCATCAAGTTCTCGGTCGACTGGTGGAACACGCTGCACCAGCCGGCGAGCGTCTTCCGCATGGACGGCCCGACGATCCATCCGACGATGCTGATCCCGCTGCTCGTGATGGCGGTGGCGTTCACGCTCCTGTTCACGACGTTGCAGGTGATGGCGATGCGCAACGAGCTCCTGCGCCGGCGCCTCGCCGTGCTCGGGATGCAGGCGGCGGCCGCGGCGAGCGGCGAGACACGGCGGATGGAGGCGGCGCAATGAGCTGGCTCTCTGGCCATACCGGCTTCGTCTTCGCCGCCTATGCGATCACCGCCGTCGTGCTCGTCGGCATCACGGCCTCGATCCTCCTCGACGGCCGGCGGCTGAAGCGGCGCATCGCCGAGCTCGAGGCGCGCGGCGTGCGGCGGCGTTCAGCGGCGCGGCAGCCATGACGGCGGCAGATCCCGTGTCGGTCGATCCCGCCGAGGCGGCGCGCCGGCGGCGGATGCGGCTTTTGCTTGGCGCGCCGGTGGCAATCTTCCTCGCGCTCGCCGCGCTGTTCCTGTTCCGCCTGAATGTCGGTGGCGACCCGTCGGCGATCCCCTCGGTGCTGGTCGGCCGGCCGGCGCCCGAGACGGCGCTGCCGCCGCTCGAAGGCCTGACGCGCGATGGCGCCGCCGTGCCCGGGCTGACGCCGGCGGACCTGCGCGGCCGGGCGACGCTCGTCAACGTCTTCGCCTCGTGGTGCGGGCCCTGCCGGATCGAGCACCCGCTGCTGATGCGGCTGGCGGAGGATCCCGCGCTTTCGATCGTCGGCATCAACAACAAGGACCAGCCGGAGAACGCCCGCCGCTTCCTCGGCGCCCTTGGCAACCCTTACGCCGCGGTCGGCGTCGATCCGAACGGTCGGGCCTCGATCGAGTGGGGCGTCTACGGCGTGCCGGAGACCTTCGTCCTCGGCCCCGACGGCACCATCCTCCACAAGCACATCGGCCCGATCTCGGACGCCGCGCTGGCCGGCCCGCTCGGGGCAGCCATCAATGCGGCGAAACACGCGGCGGCGCGGCCGCCGAGCTGAGCGCATCCCTTTTGAGGCCCATGGTGACCTCCCGTGTCCTTGACGGGCGGGGGGGCGCTTCCTACGTTCGGCGCGACGTCGGCGAGCGTCTCGCCCGACACAGTTCACGAGGATCGTCATGGCGACGTCGAAGGTTACCGATGCCTCTTTCAAGGCCGATGTGCTCGATTCCAGCGAGCCCGTCGTCGTCGATTTCTGGGCCGAATGGTGCGGCCCCTGCAAGATGATCGCTCCGGCGCTCGAAGAGATCGGCAAGGAACTGGAAGGTCGCGTGAAGATCGTGAAGCTGAACGTCGACGAGAACCACCAGACGGCGACGAAATACGGCATCCGCTCGATCCCGACACTGCTGATGTTCAAGAACGGCGAGCTCGCCGCGACGCAGGTCGGTGCCGCTCCGAAGGGGCGCCTGGCCGAGTGGATCAACAGCAACGCCTGAGCGGGCGGCCACCGATCGACCGACTGACAGACGGGGCCGCGCGCGGCCCCGCCGAGGACCAGCATGAACAAGCCAGATCCGCACGCCGAAACCGACCTGCCCCCCGTCGAGACCGCCGCTCCGGAGGCGTCGCCGGAGGCCGACCACGAGACGGGGCTCGCCCACGAGATCCTGGTGCTCGCGGCGGAGAACGCCGGCCTGAAGGACCAGGTGCTGCGGACCCTCGCCGAGATGGAAAACCTGCGCCGCCGCACCGAGCGCGAGGTGCAGGACGCCAGCCGCTATGCGGTGACGGCGTTCGCCCGCGACGTGCTGTCGGTCGGCGACAATCTCGGCCGTGCGCTGGAGGCCGTCTCGGCCGACGCGCGGGCCGCCGGCGGCGAGGCCCTAGCGGCGCTGCTCTCCGGCGTCGAGATGACCGAGCGCGAGTTCGTCGCCACCCTCGGCAAGCACGGCGTGCGCCGCATCGACCCGGCCGGCGAGCGCTTCGACCCCAACCACCACCAGGCGATGTTCGAGGTGCCCGACCCCTCGGTCGCGAGCGGGACGGTGGTGAAGGTGCTGCAGCCGGGCTACGTGATCGGCGACCGGGTGCTGCGGCCGGCGCTGGTGGGTGTGGCGAAGGGCGGGCCGAAGGTCGCCGCCGGTGCCGCCGACGCGGCGGCGAACCCCACCGCCGCGGCCGGCTGACGCGAATCGGATTCTGCAGCGCAGCAAAGCAGAGCCGCGCTCTAAACCCTTGGTGGTAAAAGCGTTTTTCCCGCGTCTCTGGCGCGGAAGCACGCAGCGCGCGCCTATTTCTTCGGCATTGCAACACGACGATGTCGGCGGCGAAAGTGCGCCGTCGTCGCAACCCCTTGCGCGTGCCCGCCTTCGCGGCTTTGGCACGGTGCTTGAAGTCGTTCTCGCCAACGACTGGAGAGCGACCGCAGGATGAGCATCCGGCGATCGCCGGGAAGAACGCCCGAGGACCGCACCGTCCCTGTGATGGAGGTCTTCGTCGTGCCGATCGCCTTGCAGTTTCCCCGCGCCGCCGCGGCCGCCGCCGCCGTCTTCACCACGCTGGCCGTCGCCGTCCCGGCCGCCGCCGACGACGTCGAGGTGGACGTCGAGCTCGTGCTCGCCGTCGACATCTCGCAGTCGATGGACGAGTACGAACAGCAGATCCAGCGCGACGGCTACGTGTCCGCCCTGGTGTCGGAGGAGGTTGCGAAGGCGGTCGCCTACGGCATGACGGGCAAGGTCGCCGTCACCTACATCGAGTGGGGCGGGGTCGGCGAACAGTTCGTGGTGGCGGACTGGCAGCTCATCGACGGACCGCAATCGGCGGAAGCCTTCGCCAACCGCCTCGCCGAGGCGCCGCTGAAGACGGTGCAGCGCACCTCGATCTCATCCGCCCTCGCCTATGCCGGCGGGCTGTTCGCGGACAACGGCTACAAGGGCGCGCGCCAGGTCATCGACATTTCCGGCGACGGTCCCAACAACCAGGGCGGCGTCGTCACCACCAGCCGGGACGCGCTGATCGCCAAGGGCATCACCATCAACGGCCTGCCGCTGATGCTGAGCGAGGGGGCGAGCTGGTATCACCTGCCCAACCTCGATCACTACTACGAGGACTGCGTCATCGGCGGTCCGGGCTCGTTCGTCGTGCCGGTGCGCAGCCTCGACGGCTTCGCCGATGCGATCCGCCTCAAGCTGGTGCTGGAGATCGCCGGGCTGATGGACGACACGGCGAAGGTGGTGCCGGCCGCTGGGCGGGCCGCCGTGCCCTGCAACATGTTCGACTGAGCCAACAAGTTCGACTGAGCCGCCGGCCGGGCCCTCAGCCGTCCGGCCACAGCGTCGCCTGCGCACGCGCCTGGAAGACGGCGGCATGGTCGCGGCACGCCTGCGCGGCGGCGACGGGGTCGCGGGCGAGCGCCGCGTGCAGGAGTCGCTCGTGGGCGGCGCGGTCGTCGCCGGGAATGCCGCCCGCCCGCGCGAGCAGCGCCTTGTAGCGCTCCGAGTGCTCGAACAGCCACAGCCAGATCCACTTCATCCGGACGCTCGGCGCCGCCTCCACCAGCGCGCGGTGGAACTGCTCGTGGGCCGAGGCCCATCCCGGCGCCAGAAGGCCGGTGGCCGGATCGAGGATCGGCCGGCGCGACAGCATGTGGAAGGTCGCGAGCACGGTGGCTTCCCAATGGTCGTCGCCACGGGCGATCGCCTCCGGCACCAGCAGGAGTTCGAGGCGCAACCGGCTGTCGAGGAAATCCTCGAAGTCCGCGCGGGCTGCAGGGGCGACGCGGAAGCCCTTCTGCCCGGAGACCAGCACGAACCGTTCCGTGACGAGGCGCATCATCGCCTCCCGCAGCGGCGTGAAGCCGACGGCGAATCGCTCGCGCAGCGCTACGAGACGCAGCGCCTCTCCGGGCGCCAGCGTGCCGTCGCGGATGTCGCGGCGGATCTCGCGGTAGGCGCGCTCGGTCAGGGTTGCGTCGGTGGGCTCCGACGGGCCGTCGAACTCGCCGGACCGCCCCGCCTCCCGTCCCCAATCGCCGCCCCGCCGGCCCATCCGCCTTGATGCCCCCGATGCTCTTGAGACTGGTAGGCACTTTTGAGCCGCACGTCTAGATAATGCCACGTCGCGAAAACGTGCGGGAATTTCGAAATCTCGCGCTTGACTCGAAGTGTTGCGCCCTGAACTGTGACGCATGTGGGGCCCGGGTTACGGTAATACGGGCCAATCGATAATCACTCGGCACAGTCGTGCCCAATGAGAATGCCTTCGCCGTCTGGAAGACGCGCGACACCCTGCAGCCGAGGCGAGTGGGCGAACGCGGACGCCTCCCCCCTAGTCCGTTCTTTCTCGCTCGCTCTCGACTCGCTCCTCCCCCTTCCGCATCTGCGGAAGGGGGAGGAGCAATCACCATCCTGCCGGATGGGGCCGGTCAGGCGGCCTCGTCGGCCGCTTCCGCCGGCGCGAACAGCAGGCGATCCGTGCCTGCCGTCGCCCGCACCACCGATCCGTCGGCGATCTCGCCGGCGAGGATCTTCTCGGCGAGCGGATCCTGCACCTCGCGCTGGATGACGCGCTTCAAGGGCCGTGCCCCGTAGACCGGGTCGTAGCCCTTGTCGGCCAGCCACGCGCGCGCCGAAGGATCGAGTTCCAGCCGGATGCGGCGGTCGTCCAGGAGCTTCTGCAGGCGCAGGAGCTGGATGTCGACGATCGCCCCCATCTCCGTCCGCCGCAGGCGGTGGAACAGGATGATGTCGTCCAGCCGGTTCAGGAACTCCGGCCGGAAGTGGGCGCGCACCGCCCCCATCACCAGATCGCGGACCTCCGCCACATCCTCGCCGTCGCCCTGGTTGGCGAGGTACTCCGAGCCGAGGTTCGAGGTCATCACGATGATGGTGTTGCGGAAGTCGACCGTCCGCCCCTGCCCGTCCGTCAGCCGCCCGTCGTCGAGCACCTGCAGGAGGACGTTGAAGACGTCCGGATGGGCCTTCTCGATCTCGTCGAACAGCACGACCTGATAGGGCCGCCGCCGCACGGCCTCGGTCAGCGCACCGCCCTCCTCGTAGCCGACATGGCCCGGGGGGGCGCCGATCAGCCGGGACACGGAGTGCTTCTCCATGAACTCCGACATGTCGATGCGCACCATCGCGGTGTCGTCGTCGAAGAGGTAGGCGGCGAGCGCCTTCGTCAGCTCGGTCTTGCCGACGCCGGTGGGCCCCAGGAACATGAACGAGCCGATCGGCCGGTTCGGGTCCTGCAGCCCGGCGCGGGCGCGCCTCACCGCCGTCGAGACGGCATGCACCGCCTCGGCCTGGCCGATGACGCGCTTGGCGAGCTCGTCCTCCATGCGCAGGAGCTTCTCGCGCTCGCCCTCGAGCATCTTGTCGACCGGCACGCCCGTCCAGCGCGAGACGACTTGGGCGACGTGGTCGGGGGTGACCACCTCCTCCACCATGCCGCCGGCGCCGCCGCTCGCCTCGATCTCGGCGAGCTGCTTCTCGAGGCCCGGGATGACCGCGTAGGTGAGCTCGCCGGCACGCTGGTACTCGCCGCGGCGCTGGGCGTTGGCGAGCTCGTTGCGGGCGTCCTCGAGCTTCTTCTTGAGATCGGCGGCGCTGCCGAGCTTGTCCTTCTCGGCCTTCCACCGCGCCGTCACCTCGGCCGACTGTTCCTCGAGATCGGCGAGTTCCTTCTCCAGCCGCTGCAGCCGGTCGCGCGACGCGGTGTCGGTCTCCTTGCGCAGCGCCTCGCGCTCGATCTTCAGCTGGATCACCCGGCGATCGATCTCGTCGAGCTCCTCGGGCTTCGAATCCACCTGCATGCGGACGCGCGAGGCCGCCTCGTCGACGAGGTCGATCGCCTTGTCGGGCAGGAAGCGGTCGGTGATGTAGCGGTTCGACAGCGTCGCCGCCGCCACCAGTGCGGCGTCGGAAACGCGGACCTTGTGGTGCTGCTCGTACTTCTCCTTCAGGCCGCGCAGGATCGAGACGGTGTCCTCGACCGTCGGCTCGCCGACGAAGACGGGCTGGAAGCGCCGTGCCAGCGCGGCGTCCTTCTCGACGTACTTGCGGTACTCGTCGAGGGTGGTGGCGCCGATGCAGTGCAGTTCGCCGCGGGCGAGCGCGGGCTTCAGGAGGTTGGACGCATCCATCGCGCCGTCGGTCTTGCCCGCGCCGACGAGGGTGTGCATCTCGTCGATGAACAGGATGAGCTGGCCCTCGGCCGCCGTCACTTCCGACAGCACCGCCTTCAGCCGCTCCTCGAACTCGCCGCGATACTTCGCCCCGGCGATCAGCGAGCCCATGTCGAGGGCGAGCAGCTTCTTGTCCTTCAGGCTTTCCGGCACGTCGCCATTGACGATGCGCAGGGCGAGGCCTTCGGCAATCGCCGTCTTGCCGACGCCGGGCTCGCCAATCAGCACGGGATTGTTCTTGGTGCGCCGCGACAGCACCTGGATGGTCCGGCGGATCTCCTCGTCGCGGCCGATGACCGGGTCGAGCTTGCCGTCGCGCGCCGCCTGGGTGAGGTCACGGGCGTACTTCTTCAGGGCGTCGTACTGCGTCTCGGCGGAGGCGGAATCGGCCGTGCGGCCCTTGCGCAGCTCGGCAATGGCGGCCTCGAGCGCCTGCGGCGTCGTGCCGGCGTCTTTGAGGATCTTGGCGCTCTCGGCGTCGCTCGTGGCGGCGAGCGCCGACAACAGCCGCTCGACGGTGACGAAGCTGTCGCCGGCCTTCTGGGCGAGGCGCTCGGCCTCGGCGAACACCTTGGCGGTGGCGCCGGCGAGGTAGAGCTGACCGCTGCCGCCGCCGGCGACCTTCGGCAGCTTGGCGAGCGCCCGCTCGACGCCGGCGAGTGCGGCCTGCGGATTGCCGCCCGCGCGGGCGACCAGTCCCGCAGCCAGACCCTCGGGGTCGTCGAGCAGCACCTTCAGGATATGCTCGGGGGTGAACTGCTGGTGTCCCTGGCCGAGCGCGTTGGTCTGGGCGGACTGCACGAAGCCGCGGGCGCGCTCGGTGTACTTCTCGAAATTCATGGACCGGTCTCCTTCCCGCCGTGCCGCCCTCGCTGGAGCCTGGCACGGCCGTCGGTTCCTCCCGGTGCCGCGGTGCGGCCACCGGCGGAGCCGCCCGTCGGGGCCGGCTCCGACCGCGATATGGTGTTGCATTGGAGCAACAAAAAGGGGGCCGAAGCCCCCTTTTCTCACGTTCTGGTGTGGCGGGCGGATCAGCCCTCGGACGGGCCGTCCTCGGCGAAGGGGAGCGCGGGCGCGCCCTCGCCCTCCTCGCCGCCGGTTCCGTCCGCCCGGCGGCCGCGACCGCGGCTGCCGCGGCTGCGCCGACGGGGACGGGGGGCGCCGTCCTCGGTCGCGATGGCGGGGGCGCCGGCATCGGCGTCGGCCATCACCGGCTCGGGAGCAAGCGACGGAGCCGCCACCGGGGCCGGGGCCGGGTTGGCGGCGACGGGCGGCTCGAGATCGGGCTGCGGGCCGAGACCGGGGAGCGGCGCGACGACGGCGGCCGGGGCGGCCGGGGCGTGGCCGTTGACGCCGCCGTTCGACGGGGCGGGCGCGCGGTCGAACCGGCGCGGCTCGCCGCCGTGACGCGGCTCGTGCTGCGGCCGCTGACCCTCGTAGGGCGGGCGCGGCTCGCGCGGCGGCCGCTGGTCGCCGTAGGAGCGGTTGTCCTCGCCGCGGGGATCGCCGCCGCGCTGATCGGTACGCTGGTCGTTGCCGCGCTGGTCGTTGCCGCCGCGCTGATCGTTGCCGCGCGGATCGTTGCCGCGGCTCTCGTAACCGCGGTTGTCGCGCTGCTCGTAGCTGCGATGGCCGCCCTGCTCGTGGCCCTGGTAGGGGGCGCCGTTGCCGCGGTGCGGCTGCGGCTGGGGCTGATGCTGCGGCTGGCCGTAGGGCTCGGGGCGGTTGTTGAACTCGCCGCGGCCCTCGTATTCCTCCTCGCCGTCGTCGTCGCGACCGTAGCCCATCTGGCCGGGGCCGGTCTGCTGCGGCTGCGCTGCGGCGATCATGCGGAAATAGTGCTCCGCGTGCTGGAAGTAGTTCTCCGCCATGACGCCGTCGCCGGAGACCTGCGCGTCGCGCGCGAGCTGCACGTACTTCTCGGCGATGTGCATCGCGGTGCCGCGAATTTTGACGTCGGGCCCGTTGGACTCGAAAGACCGCGTCAAGGGATTCGGGCCCTTGCGGGTCCTGCCGCGAAGGCGCTTGTTCGAACTACTGGGTCTCATCCGTTTGCTTCTCTTTGCGGACAGCGCTGGCGTTGGGTCTGACGGTCCGGGAGACGACGGCCGGGGCATACCTCGGCCTGTCGGCTGCGACGCCGGCTCGCGCCGTGTCGCCGGGCGCCGACGCTGTCGGTCACGCCGCGCCTCGTTGCGCACCGCGACCGATCGTCGGCCGAGCCCGATGGTGGAAGCGATCGTTCGGTCCGCCTGTCCCGTCGATCACCGCGGTGCGGCGGCAGGGCGACGCCCTTGCCCTCGAACCGCTCCTCGTGTCCGACGCCGCTCGACTGCGGCGGGGCCGGACCCGAATTCCTGATGTTCGCAAAGAGCAACGAGCTTCGGCTGGCGAAGACCCAACCAGTGTCACGTCCGGTGACCGAAGAGAAGATCGCGGTCCGACGAGCTCGCAGGGCACGTTCGAAACGACCGTCCGTCCGGCCCTGGACGTGGTGTTCCGACGGAAGCCCTGTGAGGCTGTGTCGCTGATCTGCCCGAATCGGCCCCCGCGGCGATGCTCTTTCCGCGCTTTGCTTCGGTGAGCGGACGTTAGCCGCTTCGCCCCGGCATTCCAAGGACTAATTTGCGCCCCGCAGAACCACGGCCCGCGGCCGGCCGGCGAGGTCCGCGCGCACCTCCAGCACCGAGAATCCGGCATCCTCTCCGAGACCCGCGACGGCGACCGCTCCCTGCGGCGCCACCTCCAGCACCACCGTCCCGCCCGGCCGGAGAGCCCCGCCGACCCAGCCGAGCAGGCGGCGATAGGGGTCGAGCCCGTCCGCCCCGCCGTCGAGTGCGAGGCGCGGATCGTGGAGGCGGACCTCGCGGTCGAGCCCGTCGATGTCGGCGCTCGGGATGTAGGGCGGGTTGGAGACGACGAGGTCGAGGTTGGCCGCGACCGGCTGGCCGAGGTCGGCCCGCACGAACAGCGCCCGGCCGCCGACGCCGGCCGCATCGGCATTGGCGCGGGCGGCCTCGAGGGCGCGCACCGACAGGTCGACGCCGAGGCCCGTCGCCGCCGGCCGCTCGGCGAGGAGGGCGACGAGCAGGCAGCCGGTGCCGGTGCCGAGATCGAGGATGCGCAGGGGGCGCTCCGGGTCGCCGCAGGCCGACAGCGCCGCCTCGACGATCGTCTCCGAATCCGGGCGCGGCTCCAGCGTCGCCTCGTTGAGGTGGAAGCGGATGCCCCAGAACTCGCGCTCGCCGAGAATGCGGCCCACCGGCTCGCCGGCGGCACGGCGGGAGACGGCGGCGGCGACGCGCTCGGCCTCCCCCTCCCCCACCGCGCGGTCGCCGTCGACGATCAGGCGCGCCGCGGTGAGGCCGAGCAGGCTCGCGACGAGGAGGCGGGCGTCGAGATCGGCGGTGTCGATGCCGGCGGCCCGCAGGCGGGTGCGGGCCTCTGAGAGCAAGGCGCCGGCGGTCCGGGCGATACCGCAAGACGCACCGCCGACAGCAGCGGTGCTCACGCCGCCGTGCTCCGCTCGCCGTCCTGGTCGGCAAGCAGCGCCGCCTGGTGGGTTGCGAGGAGCGCGTCGACGAGCTCGTCGAGGGCGCCGCCGCCCTCCATCAGCTCCGGCAGCTTGTAGAGGGTGAGGTTGATGCGGTGGTCGGTGACGCGGCCCTGCGGAAAGTTGTAGGTGCGGATGCGCTCGGAGCGGTCGCCGGAGCCGACCTGGCCACGGCGGGCGGCGGCACGCTCGCTGTCGAGGCGGCCGCGGGCGGCGTCGTAGATGCGCGAGCGCAGCAGCGTCATCGCCTTGGCGCGGTTCTTATGCTGGGAGCGCTCGTCCTGCACGGCGACGACGATGCCGGTCGGCAGGTGGGTGATGCGGATGGCCGAATCGGTGGTGTTGACGTGCTGGCCGCCGGAGCCGGAGGCGCGGAAGGTGTCGATGCGCAGGTCGCCGTCGGCGATGTCGACGTCGACGTCCTCCGCCTCGGGCAGCACCGCGACGGTGGCGGCCGAGGTGTGGATGCGGCCCGACGCCTCGGTGTCGGGGACGCGCTGGACGCGGTGGACGCCGGATTCGAACTTCAGGCGGGCGAACACGTCGGTGCCGTTCACCGCCGCGATTACCTCCTTGTAGCCACCCGCCTCGCCCTCGCTCGCCGACAGGAGCTCGACCTTCCAGCCGCGCCGGTCGGCATAGCGGCTGTACATGCGGAAGAGGTCGCCGGCGAACAGCGCCGCCTCGTCGCCGCCGGTGCCGGCGCGCACCTCGAGGATGGCGCTCTTGCGGTCGGCCTCGTCCTTCGGCAGCAGCGCGAGCCGGATCTCGTGGCCGAGGGCCTCGATCGCCTCGGCGAGCGCGGCCTTCTCGCCCTCGGCGACACGGGCCATCTCGGCGTCGCCGGCGGCCTCCGTGATCAGGTCCTCGACCTCGGCCGCCTCGCGCTCGGCCTTGCGCAGGCGGCGGATCGCGGCGACGAGCGGCTCGAGCTCGGCATATTCGCGCGTCAGGCGGACATAGGTGTCGCGCTCCGGCGAGGCCGCCATGTGCGCCTCGATCTCCTCGAATCGCGACAGGATGCCGTCGAGCTTGGCGGTGGGCAGCATGGAGGCGTGGGTTCCGGGTTCTCGCTTGGGCTCAGACGGGAATGTCGTGCTCGGCGGCGTATTCGGCGAGGAAGGCCCTGAGATCGCCGTTCCAGCGCCCGGGCTCGAGGCGCGGCAGCAGCCGCGCCCGCAGCCGGCCGACGTCGAGGGCGCGCAGCATCTCCTTCACCGGCCCGATCGCCGCCGGCGACATGGAGATGGTGCGGTAGCCGAGCGCGATCAATGCCATCGCCGACAGCGGCCGGCCGGCGATCTCGCCGCACAGCGACACCGGCACGTGAGCGAGGGCGGCGCGGTCGACGATGCGCTTCAGCGCCCGGAGGAACGGCAGCGACACGGGGTCGTAGCGATCGGCGACGCGGATGTTGCCGCGGTCCGTGGCCGTCATGAACTGGAACAGGTCGTTCGAGCCGACCGAGACGAAGTCGACCTCGCCGAGCAGTTCGTCGATCTCGAACAAGAGCGACGGCACCTCCAGCATGACGCCGAGGCGGACGTGGTCGGGGATGCGGTGGGCGTGGCGCTTCAGGTGGCGGAGCTCGCGATCGACCAGCGAGCGTGCGGCGCGGAACTCCGCCGTCGTCGCCACCATCGGGAACATCAGCCGGAGGTCGCGGCCGGCCGCGGCGTGCAGGAGGGCGCGGATCTGGGTGCGCAGCAGCGCCGGCCGGTCGAGCCCGAGCCGGATCGCCCGCCAGCCCATCGCCGGGTTCTCCTCCTCGACGGCGCGCAGGTAGGGCAGGATCTTGTCGCCGCCGATGTCGAGCGAGCGGAACGTCACCGGCCGGTCGCCGGCGGCGTCCAGCACGCGCCGGTAGATCGCCACCTGCTCGTTTATCCGCGGCAGCTGCGAGGCGACCATGAACAGGAGCTCGGTGCGGAACAGCCCGACACCGGCCGCGGCCGATTCGTCGAGGTGCGGCATGTCAACGATCAGGCCGGCGTTGAGCTGCAGCGTCACGGCGTGGCCGTCGAGGGTGACGGAGGGCTTGGAGCGCAGGCGCCGATACTGTGCCTGCCGGCGCGCCCGGAAGCGCACCTTCTCGCCATAGGCGGCCTCGACGTCGGCGGGCGGGCGGAAGTGCACCTCGCCGGCCTCGCCGTCGACGATCACCGCGTCGCCGCGCTCGACCAGCGACACCGCGCCCGCGACCTGGCCGACGGCCGGGATGCCGAGGGCGCGGGCGACGATGGTGACGTGGCTGGTCGGCCCGCCCTCCTCCAGCACCAGCCCGCGCAGCCGGTCGCGGTCATAGTCGAGCAGTTCCGCCGCGCCCATGTTGCGGGCGACGACGATGGCGTCCTTCGGCAGCTTGTCGGCGCCGTCGAGCTGCGGCCGGCCGATCAGTTCGCGCAAGAGCCGGTTGGCGAGGTCGTCGAGATCGTGCAGGCGCTCGCGCAGATAGGGGTCGGTGGAGCGCAGCATGCGGGCGCGGGTGTCCGACTGCACGCGCTCGACCGCGGCTTCCGCGGTCAGGCCGTTGCGGACGGCGTCCTCCATCTTTCGCGCCCAGCCGCGGTCGCGGGCGAACATGCGGTAGGTCTCGAGGACGTCGCGGTGCTCGCCGTCGGTGACGTCGCGGCGGGCGAGCATGTCGTCGACCGACAGGCGCAGCTTGTCGAGGGACGTGGCGAGGCGGCCGAGTTCGTGGTCGACGTCCTCGCCGATGAGGTCGGTGACGACGACGCGCGGCTCGTGCAGCACGACGTAGCCGAGGCCGACGCCGTCCGACAGCACCGAACCGTGCAGACGCATCGGCCGCCGGAGATCGAGGGGCGCGCCCGGGCGGGCGATCGTCTCGAAGCCGCCGGCGGCGAACATCTCGGCGATCACCATCGCCGTCGTCTGCAGCGCCTCGACCTCTTCCTCGCTGTAGCTGCGTCGGGCGCGGTTCTGCACCACCAGCACGCCGAGGATGCGGCCGGCGCGCAGCACCGGCACGCCGAGGAAACCGTTGTAGACCTCCTCGCCCGTCTCCGGCCGGTAGGCGAAAGCGGGGTGCGAGCGGGCGTCGGAAAGGTTGAGGGCGATCGCCTCGGCGGCGATCAGGCCGACGAGGCCCTCTCGCACCTTCAGCGTCGTCTGGTGCACGGCGCTGCGGTTGAGGCCCTCGGTGGCGTAGAGTTCGAGGACGTCGTCGGCGCGCAGGATGTAGACCGAGCAGACCTCGGCCACCATGTTGGCGGCGATCAGGACGACGATCTTGTCGAGCCGCTCCTGCGCGCCGATGGGCTCGGCCATCGCCTCGCGCAGGCGGCGCAACAACAGGCGCGGACCGGCCGGTGAGCCACGCATCGCGCCCTTCATCTCCCGCGCTCGACGGTTGCGGATCGGCGCGGGCCTTCCGGCGACCGGCCGGCGGCCGCGCCGCGCGGCGACCCGCAGCCCGCGCGGGCGTGCGCGGTCAGGCCGCGTCTAGCCCGTATAGCGAATGCAGAGTCCGCACCGCAAGCTCGGCATAGGCGGCGTCGATCAGGACGGAGATCTTGATCTCCGATGTGGTGATGGCGCGGATGTTGATGCCGCGCTCGGCGAGGCCGCGGAAACAGGCGGCCGCGACGCCGGCGTGGCTGCGCATGCCGATGCCGATCACCGATACCTTGACGACGTTGATGGCGCCTTCGATCTCGGCGTAGCCGATCGTTTCGCGGGCCGTCTCGATCACCTTGCGGGCGCGATCGTAGTCGGCCGCCGGCACGGTGAAGGTGATGTCGGTCGTGCGGCCGTCGCCAGCGACGTTCTGCACGATCATGTCGACGTTGATGTGGGCCTCCGCCAGCGGCACGAACACGGCGGCGGCGACGCCGGGCTTGTCAGCGACGCGACGGATCGAGATCTGCGCCTCGTCCTTCGAATAGGCGATGCCGGTGACGACCTGATTCTCCAAGATCTCCTCCTCGCCGCAAATCAGCGTCCCGGGGGGAAGGTTTCCTTCGCCGACCTGCGGGGCGTTCGGGTCGTCGAAACTCGAGCGGACGAACGTGCGCACGCCATGCACCATGGCGAGTTCAACCGAGCGGACCTGCAGCACCTTCGCACCCTGCGAGGCCATCTCCAGCATCTCCTCATAGGAGACGCGGGCGAGGCGGCGGGCGCGCGGCACGACGCGCGGGTCGGTGGTGTAGACGCCGTCGACGTCCGTGTAGATGTCGCACCGATCGGCGCCGATGGCGGCGGCGAGCGCCACGGCGCTGGTGTCGGAGCCGCCGCGGCCGAGGGTGGCGATGCGGTTGTCCGGCGCGATGCCCTGGAAGCCGGCGACCACGGCCACCTGGCCCTGGGCGATGCGCTCCTTCAGGAGCTCGCAGGAGATGCCGGTGATGCGGGCGGCGCCGTGGGCGGCGTCGGTCAGGATCGCCACCTGCCAGCCCTGCCAGGAGCGGGCGTTGACGCCGATCGACTGCAGCACGATAGCAAGCAGACCGGACGTCACCTGCTCGCCGGCGGAGACGACGGCGTCGTACTCGCGGGCGTCGTGCAGCAGCGAGGCCTCGCGGCACCAGCCGACGAGCTTGTTGGTCTCGCCGGCCATGGCGGAGACGACGACGGCGACCTCGTGGCCGGCATCGACCTCGCGCTTGACGTGCGCGGCGACGTTGCGGATGCGGTCGAGATCGGCGACCGACGTGCCGCCGAACTTCATGACGAGACGGGCCATTCGAGAGGCTCTGTAGCGGCCGGCGAATCGGCGGCTGTCGTTGGACCCGGCGCACCGTGGAAGCGGTCCGCCGGGCCGGCGGGATCGGCGGCGGGTGATACAGGAAAGGCCGCGCCGCCGCAACGGCATGGCCGCCGATCGGAGTGGTTCCAGACCGTCGAAAGGAGGGCGACCGCCGGTGCGGGCGGGACGCGCGCGGGCGACGTCAGCCTCGTGTATGGTCGGACCTCCTCCGCCAGTCCCGAGTCGACGCCCGCCATGACCGATCCATCGACCGCCGACGGCGCCCCGGCGCCGCTGGCCGAGCCCATCGCCGTCACCGACGGCATCCTGCGCCTGAAGATCCCGGTTCCGATCAAGGAGCTCGAGTTCGTCAACGCCTACGCGCTCGACGACGGCGACGGCTGGACGCTGGTCGACGTCGGCTTCGGCGACGGTCCGACCCGGGCGCTGTGGACCGAACTGCTGGCCCGCGGGCCGCTCGCCGGACGGCCGATCCACCGCATTGTCGTGACGCACTACCACCCCGACCACTACGGCGCGGCCGGCTGGCTCTCCCGAACCGTCGACGCGCCGATCGTGATGCTGCCGGAAGGCCACGCGCTCGCCGCCCGGCTCGCCGGCACCGACCCCGCGGAGGCGGCGGAGGCGGCGGCGCGGCACTACCGGCGCTGCGGCTTCACGACGGACGAGGCGGCCGAGATGGCCCACCACGGGCGTGGCCTCAGCCGCACCTATCCGGACCTCGCCGAAGGCGTCGTGCCGCTCGACCCCGCCGAGCCGCTGCGGGCGGGCGGCAGCGACTGGACGGTGATTGAGACCGCCGGCCACTCTCCCCATCACGCCTGCCTGTGGTCGGCCGAGCGCGATCTTCTCCTCGTCGGCGACCAGATCCTGCCGAAGATCAGCCCGAACGTCGGCGTCGCCTGGTGGAGCCCGGAGCTCGACGGCGTCGGCGCCTTCCTCGAGGCGAACGGCCGCCTCGTCGCCACCGTCGGCGATCCGCTGGTGCTGCCGGGCCACAACGAGCCGTTCCGCGGGCTCGCCGCGCGGGCGGGCGAGATCGCCGGCCAGCACGAGCAGCGCCTCGCGGCCGCCGTTGCGGCGGCCGAGGCGCCGGTCAGGGTGCGCGACGTGCTGCCGTTCCTGTTCAAGCGCCCGCTCGCCGGCTTTCACCTGTTGCTCGCCACCGGCGAGGCGCTGTCGCACCTGAACCACCTCGTCGCGACGGGGCGGCTGACGCGGACGGAAGAGGACGGCGTCTGGTTCTTCCGCCGCCCCTGAGGACGGATGCGGACGTTCAGGCGGTGGCCGCCGCGGTGCGCGCGTGCGCCCACGCCACGAACTCCGCAAAGGGGAGCGGGCGGGCGAAGTGGTAGCCCTGGCCGTAGGTGCAGCCCATCTGCCGGAGCGTCGCGGCCGCCGCCGCGTCCTCGATGCCCTCGGCCACCGCGGCGATGCCGAGCTCGTCGGCGAGCCGGAGGATGGTCTGGACGATGCGTGCGTTGACCGTGCTCTCGGCGAGCGCCTGCACGAACGAACGGTCGATCTTCAAGGTGGTGATCGGCAGGGTCGCGAGATAGCTCAGGCTCGAATAGCCGGTGCCGAAGTCGTCGATGGCGACGCCGAGGCCGCGTACCCGGAGATCGCTGAGGATCCTCGCAGCCCCGTCGGGGTTGGCCATCAGCATGCTCTCGGTGATCTCGAGCTTGACGCTCGCGGGCGAGATGCCGGCCTCGGACACCGCCGCGCCGACGCCGGCGGCGAACTGCGGCCGGGCGAGGTCGCGCCCCGAGACGTTGACGGTGACGAAGAAGCCGTCCGGCGCCCCGCCCGCGGCCCCGGCGAGGGCGTCGCGGCGGCCGATCGCCTCGGCGACGCACCAGTCGGTGAGCCGCTCGATGAGGCCGCTCGCCTCGGCGGTGGGGATGAAGTCACAGGGCGGCACCAGCCCCCGCGTCGGGTGGCGCCAACGCGCGAGGCCCTCGCAGCCGGCGAGGCTGCCGTCCGCGAGGCGCACGATCGGCTGGTAGAACAGCTCGAACTCACCAGCCGTCAGCCCCCGGTCGAGATCGCGCTCGAACTCGATCAGGTCGAAGGCGGCGCCGAGTTCGCCGCCACGCGCCGTCGTGGCGACGCGCGGGGTGTCCGTATCGGCCACGGCCTCGCGGAAGCGCTCGGTCGCGAGCTTCAGGCAGAGGCGCAGGACGGGATCGGCGCCGGCGATGCGGCGGTCGATCTGCTCGGCGGTGATCGGCACGAGCTCGCTGTCGGCGGTGGCGCGGGCGCCGGCGGTGCGCGGGCGACGGTCGAGCGCCGACATCTCGCCGAGGAGATCGCCGGGCCCGAGGTTCGCCACCACCTGTTCGCAGTCGTCGCGGAAGCGGAAGACCTCGATGCTGCCGGACTTGATCAGGAAGGCGGCGTTGCCCTCGTCCCCCTCGTTGAAGAGCATCGTGCCGGCGGACAGGAAGAGATTGTCGGGATAAGGCGCGGTGAACACGGGGGAGCTCCGTCGGGAGGCGAGGCGACCGATTGTACAGCACCGGAGGCGCCCGCGGCGGTGGTTCCTGCCTGCACCGGTTGGCGCCTGCCCCCCGGCGCGTCTAGAGCGAGGCGGCGCTCGCCAGCGTCGCGCGCTTCTCGATGCAGTAGTATCCCGAAATGCGGGTGATGACGCCGGTGCGGCGGAAGTCGTTGAGGATGCGGCTGACGTTCTCGCGGGCGCCGCCGGCCATCGAGGCGATCTCGGCCTGCGAGACCTTGTAGTGAATGAGCGTGCGATCGCCGTCGATCGCCCGGCCGAAGCTGTCGGCGAGCTGCAGCAGCGCCTGCGCCACCCGACCCGGCAGCGGCAGGAAGCTGCGGGCGGCGAGCACGTCGTTGGCGTGGCGCAGCCGGCTGCCGACGATGCGCAGCATGTGGCGGTAGATCTCCGGCGTCTCGCTCGCCAGCCGGTCGAAGGCGACCCGCTCCATGAAGGCGAGCGTCGAATCCTTCAGGGCCACCACGGTCGCCGAGCGCGGCCGGCCGTCGAACAGCGCGAGTTCGCCGAAGACGGAGCCGGAGCCGAGCACGGCGAGGAGCTGCTCGTCGCCGTCGGCCGAGAGCAGGATCACCTTCAGCGAGCCGTCGAGCACGGTGTAGAGGCCGTCGCCGGGATCGCCGGCCGAGAACAGCACCTTGCCCTGCGGCACCGTCACAACGCGGGCGAGCGCCGCGAGCCGTGCGGCGAGCGTGCCCGACAGGCCTTCGAGCGAGAAGCTCGCATCGAGAAAGCGCTCGTCCACCGGCATGTCCGCCTCCATCCCGTCGCGGGGCCGGAGTATACGGAAAGCCGCTCGCAATGCCTCAGAAAAGTCAGGGCGCGAGCGGGTCTCCGACGGGGTCGGAGACGCGGAACATCGCGTAGCGGGCGACCGTC
>CALRZT010000006.1:0-34771 GCA_943372725.1 Pseudoxanthobacter soli DSM 19599
CGACCGCAGGTCGCCGGGGTGGGGTGGCGCCGCCGGGAGGCGGCGAAAAAACTTGCCAGGGGTGGCGAGGGACCGGGTTGCGTGCGGGCTCCCGCCCGCGGCCACCCCACCACGCCGCTCCTTCGGCGCGTCGACCCTCCCCCCCGAGGGGAGGGTGAATCACGATTTGGCGTCCTACATTCGGAACAAGCAGAACAACGGGAAACCGACCCAGTGGACCCTTCGACCGCCGAAACGGCGCCCCCTGCACCGACGAAGTCCGTGACGCGGGCGGTCGAGGTGCGGCTGCAGCTCGCGGAAGAGATCGTCACCGGCCAGCTCTCGCCGGGTGCCGCGCTCGACGAGAGCGAGCTCGCGCGGCGATTCGGGGTGTCGCGGACGCCGGTGCGCGAGGCGCTGCGGGCGCTCGCGGCGAGCGGGCTGGTCGAATCGCGCGCCCATCGCGGCGCCGTGGTGGCGCATCCGACGCCGCAGCGCCTCGTCGACATGTTCGAGACGATGGCCGAGCTCGAGGCGCTGTGCGCCGGGCTCGCCGCCACCAACATGACGGCGGCGGAGCGACGGGCGCTGGAGCGCTTGCACGAGGCGATGGGGGCGGCGATGCGGGCCGGCGAGGCGGCGCGCTACCGCGACTTCAACGAGACCTTCCACGCCACCATCTATCAGGCGACCCACAACGCCTACCTCGCCGAGATCACCACCGAGACCCGCACGCGGGTGCAGCCGTTCCGGCGGGCGCAATTTGCCGCGCTCGGACGGATCGCCAAGTCGCATGGCGAGCACGAGGCGGTGGTGGCGGCGATCCTGCGCGGCGACCGCAGCGCAGCAGCGGCGGCGATGCGCGCGCACATCTTCATCGTCCGCGACGCCTACGGCCGCTTCCTTGAGGAGCTCTGAGCGCCGCCGCGCCGGCCGCGGGTGGGCCGGCGGGCGCCTTGCCACCCGCGGGAGCGTGGGATAAGCCTCTGCCCGTTCGCCGGGGGGCCGGCGCCGCGGCTCTCGGCCGCAAGGCGTTGCTCCGCCCGGTGGAGCCTTTAGAATAGCACCAGTTCGATGCCGTCGCGGCTCGGGGGCATCAGGGAAGGACACGCAGCGGGGGGAGTGGCGGTCGCCCGCGTGGCGTGACCGTTCGCGTAGGCATGTCGTGAGGCGCGGGCCCTCGGGGCCCGGCGGTGCGCGTCGCAGAGTGGTGATCGAGGGCGGTCCATGGAAGAGCTCCTCAAAGACTACCTCCCGATCGTCGTCTTCATCGGCGTCGCCGGCTTCGTCGGCCTCGCTCTGCTCGTCGCGCCCTTCCTCGTCGCGTTCAAGGCGCCCGATACCGAGAAGCTGTCCGCCTACGAATGCGGCTTCAACGCCTTCGACGACGCCCGCATGAAGTTCGACGTGCGCTTCTATCTGGTGTCGATCCTGTTCATCATCTTCGACCTCGAAGTGGCCTTCCTGTTCCCGTGGGCGGTGGCGTTCGGCGACCTCGGCTGGTTCGGCTTCTGGTCGATGATGACCTTCCTCGGCGTGCTCACCGTCGGGTTCGTCTACGAGTGGAAGAAGGGAGCGCTGGAATGGGATTGACCGCGCCCACGGGCCCGCTGGTCGCCAAGGCGCCCACCGGCCTCCTCGACAAGAACGGCCGTCCCGTCGGCTCCGACGATCCCTTCTACCAGGGAATCAACGACGAGCTCGCCGACCGCGGCTTCCTGGTGACCTCGGCCGACGCCCTGATCACCTGGTCGCGCACCGGCTCGCTGATGTGGATGACCTTCGGCCTCGCCTGCTGCGCGGTCGAGATGATGCAGCTGTCGATGCCGCGCTACGACGCCGAGCGCTTCGGCTTCGCGCCCCGCGCCAGCCCGCGCCAGTCGGACGTGATGATCGTCGCCGGCACGCTCACCAACAAGATGGCGCCTGCGCTTCGCAAGGTCTACGACCAGATGCCGGAGCCGCGCTACGTCATCTCGATGGGATCGTGCGCCAACGGCGGCGGCTACTACCACTATTCCTACTCGGTGGTGCGCGGCTGCGACCGCGTCGTGCCGGTCGACATCTATGTTCCCGGGTGCCCGCCGACGGCCGAGGCGCTGCTCTACGGCGTTCTTCTCCTGCAGAAGAAGATCCGCCGCACCGGCACGATCGAGCGCTGATCGTGGCGGCGGCGACACCCTCCACGGAGACGGCGATGGACGAGACGCTCCGTGAGCTCTCCGACTATCTCGGCCAGGCCCTCGGCGCGGCGCTTAGCGAGCGGACGGTGGCGTTCGGCGAACTCACCGTCACGGTGTCGCCGACGCGTCTGATCGAGGTGCTGCGCTTCCTGCGCGACGACGCGCGCTGCCAGTTCATCTCCTTCGTCGATGCCTGCGGCGTCGACTGGCCGTCGCGCGAGAAGCGCTTCGACGTCGTCTACCACCTCTTGTCGCCGCACCAGAACCTGCGCATCCGCGTCAAGGTCGAGACCGATGCGGCCACCACGGTACCGTCGGCGACCGCGATCTACCCGGGCGCCGATTGGTTCGAGCGCGAGGCCTACGACCTCTACGGCATCCTGTTCACCGGCCACCCGGACCTGCGCCGCATCCTCACCGACTACGGCTTCGACGGCCATCCGCTGCGCAAGGACTTCCCGCTCACCGGCTTCGTCGAGGTCCGCTACGACGACGCGGTGAAGCGCGTCGTCTACGAGCCGGTGCGGCTGACGCAGGAGTTCCGCGCGTTCGATTTTCTCTCCCCCTGGGAGGGCCCGGATTACGTGCTGCCGGGCGATGAGAAGGCGAAGACGTGATGGTGGCCGGCGCGACGCTTTTCCCCAACTGCCGACTGCCGACTGCCGACTGCCGGTCTTGCGCCGCACCGCTTGAGGCTCCCCACCATGCCTGAAGCCGAAGTCCGCAACTTCAACATCAACTTCGGGCCGCAGCATCCGGCGGCGCATGGCGTGCTGCGTCTCGTGCTGGAGCTCGACGGCGAGGTGGTGACCCGTGTCGACCCGCACATCGGACTGCTGCATCGCGGCACCGAGAAGCTGATCGAGCAGAAGACCTACCTGCAGGCGATCCCCTATTTCGACCGGCTCGACTACGTCGCGCCGATGAACCAGGAACACGCCTTCTGCCTGGCGGTCGAGAAGCTCCTCGGCATCACCGTGCCGAAGCGGGCGCAGCTCATCCGGGTGCTCTATTCCGAGATCGGCCGGCTGCTCTCCCACCTCCTCAACGTCACCACCCAGGCGATGGACGTCGGTGCCCTGACGCCGCCTCTGTGGGGCTTCGAGGAACGCGAGAAGCTGATGGTGTTCTACGAGCGCGCCTCCGGCGCTCGCATGCACGCCGCCTACTTCCGCCCGGGCGGCGTCCACCAGGACCTGCCGGCCGGCCTCGTCGATGACATCTGGGCCTTCTGCGACCCCTTCCTCGGCGTCGTCGACGACCTCGAGGGGCTGCTGTCGGAGAACCGCATCTTCAAGCAGCGCAACGTCGATATCGCCGTGGTACGGCTTGAGGACTGCTGGGCCTGGGGCTTCTCCGGCGTGATGGTTCGCGGCTCGGGCGCCGCCTGGGACCTGCGCAAGTCGCAGCCCTACGAGTGCTACGACGAGATGGAATTCGACATCCCGATCGGCAAGAACGGCGACTGCTACGACCGCTACCACATCCGTGTCGAGGAGATGCGGCAGTCGGTGCGGATCATGAAGCAGTGCCTGGAGAAGCTCAGGTCACCGGCGGGGCAGGGCCCGGTGCATGCCCTCGAGGGCAAGGTGGTGCCGCCCTCGCGGGGCGAGATGAAGCGCTCGATGGAGGCGCTCATCCACCACTTCAAGCTCTACACCGAGGGCTACCGGGTGCCCGCCGGCGAGGTCTATGCCGCCGTCGAGGCGCCGAAGGGCGAGTTCGGCGTCTACCTCGTCGCCGACGGCACCAACAAGCCCTATCGCTGCAAGATCCGTGCGCCGGGGTTCGCCCACCTGCAGGCGATGGACTTCCTCTGCCAGGGCCACATGCTGGCGGACGTCTCCGCCATCCTCGGCTCCATCGACATCGTTTTCGGAGAGGTGGATCGCTGATGGCCGTCCGTCGCCTTCACCACCAGCAGCCGGCGTCCTTCGCCTTCACGCCCGAGAATCTCGAATGGGCGCGGACGGTGATCGCGCGCTTCCCGGAAGGGCGGCAGGCGAGCGCCGTGATCCCGCTGATGTGGCGGGCGCAGGAGCAGGAGGGCTGGGTCAGCGAGCCCTGCATCCGCGTCATCGCCGAGATGCTGGAGATGCCGAACATCCGCGTGCTGGAGGTCGCGACCTTCTACACGATGTTCCAGCTCGCTCCGGTGGGGAAGAAGGCGCACATCCAGGTCTGCGGCACAACGCCGTGCCAGTTGCGCGGCGCCGAGGACCTCATCGAGATCTGCAAGCACCGCATCCACCACGACCCCTTCCACGTCTCGGCCGACGGGGACTTCTCGTGGGAGGAGGTCGAGTGCCTCGGTGCCTGCGTGAACGCGCCGATGGTGCAGGTGGTAAAGGACACCTACGAGGACCTGACGCCCGCGAGCTTCGAGGCGCTGATCGACGGCTTCGCCCGGGGCACGCCGCCCATGCCGGGGCCGCAGAACGGCCGCTCCTTCTCGATGCCCGAGGGCGGGGCGACCTCGCTCACCGACCTCGAGGCGATCCTGCGCGGCCCCGCCAATCGCGACACTGGGCCGGTGCAAGGCGACGACCAGGCGCCGCTCGAGAAGGGCAAGCCGCACGAGACGCGGACGGACCAGCAGGTGTCAGATTCGCCGGGGGCGCGCGTCGCCGAGGGCAAGACGCCGCTGAAGGGCGAGGACGTCGCCGCCGCCGCCTCGAAGATCGCCGAAACGACGCCCGAGCCGGCCGCCGGCACCGGCGCGTCGGACGGCAAGCAGCCCGCCGGCACCGCGCCGGCCGGCACGAACGGCTGAGGGAGCTTTCGCGATGCTCGCCGACAAGGACCGCATCTTCACCAACCTCTACGGCCAGCACGACTGGGGCCTCGAGGGCGCGCTGAAACGCGGCCAGTGGGACGGCACGAAAGGCTTCATCGACAAGGGCCGCGACTGGATCATCGACCAGATGAAGGCCTCCGGCCTGCGCGGCCGCGGCGGCGCGGGCTTCCCGACCGGCCTGAAGTGGTCTTTCATGCCCAAGGTGCCGGCCGAGGGCCGGCCGCACTACCTCGTCGTCAACGCCGACGAATCCGAGCCCGGCACCTGCAAGGACCGCGAGATCCTGCGCCACGACCCGCACACGCTGGTCGAGGGCTGCCTGATCGCCTCCTTCGCGATGGGCGCGCACGCCTGCTACATCTACGTGCGCGGCGAGTTCATCCGCGAGCGCGAGCGGCTGCAGGCGGCGATCGACCAGGCCTACGAGGCCCGGCTGATCGGCAAGAACAACGTCCACGGCTGGGACTTCGACTGCTACGTCGCCCACGGCGCCGGCGCCTACATCTGCGGTGAAGAGACGGCGCTGCTGGAAAGCCTCGAGGGCAAGAAGGGCCAGCCGCGCCTGAAGCCGCCGTTCCCGGCCAACATGGGCCTCTATGGCTGCCCGACGACGGTGAACAACGTCGAATCGATCGCCGTCTCCGGCGAGATCCTCCGCCGCGGCCCGGCCTGGTTCGCCGGCCTCGGCAAGCCGAACAACACCGGCACCAAGCTCTTCTGCATCTCCGGCCACGTGAACAAGCCGTGCACGGTGGAGGAGGAGATGGGCATACCCTTCCGCGAGCTCGTCGAGCGGCACTGCGGCGGCATCCGCGGCGGCTGGGACAACCTGCTTGCGGTGATCCCGGGCGGCTCGTCGGTGCCGCTGTTGCCGGCGCACCAGTGCGAAGACCTGTCGATGGACTTCGACACCCTGCGCAACCTCAAGTCCGGCCTCGGCACCGCCGCGGTGATCGTCATGGACAAGTCCACCGACGTCATCAAGGCGATCGCCCGCCTCGCCCACTTCTACAAGCACGAGAGCTGCGGCCAGTGCACGCCCTGCCGGGAAGGCACCGGCTGGATGTGGCGCGTCATGGAGCGGCTCGTGAAGGGCGAGGCGAAGAAGTCCGAGATCGACATGCTCCTGCAGGTGACGACGCAGATCGAGGGGCACACGATCTGCGCCCTCGGCGACGCCGCCGCCTGGCCGATCCAGGGCCTGATCCGCCACTTCCGTCCCGTCATCGAGGCCCGCATCGACGCCTACCAGTCGCGCGTGGTGCCCGGCGTGACGCTGCAGGCGGCGGAGTAGAGCAATGACGGGCGACCACCGCGCTGTGACGGGAAGATGAGCCGATGACCAAGATCATCGTCGACGGCACCGAGGTGGACGTCGCGCCGGAATCGACACTGCTGCAGGCGGCGGAACTCGCCGGGGCGGAGATTCCGCGCTTCTGCTTCCACGAGCGACTCTCGATCGCCGGCAACTGCCGGATGTGTCTCGTCGAGGTGAAGGGCGGCCCGCCGAAGCCGGCGGCCTCCTGCGCCATGGCGGTGAAGGACCTCCGCCCTGGCCCGAACGGCGAGGCGCCGGAGATCTTCACCAACACGCCGATGGTGAAGAAGGCGCGCGAAGGGGTGATGGAGTTCCTGCTCATCAATCACCCGCTCGACTGCCCGATCTGCGACCAGGGCGGCGAATGCGACCTGCAGGACCAGTCGATGCTGTACGGCGTCTCCGGTTCGCGCTTCCACGAGAACAAGCGCGCCGTCGAGGACAAGTACATCGGCCCGCTGGTCAAGACGATCATGAACCGGTGCATCCACTGCACCCGCTGCGTGCGCTTCACCACCGAGGTGGCGGGCGTGCCGGACCTCGGCGCCACCGGGCGCGGCGAGGACATGGAGATCACCACCTATCTCGAGCACGCGATGGGCTCGGAGCTGCAGGGCAACGTCGCCGACCTCTGCCCGGTCGGCGCGCTGACCCACAAGCCGTTCGCCTTCACCGGCCGCGTCTGGGAGTTCGCCAAGACCGAGTCGGTCGACGTGATGGACGCCGTCGGCTCCAACATCCGCGTCGACACCCGCGGTCGCGAGGTCATGCGCATCCTGCCGCGGCTGAACGAGTGGGTGAACGAGGAGTGGCTCTCCGATAAGAGCCGCTACATCTGGGACGGCCTGCGCACGCAGCGCCTCGACCAGCCCTACGTGCGCCGCGGCGGCCGGCTGCAGCCGGCGACCTGGCCGGAGGCGTTTACCGCCATCGCCGAGAAGGTGAAGGCGGCGGGTCCCGCCCGCGTCGGCGCGATCGGCGGCGACCTCGCCTCGACGGAAGAGCTGTTCGCGCTGAAGGACCTGATGACGCGCCTCGGTGTAGCGAGCGTCGACTGCCGCCAGGATGGCGCGGCGCTCCATCCGGCCGACGGCCGGGCGAGCTATCTCTTCAACGTTGGCATCCGCGCCATCGAGGAGGCGGACGCGATCCTGCTCGTCGGCTGCAATCCGCGGCGCGAGGCGGCGGTGCTGAACGCCCGCATCCGCAAGCGCTGGCGGGCGAGCGGCCTGCCGGTCGGCGTCATCGGCGAGCTGGTCGATCAGACCTATCCGGTCGAGTATCTCGGTGCCGGCCCCGACACCCTGAAGGACGTCGCCGCCGGCAAGCACACCTTCGCCGACGTGCTGGCGAAGGCCGAGCGGCCGCTCGTCATCGTCGGCCAGGGGGCGCTTTCGCGTCCCGACGGCGCGGCGGTCCTGTCGCTGTCGGCGCGGGCGGCAGTGGCGGCGGGCGCCGTCTCGGCCGACTGGAACGGCTTTGCCGTGCTGCACACGGCGGCGGCCCGCGTCGGCGGCCTCGATGTCGGGTGCGTGCCGGGCGACGGCGGCCGTGACACCGCCGGGATGCTCGAGGCGGCGAGCGCGGGCGACCTCGACGTCGTCTTCCTCCTCGGCGCCGACGAGATCCCGATGGACCGGCTTGGCTCGGCCTTCGTCGTCTATCTCGGCACCCACGGCGATGCCGGCGCGCACCGCGCCGACGTCATCCTGCCGGGGGCGGCCTACACCGAGAAGCCGGCGACCTACGTCAACACCGAGGGGCGGGTGCAGCGGGCGAACCGCGCCGCCTTCCCGCCGGGCCAGGCGCGCGAGGACTGGGCGGTGCTCCGGGCGCTGTCGGCCGTGCTCGGCGCGACGCTGCCCTACGATTCGCTGCTCGAGCTGCGCGCGGCGATGATCGAGGCCGTGCCGCACCTCGAGGCGGTCGACCAGGTGGTGCCGGCCGATCCCGCCGCCGTCGAGCGGCTGGGGACGCGCGGCGGCGATCCGTCGAGCGCGCCGTTCCGGTCTGCCGTGACGGAATTCTACCTGACCAACCCGATCGCGCGCGCGTCCGCCGTGATGGCCGAATGCGCGGCGCTCGCCAGCGCCCGCATGGCGGAGGCCGCGGAATGACACGCGGCCTCACCAACACGACCCGCACGGCGGCGGAGAGCGCCCGATGAGCGACTTCTGGACCACCTACGCTTGGCCGTTCATCATCATGCTCGCGCAGAGCGTGCTCCTGATCGTCGTGCTGCTCGTCATCATCGCCTACATCCTGCTCGCCGACCGCAAGATCTGGGCGGCGGTGCAGATGCGGCGCGGCCCAAACGTCGTCGGCCCCTTCGGCCTGTTCCAGTCGTTCGCCGACCTCCTGAAGTTCATCTTCAAGGAGCCGGTGATCCCCTCGAGCGCCAACAAGGGCATCTTCCTGCTGGCGCCGCTGGTGATGGCGACCCTGTCGATCGCCGCCTGGGCGGTGATCCCGGTGGCCGAGGGCTGGGTGATCGCCGACATCAACGTGGCGACGCTCTACATCTTCGCGATCTCGTCGCTCGGCGTGTACGGGATCATCATGGGAGGCTGGGCCTCCAACTCGAAGTACCCGTTCCTGTCGGCGCTGCGCTCGGCGGCGCAGATGGTCTCCTACGAGGTGTCGATCGGCTTCGTGCTCGTCACGGTGCTGCTCTGCGCCGGCACGCTGAACCTGTCGGAGGTGGTGCATGCCCAGTACGCGCACGGGCTCGCCACCGCGCTCGGCGTGCCGTGGCTGACCATCCTGAACTGGTACTGGCTGCCGCTCTTCCCGATGTTCATCATCTTCTTCATCTCGGCGCTGGCCGAGACGAACCGGCCGCCCTTCGACCTCGTCGAGGCGGAATCGGAGCTGGTGGCGGGTTTCATGGTGGAGTACGGCTCCAGCCCCTACATGATGTTCATGCTTGCCGAGTATGTGGCCATCGCCACCATGTGCGCGCTGACCACCATCCTGTTCCTCGGCGGCTGGCTCTCCCCGATCGACCTGCCCCCGTTCAACTGGGTGCCGGGGGTGATCTGGTTCCTGCTGAAGGCGCTGTTCGTCTTCTTCATGTTCGCCATGGTGAAGGCGATGGTGCCGCGCTACCGCTACGACCAGCTGATGCGCCTCGGCTGGAAGGTGTTCCTGCCGATCTCGCTCGCCATGGTCTTCATCGTCGCGGCGGTCCTGATGCTGACGGGCTGGGCGCCCGGCATGGCGTCCTGACCGGCAGAGACGACAAGAGAGGTTCGACCGATGTCGCTCGCCCAGGCCGCCAAGTCGCTGCTCCTGCAGGAGTTCGTGTCGGCGTTCTTCCTGTCGATGCGCTACTTCTTCAAGCCGAAGTCGACGCTGAACTACCCCTTCGAGAAGGGGCCGGTCAGCCCGCGCTTCCGCGGCGAGCACGCCCTGCGTCGCTATCCGAACGGCGAGGAGCGCTGCATCGCCTGCAAGCTCTGCGAGGCGATCTGCCCGGCGCAGGCGATCACCATCGAGGCCGGCCCGCGCCGCAACGACGGCACGCGCCGCACCACCCGCTACGACATCGACATGGTGAAGTGCATCTACTGCGGCTTCTGCCAGGAGGCGTGCCCGGTGGACGCGATCGTCGAGGGGCCGAACTTCGAGTTCGCCACCGAGACGCGCGAGGAACTCTACTACGACAAGGACCGGCTGCTCGCGAACGGGGCACGCTGGGAGCGCGAGATCGCGCGCAACATCGAGATGGACGCGCCCTACCGCTGAGGCGGGTTCGGGTGCGGCGTGTCCGCCCGCCGTCCGGCGGGCGGTGGACTGGGATCGCGCGGGCGGGCTAGAACGCGCGGCGACGGAGCGACCGGATCGACCGGCGCCGAACGGGGGTCAGGAATGGTCCTGCAGACCTTCTTCTTCTACCTCTTCGCCGCCATCACGGTGGCGTCGGCGTTCATGGTGATTTCCTCGCGCAATCCCGTGCACTCCGTGCTGTTCCTGATCCTCGCCTTCTTCAACGCCGCCGGGCTGTTCCTGCTGCTCGGGGCGGAGTTCCTGGCGATGATCCTGGTCGTCGTCTACGTCGGTGCGGTTGCCGTGCTGTTCCTGTTCGTGGTGATGATGCTCGACGTCGACTTCGTCGAGCTGCGCCAGGGCTTCCTGCAGTACCTGCCGATCGGCGCGCTGATCGGGCTCGTGCTTCTGGTCGAGCTCGTCATGGTGTTCGGCACCTGGATCACGGCGCCGGACGGGGGCGGCGTGGCGCTGATCCCGCCGCTGGGCGAGGTGAGCAACACGCGGGCTCTCGGGCTGCTGCTCTACACCCGCTACATCTACTTCTTCCAGGCGGCGGGCCTCGTGCTGCTGGTCGCCATGATCGGGGCGATCGTGCTGACGCTGCGCCACAAGGAAGGCGTCAAGCGGCAGTCGATCGCGGCGCAGAACGCCCGCACGAAGGCGACCGCCATCGAGGTGCGCAAGGTCGCACCCCGGAAAGGTATCTGAAGGACGGCGCCCCGCGGGCGCCGCAAGGGCATCTGACGAACGGCCGCCGCCCGCTGGGCGTCGACGAACGCAACGACGACGAGGACGGACGACGACAATGGCGGTCGGGCTCTCCCACTATCTGACGGTCGCGGCGATCCTGTTCACGCTCGGCGTGTTCGGCATCTTCCTGAATCGCAAGAACGTCATCGTCATCCTGATGTCGGTCGAGCTGATCCTGCTCGCCGTCAACCTCAACCTCGTCGCCTTCTCCGCCCACCTCGGCGACCTCGTCGGCCAGATCTTCGCGCTTCTCGTGCTGACAGTGGCGGCGGCGGAGGCGGCGATCGGGCTCGCGATCCTCGTCGTCTACTACCGCAACCGCGGCTCCATCGCGGTCGAAGACATCAACATGATGAAGGGCTGACGGCGTGTATCATCTCATCGTCTTCCTGCCCCTCGTCGGCTTCCTGATCGCCGGGCTGATCACGCTTCTCGGCTCGAAGGCGCACATCCCGGCGCCGCCTGACGGCCACGGCATCGGCGACACCGGCCACGACGCCCACGCCGCCCATGCGCCGACGTCTCACGGCGTCGCCCACGCCTTCGCCGGCCATGCGGCGCCGCACGGCCACGATGCCCATGGCGGCCACGGCCACGACGACCACCACGACGCCGCACCGGGCTCGCGCGCGGCGGAGCTCGTCACCACCAGCCTCCTCGTGCTGGCGGCGATCCTGTCGTGGGTCGCCTTCATCACCGTCGGCTTCGGCGACGCCGGCAAGCAGACGATCGACATCGCCAACTGGTTCACCTCCGGCGCCCTCTCGGTCGAGTGGAGCCTGCGCATCGACACGCTCACCGTGGTGATGCTGATCGTCGTCAACACCGTGTCGGCCCTCGTGCACGTCTACTCGATGGGCTACATGGCGCACGATCCGCACCGGCCAAGGTTCTTCGCCTACCTGTCGCTGTTCACCTTCGCCATGCTGATGCTGGTGACCTCCGACAACCTCGTGCAGATGTTCTTCGGCTGGGAGGGCGTCGGCCTCGCGAGCTACCTCCTGATCGGCTTCTGGTTCCAGAAGCCATCGGCGAACGCCGCGGCGATCAAGGCCTTCGTCGTCAACCGCGTCGGCGACTTCGGCTTCGCGCTCGGCATCTTCGGCCTGTTCGTCGTCACCGGCTCGGTGTCGTTCGACGTCATCTTCGCCGCCGCGCCGAGCCTCGGCGAGCAGTCGATGAACTTCCTCGGCCAGGAGGTGAACGCCGTCACGGTGATCTGCCTGCTGCTGTTCATGGGCGCGATGGGCAAGTCGGCGCAGTTCCTGCTGCACACCTGGCTGCCGGACGCCATGGAGGGCCCGACGCCGGTGTCGGCCCTCATCCATGCCGCGACGATGGTGACGGCCGGCGTGTTCATGGTGGCGCGGCTGTCGCCGCTGTTCGAGCAGGCTCCGGCGGCGCTCGCTTTCGTCACCTTCATCGGAGCGACGACCGCCTTCTTCGCGGCGACGATCGGCTGCACGCAGTTCGACATCAAGCGCGTCATCGCCTACTCGACCTGCTCGCAGCTCGGCTACATGTTCGCGGCGCTCGGCGTCGGCGCCTACTCGATCGCCATCTTCCACCTGTTCACGCACGCCTTCTTCAAGGCGCTCCTGTTCCTCGCGGCCGGCTCGGTGATCCACTCGGTCGATGGCGAGCAGGACATGCGCAAGATGGGCGGCCTCCGGAAGCACATTCCGTGGACGTTCTGGACGATGCTGATCGGCGGCCTGGCGCTGACCGGCTTCCCGTTCACCGCCGGATACTATTCCAAGGACGCCATCATCGAGGCGACCTATGCCGGCCAAAACATGTTCGCCGGCTACGCCTTCTGGCTGACGACGATCGCGGCGCTGCTCACCGCCTTCTACACCTGGCGGCAGATCTTCATGACCTTCTTCGGCAAGCCGCGCGCGCCGGCCGAGGTGATGAAGCACGTCCACGAGAGCCCGTGGGTGATGGTGGTGCCGCTGCTCGTGCTGGCGTGCGGCGCGCTGTTTGCGGGCATCGTCTTCCACGACCCGTTCATGGGACACGGCTACGAGCACTTCTGGAAGGGCGCGCTCTATCTCGGCGAGGAGAACCACATCCTCCACGAGATGCACGAGTCCCCCGGCTGGGTGCCGTGGGCGGCGACGGTGGCGATGGCGATCGGCGCGCTCATCGCCTTCTACTTCTACATGCTGAGGCCGGACGTGCCGAAGAAGCTCGCCGATGAGCATTGGCTCATCTACAACTTCATCTACCACAAGTGGTATTTCGACGAGCTCTACGACCTCATCTTCGTCCGCCCGGCGAAGTGGATCGGCCGCTTCCTGTGGAAGAAGGGTGACGGCTGGCTGATCGACGGCTTCGGGCCGGACGGCGTCTCGGCGCGCGTCATCGACGTCACCAACCGGGTCGTGAAGTTGCAGACCGGCTACCTCTACCACTATGCGTTCGTGATGCTGATCGGCGTCGCGGCGCTCATCACCTGGGCGATGTTCGCCGGCGGGGGAGTTCACTGATGGGCGACCTGCCGGTCCTCTCGATCGTCACGTTCCTGCCGCTCGTCGGGGTCTTCTTCATCCTGATGGTGCGCGGCCAGGAAGAGGACGCTCCCGTCTACGTGCGCCGCGTCGCCCTTGTCACCACGATCGTCACCTTCCTGTTCTCGCTGACGCTGTGGGTCGGGTTCGATTTCTCGAACCCGGGCTTCCAGTTCGTCGAGGAGACCGCCTGGCTCGGCGGAAAGATCACCTACAAGATGGGCGTCGACGGCATCTCGATGCTGTTTGTCATCCTCACGACCTTCCTCATGCCGTTCTGCATCCTAGCCAGCTGGCACTCGGTGCACACGCGGATGAAGGAGTACATGGTCGCCTTCCTCGTGCTCGAGACGCTGATGATCGGCGTCTTCAGCGCCCTCGACCTCGTGCTCTTCTACGTGTTCTTCGAGGGCGGCCTCATCCCGATGTTTATCATCATCGGCGTGTGGGGCGGGCCGCGGCGCGTCTACGCGAGCTTCAAGTTCTTCCTCTACACTCTGCTCGGCTCCGTGCTGATGCTGCTCGCCCTGATGGCGATGTACTGGCAGGCCGGCACCACCGACATCGTTGAACTCCTCGCCTACGACTTCCCGGTCGAGATGCAGCCGTGGCTGTGGCTCGCCTTCTTCGCCTCCTTCGCGGTGAAGATGCCGATGTGGCCGGTGCACACCTGGCTGCCGGACGCCCACGTCGAGGCGCCGACGGCGGGCTCCGTCATCCTCGCCGGCATCCTCCTGAAGATGGGCGGCTACGGCTTCCTGCGCTTCTCGCTGCCGATGTTCCCTGTGGCGAGCGCCGACTTCGCGCCGCTCGTCTACACCCTGTCGGTGGTGGCGATCGTCTACACGTCGCTCGTCGCGCTGATGCAGGAGGACATGAAGAAGCTCATCGCCTACTCGTCCGTCGCCCACATGGGCTACGTGACGATGGGCATCTTCACGGCGACCGAGCAGGGCATCCAGGGCGGCCTCTTCCAGATGCTCTCGCACGGCATCGTGTCGGGGGCGCTGTTCCTCTGCGTCGGCGTCGTCTATGACCGCATGCACACCCGCGAGATCGCTGCCTATGGCGGTCTCGTCAACCGCATGCCGTTCTACGCCGTCGCCTTCCTGATCTTCACGATGGCGAACGTCGGCCTGCCGGGGACGAGCGGCTTCATCGGCGAGTTCCTGACGCTGCTCGCCGCCTTCGAGGTGAACACCTGGGTGGCCTTCATCGCCACCACCGGCGTCATCCTGTCGGCCGCCTACGCGCTGTGGCTCTACCGCAAGGTGGTGTTCGGCGTGCTCGACAAGCCGAGCCTCAAGGGCATGCTCGACCTGTCCTTGCGCGAGAAGACGCTGCTGGTGCCGCTCGCGGTGCTGACGATCCTGTTCGGCGTCTGGCCGAAGCCGGTGATGGACGTCACCGCAGCCTCGGTCACCGACCTCGTCGCCAAGGTCGAGCGGGCGGTGGAGGCGAACGAGCAGGCGAAGCTCAGGGCGGCGACGCCGGCGGAACTGGCAGAGGCCGGCGCCCCGGCGAAACTGGCGAACGCCGGCGAACCGGCGGCGGTGCGCTGAGACATCCGCCCGAGCCCGGCCGCGGCCGGACCTGGACGAGCACGAGACGGAAGACGCGACGAGGGTCATGCAGGAAATGGCGACGCTCCCCGACCTGATGCCGGTGCTGCCGGAACTGCTGCTCGCCGTCGGCGCGCTCGTGCTGCTGATGGTCGGCGTGTTCGGCGGCGAGCGCTCGACGCCCGTCGTCACCGGCATGGCGGCGGCGGTGATCATCGTCGCTGCGATCGTGCTGATCTTCGACCCAACCTACGGCACGACCTTCCACGGCGCCTTCGTCGTCGACGAGTTCGCCCGCTTCATGAAGATCCTGTCGCTGATCGGCTCGGCCCTCGCCATCGCGATGTCCGTGGCCTTCGCGCGGGCCGCCCGCTTCGAGCGCTTCGAGTACCCGATCCTCATCGTCATCGCGACGCTCGGCATGATGATGATCATCTCGGCCGGCGACCTGATCGCGCTCTATCTCGGCCTCGAGCTGATGAGCCTGTCGCTCTACGTCGTGGCTGCCATCAACCGCGATTCCGAACGCTCCACCGAGGCGGGCCTGAAGTACTTCGTGCTCGGCGCGCTGTCGTCGGGGATGCTGCTCTACGGCATGTCGCTGGTCTACGGCTTCACCGGCAAGACGGTGTTCGTCGACATCGCGGCGACGCTCGCCGGCGGGGAGGCCTCGATGGGCCTCGTCTTCGGCCTCGTGTTCGTGCTCGCCGGCCTCGCCTTCAAGATCTCTGCGGTGCCTTTCCACATGTGGACGCCGGACGTCTACGAGGGCGCGCCGACGCCGGTGACGGCCTTCTTCGCCGCCGCGCCGAAGGTGGCGGCGATGGCGATGATCGTGCGCATCGTCATCGACGCCTTCGGGCCGGTCGGGCACGACTGGCAGCAGATCATCGTGTTCATCGCCATCGCGTCGATGGTGCTCGGCTCCTTCGCGGCGATCGGCCAGCAGAACATCAAGCGCCTGATGGCCTATTCCTCCATCGGCCACATGGGCTACGCCCTCGTCGGGCTCGCCGCCGGCACCGAGGCGGGCGTGCAGGGCGTCATCATCTACATGACGCTCTATCTCGCCATGACGGTCGGCGCCTTCGCCTGCATCCTAACGATGCGCCGCAAGGACGGCATGGTGGAGGAGATCGGCGAGCTTGCCGGGCTGTCGCGCACCCACCCGGTGATGGCGTTCCTGTTCGCCATGATCCTGTTCTCGCTCGCCGGCATCCCGCCGCTCGCCGGCTTCTTCGCGAAGTTCTACGTCTTCCTGGCGGCGATCGAGGCGGGGCTCTACACGCTGGCGGTGATCGGCGTCGTCGCCTCGGTCGTGGGCGCCTACTACTACCTGCGCATCGTCAAGATCATGTACTTCGACGACCCCGCGGCCGGCTTCGAGCGGATGCCGAACGAGCTGCGCATCGTGCTCGGCGCGAGCGGGGCGGTGGTGCTCCTGTTCGTCGTCTTCGCGGCCCCCCTCGTCGAGGCGGCCGGTGTCGCGGCGAAGAGCCTCTTCTAGCGGATGGCCTTCACCCTCGGACCGGACGCCCGCTCGGCAGGCTACCGCCTCGCCGCCTTCGACGAGATCGGCTCGACCAATGCGGAGGCGCTGGCCCGCGCGCGCGCCGGTGACGCTGGCCGCCTGTGGGTCGTCTCCGACCGGCAGACCGCCGGCCGCGGTCGCCGCGGCAACGCCTGGTCGACCGAGCGCGGCAACCTCGCCGCCAGCCTCCTGACGCTCACCTCCGCCGACGCGCCGGCGGTCGCCACGCTCGGCTTCGTTGCCGGCATCGCGCTCGACGCGGCGCTGCGGCGGGCGGCGCCCGAGGTCGTGGCCTCGATCGCCCTCGACGGCGCGTCCGGCGGCGGCGACCGCATCGCGCTGAAGTGGCCGAACGACGTTCTCCTCGACGGCGCCAAGCTGGCCGGAATCCTGCTGGAGGCCGAGAGGGCGCCGGACGGGCGCATGGCGGTGGTCGTCGGCATCGGCGTCAACGTGCGCCACGCGCCGACGGACCTGCCCTATCCGGCGGCGTCTCTTGCCGGACTCGGTGCGGCGGCGGATGCGGAAGCGGTATTTTCGGCGCTTTCGGAGTGCTGGTGCGAGGCGGCGGCGGCCTGGGATGACGGCCGCGGCTTCCCGGCGGTGAGGGCCCGCTGGCTCGCGCGTGCCTCCGGCCTCGGCGGCGCGGTGGCGGTGCGGATCGACGGCGAGGTGACGCGCGGCGTATTCGAGACGATCGACGAGACGGGCCGGCTGGTCGTGCGCACCGAGAGCGGGGCGCGCCGCACCATCACCGCCGGCGAAGTTCACTTCGGAGCGGCGGGGACGGCCAGGACATGACACGCACACCCGAACGCTCCGCCGGAGAACTCGTCTTCCTGCCGCTCGGCGGGGTCGGCGAGATCGGCATGAACATGGGCCTCTACGGCTTCGGCCCGGTCCGCCACCGCAAGTGGCTGATGGTCGACTGCGGCGTCACCTTCGGCAACGAGACGACACCAGGCGTCGACGTCATCCTGCCGGACCCCGCCTTCATCGAGGCGGCGCGCGACGACCTCGTCGGCATCGTGCTGACGCACGCCCACGAGGACCACATCGGCGCCGTGCTGGAGCTGTGGCCGCGGCTGCGCGCGCCGGTGTTCGCGACGCCGTTCACCGCCGGGCTGCTGGAGGCGAAGGCCGGCGAGGAATTCGGCCTCGAGAAGGTGCCGATCACGGTGATGCAGCAGGGCGCCCGCTGGACGCTCGGCCCCTTCGACCTCGAACTCGTGCCGGTGTCGCACTCGATTCCGGAGCCGAATGCCCTGGTCATCCGCACGGCGCTCGGCACCGTCGTCCATTCCGGCGACTGGAAGATCGACCCGACGCCGGGCATCGGCCTGGCGATCGACCTCGCGCGCTTCGCCGAGATCGGCAACGAGGGCGTGCGCGCCTTCGTCTGCGATTCGACCAACGCCATCCGCTCCGGTCGCTCGCCGTCCGAGCAGGACGTGGCGCGCTCGCTCGTCGACATCATCCGCGCCGCACCGGCCCGCGTGGCGGTGACGACGTTCGCCTCCAACGTCGCGCGCCTCCGGGCGGTGATGCTGGCGGCGGCCGCCGCCGACCGCGAGGTCGTGGTCATGGGCCGCTCGATGCTGCGCGTCCTCGATGTCGCCGGCGAGCTCGGCTACCTCGACGGACTGAAGGCGCCGCTCGACGAGGAGGCCTACGGCTACCTGCCGCGCGAGAAGGTCGTGGCGCTGTTGACCGGCAGCCAGGGTGAACCGCGCGCGGCGCTCGCCCGTATCGCCTCCGACGACCACCGCCGGGTGGCGCTGTCGCCGGGCGACCTCGTGATCTTCTCCTCGCGCACCATTCCTGGAAACGAAAAGGCCGTCGGCGCCATCGTCAACGCGCTGGCGACGCGCGGCGTCGACGTTTTGACCGACCGCGACGCGCTGGTGCACGTCTCCGGCCACCCACGCCGCGACGAGCTCGCCGAGCTCTACGGGCTGTTGAAGCCGGAAGTGTCGATCCCCGTGCACGGCGAGCCGCTGCATCTCGCCGAGCACGCCAAGTTCGCCCGCTCGCTCGGCGTGCGGGAGGTGGTGTCGCTCACCGACGGCAAGATCGTCCGCCTCGCCCCGGGGCCGGCGGCGGTGGTCGGCGAGGCGCCGTTCGGCCACCTCTACCGCGACGGCCGGCTGCTGCTCGATCCCGAGGAATCGGGCATGGCCGACCGGCGGCGCATCTCGTTCGCCGGCGCCATCGTCGTCTCGGTCGGCCTCGACGGTGCGGGCGACGTGGTGCACGGTCCGGAGGTGGTGCTGCTCGGCATTCCCGAACACGATGCCGACGGCGAACCGTTCGAGGACATCGTCGTGAAGGCGGTCGAGGGGGCGCTCGTCTCGATCCCGCGGCCGCGCCGGCGCGACGCCGCGCTGGTGGCGGAGGCGCTCAGGCGTGCGGCCCGCTCGGCGGTGGCGGAGCGCTGGGGCAAGAAGCCAGTCTGCCGCGTCGTCGCCACGACGGATGCGGCGGCGAGCGAGGCGGTGGTCGAGCGGCAGGGCGGGGGCAAGAGGAGGCGGTGATGATCGGCAGGCTCAATCACGTGGCGATCGCGGTGCCGGACCTCACTGCTGCGACGGCGGTCTATCGCGACACCCTCGGCGGCCGCGTGTCCGCGATGGTGGACCAGCCCGACCACGGCGTGACGACGGTCTTCGTCGAGCTCCCCAACACCAAGATTGAGCTCCTCGGCGCCTTCGGCGAGGCCTCGCCGATCAGGGGATTCCTCGAGAAGAACCCGTCCGGCGGCATCCACCATCTGTGCTACGAGGTGGACGACATCCTGGCGGCGCGCGACCGGCTGCAGGCGGCCGGCGCCCGCGTCATCGGCGACGGCAACCCGAAGATCGGTGCCCACGGCAAGCCCGTCCTGTTCCTGCACCCGAAGGACTTCTGCGGCACGCTGGTGGAGCTCGAGCAGGCCTGAGGCGGCCGGCGGGGCGACGGACGGAGGAACGGGCGTGTCTCTGACGAGTGCGGTGGCGATCTACTTCGTGGTCTGGTGGATCGTGCTGTTCGCGGTGCTGCCCTTCGGCTACCGCACGCAGGCCGAGGTCGGCGAGATTTCGCCGGGCACCGAGCCGAGCGCACCTTCGCGCTTTCCGATGCTGCGCGTCGCGCTGGTGACGACGGCGGTCGCCGCCGTGGTGTTCGCCGGCATCTACGCGCTCCTGACCTCCGGCCTCACCTTCGACGACATCCCGTTCGTCCGCGACCTCTGACCGGCGCGGCGCCGCGCTTGCATTGGGACGGCGGCCGGACCAGCATAGCGGGGACGCCTTCCCGGGCCGCGGCCGTGGTGAGGGTGAGGGAGCCGGCCGCGAGCGTGGCGGGTGGACATCGGGGAGGTTCGACCGATGCGCAGAGGCGACGGGGAGGTGGCCGCCGGCCGGGGGCCGAGCCGGCGCGCGGTGGTCGCGGCGGTGGGCGGTCTCGCCGCTGCGGCGTTGCTGCCGCGCGGCGCTTCGGCCGAGACGCGGCTGCCGCCGACGATCCGCGTCTACGTGCCGTTCGGTCGCGGCTCGGTCGTCGCGGTGACGTCGGATGTTCTCAGCAACGCGCTGTCGGTCGCCTTGTCCCGCCGCGTCGAGATCGACGTTCCGCCGCTGCCCGACCGCATGCAGCGGGCGCTGAAGTCGCTCGCGGAGCCAGACCGGGGCGAACTCCGGCTGCTCGCCAGCGATACGCTGACCCATGTGCTCTACGACGCCCTCGAGGCGTCGCGGACGCCGAAGGCGGCCGCTTCGCTCGACACGCTCGTGCCGGTCGCCACCCTGACGACCGGCTACTCGACGGCGCTGTTCGTCTCGGCCGAGTCGCCGGCCCGTGATTGGGCCGCCTTCGCCGAGATGGCGCGCTCGGGCAGGCTCGCCATCGCGAGTTCCAATCCCGGCAGCGTCCACTTGCGCTTCCTCGAACTCGCCCTCGACGAGGGGTTGCAGGATGTTCTCGCGCCCGGGCGCGAGCGTGTCTTCGAGGCGGTGATCGAGGGCCGCGCCGCCGCCGGCCTCATCAACACGCCGAGCCTCGTCGCCTTCGTGCGGGCGAACCCCGGCAAACTGCGGCCGCTCCTCACATTCGGGGGCGAGCGCAACCCCGAACTCGGCGTGCCTACGCTGCGCGAGGTGACGGGCAACCGCGCCTACGCCTCGACCAACAGCGTCGGCGTGTTCGCCCCTGCCGGGACGCCGCCCGACGTGGTGGAGGCGCTTCATGCGGCGCTCGTCGCGGCGGCCGCGGACAAGCATGTCGTGCAGGCGGTTCAGGCGGTCGGCCTGCCGCTGAAGATCAGCGGTGCCGCCGATCTCACGCAGACGATCGCGCGCGATCGCGCTGTGGTGGCCGCGAGTGGTCTCTGAGGACGATGGCGCGACGCGGCCGGAAACGAGCCGCCGCGCCGCATCCTTCGTGGTCGCCGGCGGAACGCGCGGCTCCGGCCTCGCCTTCGTCGCGGCGGCCGCGGCCGTCGGCCACCCCGTCACGGCGCTCGCCCGCGGCGGCGACGGTGCCGCGGCGGTGGAGTCTGCGGGTGGTACCGCCGTCCGCGGCGACGCTCTGGTGGCCAGCGACCTCGAGCGGCTGTGCCGGGCGGCCGGACCGGGCGCTGTCGCGGTCTCCTTCCTCGGCAGCCGGCCGGGGGAAGGGCACGTCGACAGCGCCGGCAACATTGCCTTCATCGAGGCGGCGGTGGCGTTCGGGATCGGCCGCTTCGTGCTCGTCACCTCGCTCGGCTGCGGTGACAGCCTGCCGCTGTTGTCGCCGCGCATGCGCGAGGTGATCGGGGTGGTGGTGGCGGAGAAGACGAAGGCCGAGGAGCACCTGCGGGCGGCGGCGATCGCCTGGACGATCGTTCGCCCCGGCGGTCTCCTCGACGGGCCGGCCGACGGTCACGGCCGCCTCGTCGCGGCGCCCCCGGCGATCGGGCGGATCACCCGCGGCGAACTCGCCCGGCTGGTGCTGATCGCGGCGACCGACCCGCAGTGGCGCGAGCGCGTGCTGGCGGCGCAGAACCCGGTGCCGGCGGCCGCCTGAGAGGCGTCGGTGGCTCAGGGTGCGGAGTAACTGGAGCGGTGCGCGGGCGTCGCCGTGCGAGCGGGAGTGAGGCCGCGCGGGGCCTTCGGTCCTGTCGCGTTGGCAGCACGGGACCGGCCGGTCTGCCTCATTCCGGATGGCAGAAGGGCGCCGGGCCGTCGTGCGGGGACCGGGCGGAAAAGCAGGCAGCATCGGCGGTGGCGATGACGCGATAGAGAATTCGCATCATTAAGACCTACCGAGAATTTCGCAGAGGTCGGCACAAAAAATAAAGCAAGGCCGAAGCCTTGCCCTTTTGAGTTCCGCGTCTAACCCCCATTCCTGACGCCCGGAGATCCGTCGAGATTCTTCCGGACTTCAGGCGGCTGCGAGCTTTGCGCTGCGCCGAGGGCCTTCCTCCCAAGACTTAGACCGCGATGCCTCTATGGCGCCGTATCGGCTCGGTGATCGGCTGCCGTTTATTATGGTGGTACTCTAGCGTAGGAAAATCGGGTTGTCATCATTTTGTGCATCGATCGCCCAACTTTTTTGCGGCGGGCGACTGGGGAGGAATCCCGTGCCTTGCAAGGCCTTCGCCGCACGCCGGCGAAAGACTGCGAGGACTCTCGAAGATCGTCCGGTTCACGATCGCGCCGCTTCGCCGCCGCGCTTCCGCCCTGATTTGGCCGCACGTCCGCGGGCACGTCGGCAGGGCGCCCGAGCCCTTGTGTTTTGCCGGCCGCACGGCTTCACTCGCCGTCCCGCGCGCCCCGGCGCCCCTCGCGTTTTCGCACCGAAGAGACCTTGATGCGCCTCTCCCGCTACTTCCTGCCGATCCTCCGCGAAACCCCCAAGGAGGCGGAGATCGTCTCGCACCGGCTGATGCTGCGGGCGGGGATGATCCGCCAGCAGTCGGCGGGCATCTACTCTTGGCTGCCGCTCGGCTTCCGCGTGCTGCAGAAGGTCGAGCAGATCGTCCGCGAGGAACAGGACCGGGCGGGGGCCGTCGAGGTGCTGATGCCGACGATCCAGTCGGCCGACCTCTGGCGCGAGAGCGGGCGCTACGACGCCTACGGCAAGGAGATGCTGCGCATCACCGACCGCCACGAGCGCGAGATGCTCTTCGGGCCGACCAACGAGGAGATGATCACCGAGATCTTCCGCGCCTCGGTGAAGAGCTACCGCGACCTGCCGCTCAACCTCTACCACATCCAGTGGAAGTTCCGGGACGAGGTCCGGCCGCGCTTCGGCATCATGCGCGGACGCGAATTCCTGATGAAGGACGCCTATTCCTTCGACATCGACCGCGACTCGGCCCGTGCCGCCTACCGGCGGATGTTCGTCGCCTATCTCCGGACCTTCCGCCGCATGGGTCTGACCGCGATCCCGATGCAGGCCGACACCGGCCCCATCGGCGGCGACCTCAGCCACGAGTTCATCATCCTCGCCGACACCGGCGAGAGCGCGGTGTTCTGCCACCGCGACCTGCTCGACCTGCCGATTCCCGGCGAGGACACGGATTTCGCCGCCGACCTCACGCCGATCGTCGACGCCTGGACGTCGCTCTATGCGGCGACCGACGAGAAGCACGACGAGGCGGCATTTGCGGCGCTGCCGGCGGACAAGCAGGTCGCCGCCCGCGGTATCGAGGTCGGCCACATTTTCTACTTCGGCACCAAGTACTCCGAGCCGATGGGCGCGAAGGTCGCCGGCCCGGACGGCGCCGAGCGGCCCGTCCACATGGGGTCCTACGGGGTGGGAGTGTCGCGCTTGCTGGGCGCCATCATCGAGGCGAGCCACGACGACGCCGGAATCATCTGGCCGGCGTCGGTGGCGCCGTTCCACGTCGGCCTGATCAACCTCAAGCCCGGCGACGCCAACACCGACGCCGCCTGCACGAAGCTCGACGGCGAGCTCGAGGCTGCTGGCATCGAAGTGCTCTACGACGATACGGACAACCGCCCCGGCGCGAAGTTCGCGACGATGGACCTGATCGGCCTGCCCTGGCAGCTCGTCGTCGGGCCGCGCGGGCTCGAGAAGAACGAGGTGGAGCTGAAGCAGCGCGCCGGTGGCGAGCGCGAGGCGATGTCGCCGGAGGCGGCGGTCAACAAGCTCGTCGCGGCGCTGAAGGGATGAGGCGGCTTTCGTGACAGACACGTCGACGGCCGCCGAGGCGACGTCCGCCGCACCCCGCAGCGGGCGCACGGCGGGCGTCTCGCCGTTCTCCTCGCTGGAATGGCTGATCGCCGGGCGCTATTTGCGCTCGCGGCGGCGCGAGGCATTCATCTCGGTGATCGCCGGGTTCTCTTTCCTCGGCATCATGCTCGGCGTCGCCACCCTCATCATCGTCATGGCGGTGATGAACGGCTTCCGGAACGAGTTGATGACGAAGATCCTCGGCATCAACGGCCACATGCTGGTGCAGCCGATCGACGGGCCGCTGACCGACTTCGCGGACGTGACGGCCCGCCTCGCCGGCGTTCCCGGCGTCAAGGCGGTGGTGCCCTATGTCGAGGGCCAGGCTCTGATTTCCGGGCCCTCCGGCTCGTCGGGTGTGCTGGCGCGCGGCATGTCGGCGGCGGACCTCGGCAAGCTCGCGCTCGTCGCCGGCACGATCCGCGAGGGCAGCCTCGACGGCTTCGACACCGGCGGCGGCATCGCCATCGGCACAAGGCTCGCCCGCTCGCTCGGCGTCTCGGCCGGCGACCCGGTGACGCTGGTGTCGCCGCGCGGCACCGAGACACCGTTCGGCACGACGCCGAGGGTGCAGACCTATCCGGTGGCGGCAATCTTCGAGATCGGCATGTCGGAGTTCGATTCCTCCGTCGTCTTCATGCCGTTCGAGGAGGGGCAGCTCTATTTCAACCAGGAAGGCCAGGCGACGGCGATCGAGGTCTATCTCGACGACCCCGGGCGGGTGGCCGAGTTCCGCCCCGTGCTCGAGGAGGCGGCCGGGCGACCCGCCTTCATCCTCGACTGGACGCAGCGCCACGCCACCTTCTTCCAGGCGCTGCAGGTCGAGCGGAACGTCATGTTCCTGATCCTCACGCTGATCGTGCTGGTGGCGGCGCTCAACATCGTCTCCGGCCTCACCATGCTGGTGAAGGACAAGGGCCACGACATCGCCATCCTGAGAACCATGGGGGCGACGCGCGGCACCATCCTGCGGGTCTTCTTCATCACCGGCGCCAGCATCGGCGTCGTCGGTACGCTCGCCGGCGTCGTCCTCGGCACGGTGGTCTGCCTCAACGTCGAGAACATCCGGCGGGGCATCGCCTGGCTGACCGAGACCGAGCTGTTCTCGCCGGAGCTCTATTATCTGAGCCGCCTGCCGGCCGACATGGAGGTGAGCGAGACGGTGACGATCGTCGTGATGGCGCTGCTGCTGTCCTTCCTCGCCACCCTGTATCCGGCCTGGAAGGCGGCGCGGCTCGACCCGGTCGAGGGGCTGCGGCGCGAATGAGCGGTTTGCCGAACGGCGAGGCGCTCGGGCTTTCCGGCGTCATCCACGCCTATCGCGAGGGCGAGGGGCGTCTCGAGATCCTGAAGGGCGCCGAGCTCTCGATCGCCGCCGGCGAAATGGTGGCTTTGGTGGCGCCGTCGGGCGCCGGCAAGTCGACGCTGCTCCACATCGCCGGGCTGCTGGAGCGGCCGGAGGCGGGGGAGGTGCGGGTCGCCGGGCGACCGTGCGGCGGCCTGCCGGACAGCGAGCGGACGCGGGTTCGCCGCGAGGCGGTCGGCTTCGTCTATCAGTTCCACCACCTGCTGCCGGACTTCACAGCGCTCGAGAACGTCGTGCTGCCGCAGCGCCTCGCCGGGCTCGACCGGCGCGAGGCCGACCGGCGCGGGCGGGAGCTCCTCGCCTACATGCGCATCGACCACCGGGCCGGGCACGTGCCGGGCGAGCTTTCCGGCGGTGAGCGCCAGCGCGTCGCGATCGCCCGCGCGGTGGCGAACGCGCCGCGCGTGCTGCTCGCCGACGAGCCGACGGGCAACCTCGACCCGAAGACGGCGGGGCAGGTGTTCGACGCCCTGACCGCGCTGGTGCGCGCCTCGGGCCTAGCGGCGCTGATCGCCACCCACAACCTCGACCTCGCCGCCCGCATGGACCGGCGCATCACGCTGGTCGACGGGCGGGTGGCGGAGCTGTGAGGGGCGACGAAGCTCTGTTTCCGTTTCGTTCGTGACACGGTAGGCTGCTGCACCATGGCACCGGCGCGCTGACGCGCGCCGGCCCTCATCCGCCCTTCGGGCACCTTCTCCCCAGGGGGGAGAAGGGGAACGCGGCAGTCGTATTGCACACGCAGACCTTCGCACAGCGCCGGATGCGGCCATTCCCTTCTCCCGGCGCTGCCGGGAGAAGGTGGCGCGCAGCGCCGGATGAGGGCGCGCGAAGCGCAGCGGAGCGCGGGCGGCAGGACGCCGCCTCCGCCGGAGCGCGCGCATGACCGCCCGCGTTCCGCCGCCCCCGACCGATGAGCCGCCGATCCTGCCGGCGGCGTTCGCGGGCTGGTTCGCCGGGCGCGGGTGGACGCCGCGGCCGCACCAGATCGCGCTGCTCGACCATGCCCGCGCCGGCCGCTCCGCCCTGCTGATCGCGCCGACGGGGGCCGGCAAGACGCTCGCAGGCTTCCTGCCGACGCTCGTGCGGCTGACAGCCGAGAAGGCGGCGGCGCGCGACCGGATCGGGGGCCGCCCGCCGGCGCGCACCGGCATCCGCACCCTCTACATCTCGCCGCTGAAGGCGCTCGCCGTCGACGTCGCCCGCAATCTCGGCACGCCGGTGCTGGAGATGGGACTGCCGATCACGGTGGAGACGCGCACCGGCGACACGCCCGTGCACAAGCGCCGGCGGCAGAAGCTCGCCCCGCCCGACATCCTGCTGACGACGCCCGAGCAACTGGCGCTGCTGATCTCGGCGCGCGATGCCGATCGCTTCTTCTCCGACCTCGACGAGGTGGTGCTCGACGAACTGCACGCGCTGGTGACGTCGAAGCGCGGCGACCTGCTGTCGCTCGGCCTCGCGCGGCTGCGGCGGCTCGCGCCGGGGCTGCGATTCACCGGGCTGTCGGCGACCGTCGCCGACCCGGACGGCCTGCGCGAGTGGCTCGGCGGCGTCGCCACGCCTGCGGAGCTCGTGACGGTGGCGGGCGGAGCGAAGCCAAACATCTCGATCCTCGACACCGCGGAGCGCATCCCCTGGGCCGGCCATTCGGCCCGGCATGCCCTCACCGACGTCTACGCGCTGATCAAGGCGCACAAGACGACGCTCGTCTTCGTCAACACCCGCAGCCAGGCGGAGATGCTCTTCCACGCTCTGTGGACGATCAACGACGACACGCTGCCGATCGCCCTCCACCACGGCTCGCTCGACCGCGAGCAGCGCCGCCGCGTCGAGGCGGCGATGGCGGACAACCGGCTGAAGGCTGTCGTCTGTACCTCCACCCTCGATCTCGGCATCGACTGGGGCGATGTCGATCTTGTCGTTCACGTCGGCGCGCCGAAGGGGGCGAGCCGGCTCGCCCAGCGCATCGGCCGCGCCAACCACCGCCTCGACGAACCGTCGAAGGCGGTGCTGGTGCCGGCGAACCGCTTCGAGGTGCTGGAGTGCCGGGCCGCCGTCGACGGCAACTATCTCGGCGCCCAGGACACGCCGCCCCTGAAGGCCGGTGCCCTCGACGTGCTCGCCCAGCACGTCCTCGGCATGGCCTGCGCCCGCGCCTTCGAGGCGGACGCGCTCTATGGCGAGGTGACGTCTGCCTGGCCCTACCGGGAGCTCGACCGGGCGACGTTCGACCGCGTCGTCGACTTCGTCGCCACCGGCGGCTACGCGCTCAGGGCCTACGAGCGCTATGCCAAGATCCGCAAAGGGCAGGACGGGCTGTGGCGGGTGACGAACCCGCAGGTGGCCCAGCAGTACCGCCTGAACGTCGGCACCATCATCGAGGCGCCGCTGCTGAAGGTGCGGCTGATCGGCAAGCGCTCGTCGGTCGGGCGCGGCGGGCGGGTGCTCGGCGAGATCGAGGAATACTTCATCGAGACGCTGGCGCCGGGCGACAGCTTCCTGTTCGCCGGCGAGGTGGTGCAACTGGAGGGCGTCCGCGAGACCGAGGCATTTGTGTCGCGGGCGCAGAGCGACGAGCCGAAGATCCCGTCCTATGCCGGCGGCAAGTTCCCGCTCTCGACCTATCTCGCGGCGGAAGTCCGGGCGATGCTCGCCGACCCGTCACGCTGGCCGTCGCTGCCGCCGCAGGTGGGCGAGTGGCTCGCCATGCAGAAGCTGAAGTCGGTGCTGCCGTCGCGCGACGAGATGCTGGTCGAGACCTTCCGGCGCGGCGACCGCTTCTATCTCGTCGCCTACCCGTTCGAGGGCCGGCTCGCCCACCAGACCCTCGGCATGCTCCTGACGCGCCGGCTCGACCGTCTCGGACTGAAGCCGGTCGGCTTCGTCGCCACCGACTATGCGATCTCCGTCTGGGGCCTCGAGGACATGGGGCGCGCCTTCGAGCGCGGCCGGCCGACGCTGGGCGCGCTCTTTGATGCCGACATGCTGGGCGACGATCTCGAGGAGTGGCTGGCCGAGAGCTATCTGATGAAGCGCACCTTCCGCGCCTGCGCGCTGATTGCCGGCCTCGTCGAGCGGCGCCATCCGGGGAAGGAGAAGTCGGGGCGGCAGGTGACGGTCTCGACCGACCTCGTCTACGACGTGCTGCGCTCCCATGAACCCGACCACATCTTGATGCGCGCCACCTGGGAGGACGCCTCGCGGACGCTGCTCGACGTCGGCCGGCTGTCGGACATGCTCTCGCGCATCCGGGGGCGAATCGTGCACAAGAGGCTCGAGCGAATCTCCCCGCTCGCCGTGCCGATCCTGCTCGAGATCGGCCGTGAATCGGTGTCGGGGGCGGCGGACGAGACGATCCTTGCCGAAAGTGCCGAGGATCTGATCGAGGAGGCGATGGGGTGAACGTGGCCGCGGCAGTTGCGGGCGAGACGGGACGGGCGGCTGCTTCGCCGGCCGGGCTCGCCAGCGCGCGCGTCGGCGGCGTCACCGTCGAGCTGCACCCCTCCGGCGCGATGTGGCTGTCGGCGACGCGCACGCTGGTGGTGGCCGACCTGCACTTCGAGAAGGCCTCGAGCTTCGCCCGCTTCGGCCAGCTGCTCCCCCCCTACGACACGGCGATCACGCTGACGCGGCTCGAAGCGGTGGTGGCGGCGCTGGCGCCTGACCGGGTGGTGGCGCTGGGTGATTCCTTCCACGACCGCCATGGCGCCGAACGGCTGTCGCCGGCCGATGCGGCACGGCTCGCGGCGCTCGTCGGCGGGCGCGAGTGGCTGTGGATCACCGGCAACCACGATCCGGAGATCGGCGAGCACGTCGGCGGCGCGCGGGCCGCCGATGCCGAGATCGGCGGACTGGTCTTCCGCCACGAACCGTCGGCGACCTTCGTCGAGGGCGAGGTCTGCGGCCACCTGCATCCGGCGCTGACGGTGGTGGGGCGGGGCAGGGGGGTCAGGCGGCGCTGCTTCGCCACCGACGGCCACCGGCTGGTTCTGCCGGCGTTCGGCTCGCTCGCGGGCGGGCTCGACCTGTTCGACCAAGCGTTCGCGCGGGTGCTGTCGCGGGCGCGCACGGTGGCGCACCTGATCGGTGCCGAGCGGCTCTATCGCGTACCGCTCACGGCCGCCCGCGGGCGCTGATCGCGCTTCAGTCGCGACGGAAGACGACGCCGCCGAGCCAGCCGGCGAAGATCGCCATCGCCACGACGACGAACCCGTAGAGCAGCGGCTGCTCGCCGGCGATGACGTGGACTGCGTCCTCGAAGCCGGTCTTCTCGACGGCGAGGTCGGCGACGTTGTGGGCGAGCAGGGCGCCGTCGCCGAACAGGCTGATCTCCACCGTGAAGCGGCCGTCGGGCACGGTGCCTGGCAACGGCACCCCGACCTGGAAGAAGGTCGGCGTCAGCATCGTCACCGTCCCGGCCCGCTCGGCGAACAGGCCGGCGCTTTCGCGGATGCGGACCAGAGCGTCGCGGAAGGGCTCGTTGCCCTGTCCGGGGCCACGGCCGAAATCGGCATAGCGCAGGCCGAGATCGTGGGCGGAGAGGATCTCCGGGCTGGTGATCTCGTCGAGCGGCCGGGTGGAATCGACGGAATAGAATGACGGCGCCTCGGGGAAGCGCTCCGACTCCCGGTTCACCCAGATGCCGAAGGTGCGCTGCTTGCGCCGCGCCACCACCTCCTCGTCGGGGCCGCGCACGACGACGACGACGTCGTAGCCGCCCGGCCGGGCGACGGTGCGGGCGTCGCGCTCGACAACGCCGAAGACGACGAGGGTCGTGCCGGTGAAGTCGGACGAGATCTCGATCCGCGAGGAGGAGACCGAGGCGACGAGCGTCTCGGCCGTGGCCGGTGCCGCCGTCGCGAGCGCGGCGAGAAGGGCGAGGGCGAGGCGCCTCACCATGACAGCACCGCCAGCGAGAACAGGTCGCGCGGCACCGCCACGAGTTCGACGGCGAAGCGGATGCCGACGGTCAGCACGAGCAGACCCATCAGCCCGCGCAGCACCTCGCCGCGCAGCTTGAGGCCCATCTGGGCACCGAACTGCGCGCCGATGACGCCGCCGATCATCAGGATGAGCGCGAGCACGGCATCGACGGTGCCAGTCCCGACGGAGTGGAGGACCGTCGCGGTCGCCATCGTGCCGAGCGTCTGCAGCAGCGAGGTGCCGATGACGATCGAGGTCGGCACCCGCAACAGGTAGATCAACGCCGGCACCAGGATGAAGCCGCCGCCGATTCCGAGCAGGGTGCCGAGGAAGCCGATGCCGCCGCCGAGGACGGCGATCGGCAACAGGCTGACATAGAGCCGGGAGCGTCGGAAGCGGATCTTGAAGGGAAGGCCGTGGATCCAGTTGTGCTGGCCCGGTCGGCGCAGCGCCGGCGCTTCGCCGCGGCGGCTGCGCAGCATCGAGCGGACCGCCTCCCACAGCATGATCGCGCCGATCGTGCCGAGGAAGATCATGTAGCAAAGGCTGATGACGAGATCGAGGGTGCCGGTCCGGCCGAGGGTGTCGAACAGCCAGGCGCCGAGTGCCGAACCGACGGTGCCGGTGGCAAACAGCACCCCGGCGAGCTTGAAGTCGATCGCCTTGCGGCGGAAGTAGCTGAACGCGCCGGAGGTGGAGGAGGCGACGATCTGCGGGGCGACGGTGGCGACGGCGACGGCGGCGGGGATGCCGGAGAAGATCAGGAGGGGCGTCAGCAGGAACCCGCCGCCGATGCCGAGCAGCCCGCCGACGAACCCGACCGCCCCGCCCATCGCGAAGATGACGAACACGTTGACCGGCGTTTCCGCGATCGGGAGATAGATCTCCAAGGGACACGTCCATCGGGAGGCAGGGTCAAGACCGTATGACTAGCATACGGGACGTGTCGCCGCGATGCTGCAAAGGCGACAGCGGGCGGGCGGATCGCCGCGGAAACCCATCGTGGCGGTGAACGCTGCCCGACGCAACGACGGAGGGCGCAGAAGCTAAGACGACGGCGGCGCCGGCCGGCGCCGGGTACGCGGCCGACAGCGTCCGCTCAGGCGGCGCCGAGCACGTGGACGTCGCCGTGGGCGAAGCTGACGGTCACCGGCTTGCCGCGCTCCGGCGGGGCGATCGCCGGATCGTTGAAGGTGTCGAGCGAAACCGCGTTCTCCTTGAAGCGGACGCGGATGCGGATGACCGAACCGAGGAAGCTCACCTCCTCGACGGTGCCGGCGAGCCGGTTGCGGTCGCCGCCGGCGTCGGTGATCGTGATCGCCTCCGGCCGCAGCGCCACCGTCAGCGCCGTGCCGGGCGCGGCGCCGTTGATGCCGTCGCGGGCGATCACCGGCTGGCCGTCGATCTCGAGCTTGCCGCCGCCGGCAGCGACCTTAGCCTCGATGAGGTTGAGGGTGCCGACGAAGGAGGCGACGAAGCGGGTGCGGGGATAGTTGTAGATCTCGAAGGGCGTGCCGATCTGCTCGATGCGGCCCTCGTTCATCACGACGATCCGGTCCGACATCGACAGGGCCTCTTCCTGGTCGTGCGTGACGTAGATCGTGGTGATGCCGAGCTGGCGCTGCACGGCGCGGATCTCCTCGCGCAGCGAGATGCGGATCTTGGCGTCGAGCGCCGACAGCGGCTCGTCGAGGAGCAGGATCTTCGGCTTGATGGCGAGCGCGCGGGCGAGCGCGACGCGCTGCTGCTGGCCACCGGAAAGCTGATAGGGGTAGCGGCCACCGAGCTGCGGCAGCTTGATAATGCGCAGCATCTCCTCGACGCGCGGGGCGATCTCGGCCGGCGGCTTGCCGGCGACCTTCAGCCCGAAGCCGACGTTCTCGGCCACCGTCATGTTGGGGAAGAGGGCATAGGCCTGGAAGACCATGCCGATGTTGCGCTGGTTGGGGCGCAGCGGCGTGACGTCCTTGCCGTCGATGACGACGCGGCCGGCCGACGGCGTCTCGAAGCCCGCGACCATGCGCAGCGTCGTCGTCTTGCCGCAGCCCGACGGGCCGAGGAAGGAGACGAATTCGCCGCGCTCGATGGCGAGGTCGACGTGGTGAACGACGGTGTTCGGGCCATAGGCCTTGCGGACGCCGGTGATGTCGAGGAACGCCATGTGTTGCCTATCTCTGGCGGGCGACGCGGGCGCCGGCGAGGACGAGTTGCAGCAGCCCCATGCAGGCCCAGGTGACGAGGAAGGCGATGATGGCGAGCGCCGCCGGCTCATAGGCGCGGTTGGCGCCGATGAGCTGCAGGTACGGGCCGAACGCCGGCCGGTCGAGCAGGCTCGCGAAGGTGAACTCGCCCATCACCACGGCGAACGTGATGAAGGCGCCCGACAGGATCGCCACCTTCACATTGGGGAAGATGACGCGGAACAGGATCGTCGCCCACGAGGCGCCGAGGCTCTCGGCCGCCTCTGTCAGCGTGCGCACGTCGATCGCCCGCATGCCGGTGTCGACCGCCCGGTACATGTAGGGCAGCGCCAGCGTGACGTAGCCGAAGGCGAGCAGGAGGTCGGTGGCGCGGGCGTTCGAGGTGAACGGCAGCCAGGACGACGAGTTGTAGAGCCGGAGGTAGCCGAAGACGATGACGATCGCCGGGATGACGAGCGGCAGCAGGGTGATGAACTCCACCACCGGTGCGAGCTTCGGCAGTCGCAGGCGGATGAAGTAGGCCGTCGGCACGACCAGCATCACACCGAGCACGATGGTGATGAGGGCGAGCAGCACCGAGTAGCTGAAGCTCGCCTGGAAGCGCGGGTCGGCGAAGACGACGGCGTAGGCGTCGAACGAGTAGGTGCCGCGCCGCATGCGGAGCGAGAATTCGAAGGTGGCGATCAGCGGGATGAGGAAATAGAGCGCGCCGAGGCCGAACGCGATCCAGGGGCCGACGGTCGAGCGTTTCATCGCAGCCACCGTTCGCTGCGGGCGCGCAGCCAGATGTAGGTGCCGTTGGTGATGCCGGTGATGAGGATCATGCCGAGCGCCAGCGCGTAGCCGAGGTGCTGGTCGTGCAGCACGTCGCCGCGGATCTGCGCGAACAGCAGGATGGTGACGATGTTGAGCGAGGAGCCGGTCAGCGCGTAGGCGGTGGCGACGGCACCGAAGGCGTTGGCGAACAGGAGCAGCGTCGTGCCGAGGATCGCCGGCCACAGCACCGGCAGGGCGACATAGCGCCAGTACTGCCAGCTCGAGGCACCGAGGATCTCGGACGCCTCGCGCCACTCCTTCTTCAGCCCGTCGAGGGCCGGGGCGAGGATCAGCACCATGAGCGGGATCTGGAAATAGAGGTAAGTGAGCGTCAGCCCCCAGAACGACAAAAGGTTGAAGCCCGACCCGTAGATGTTGAAGTCGAAGAGCCAGATGAGCAGCGCCGTGACGAGGCCGGTGCGCCCGAGCGTCGCCAGGAACGCGAAGGCGAGCGGAATGCCAGCGAAGTTCGAGGCGACGCCGGAGAACGTCATCACCGTCGAGCGGATCCACGGCGGCAGGCCGCCGATCGTCACCGCGAACGCAAGGAAGAAGCCGAACAGCGCGCCGAGGATCGCCGAGGCGGCGCTCACCTGGATGGAGATCCAGTAGGCGCGCAGGATCGTCGGCTGGAACAGGTTCGCGAGATTATCGAGGGTGAAGTTGCCCTGCGTGTCCATGAAGGCGCCGACGACGAGGTAGAGCGTCGGCAGGATCAGGAACAGGAGCGCGAACAGGAAGAACGGCGTGACGCCGAGCCAGGCCCAAGAGAACGCCGGCTTGACGACCGGCGGCGCAGCGCCCTCCAGAGGGTCTCGAAGTGGTGCCGGATGTGCGGCCTCGACCATCGCCCCGTCCATGATCCGCCGGCGCCGCAGGGCCGGCTCGCCTGTCGGTGGGGCACGCCCCCTGGCGCCTCGCCCGATCGACCGGATAGTGCAAGAGCCGCGGCGCGGCCCGAGTGCCGCGCCGCGGTCACCGCCTTTCGGCGGGCCGCGGCGCTGACGGTCTGTCTAGCGCCAGAGCGCCGAGGTCACTGGACGTTGGCGCCGACGACGCTGTCCCAGTTCTTGGTGATCGCTTCCTTGGCGGCGCCCTGCTCGGCGAGCGAAGGGAACACGGCGGCCTCGTAGGCGGCGGCCGGCGGCAGCTTGTCGAGCAGCGCCTGAGGGATCTTGCCGGCCTTGGCGAGATCGTTGAAGCGGATCGGGTGGCAGTAGCCCTCGAGCCACTTCAGCTGGCCCTCGTCGGAGTAGATGTACTCCATCCACAGCTTGGCGGCGTTCGGGTGGGGCGCAAAGGCGCTGATCGCCTGGACGTAGACGCCGGCGACGACGCCGGTCTTCGGCACGACGACCTCGATCGGCGGGTTGCCGTTGAGCGTGTCGCGGTCGGCGAGCGCGTTGTAGTCCCAGCGGATAACGATCGGGGTCGAGCCCTGCGCCACCGAGGCGGCCTTGCCGATCACCGGCACGAAGTTGCCGGCCTTGTTGAGCTCGGCGAAGAACTTCAGGCCTTCTTCGCCGGCGGCGGCACCGGCGGCGGCGCCGCGCGACAGGCCGGCGGCATAGACGCCCTGGATCGCCTGGTTGGAGGCGCGCGGGTCACCGGCGAGCGCGACCGAGTTGGCGTAGTCCGGCTTCAGGAGGTCGGCCCAGTCCTGCGGCACCGTCTTGACGATGTCGGTGTTCACCTCGAAGGCGAGCACGCCGTAGTAGTCGCCGTACCAGTAGCCCTCGGCGTCCTTGGCGCTGTCGGGGATCGTATCCCAGGTCGCGACCTTGTAGGGCTGCAGCAGACCTTCGGCCTTCGCCGACGGGCCGAACGACAGGCCGACGTC
>CALRZT010000007.1:0-34482 GCA_943372725.1 Pseudoxanthobacter soli DSM 19599
ATGGCGCTGACGAAGGCGCTGATCGGCTTCCCGCGCCACCTCTCCCAGCACGTCGGCGGCATGATCGTCAGCCGCGGCCGGCTCGACGAGCTCGTGCCCTTGACCCGCTCCGGCATGGAGAGCCGGCCGATCATCGAGTGGAACAAGGACGATCTCGAGGAACTCGGCCTGCTGAAGATCGACATCCTGGCGCTCGGCATGCTGACGGCGCTGAGGAAGTGCTTCGCCCTCCTGCGCGAGCGCTACGGCCTGCCGGTGACGCGCATCTGCGACGTGCCTCCGGAGGACCCGGCCGTCTACCGGATGCTGCAGCGCGCCGATTCCGTCGGCGTCTTCCAGGTCGAGAGCCGGGCGCAGCAGTCGATGCTGCCCCGCCTGAAGCCCGAGCGCTTCGAGGACCTCGTCGTCGAGGTGGCGATCGTCCGCCCCGGCCCGATCCAGGGCGGCATGGTGCACCCCTATCTGAAGCGCCGCGAGGGGCGGGAGAAGGTGGTCTATCCCCTCCCGGAGCTCGAGCCGGTGCTGAAATCGACCCTCGGCGTGCCGCTCTTCCAGGAACAGGCGATGCAGATCGCCATGGTCGCCGCGAACTTCTCCGCCGCCGACGCCGACGGGCTGCGCCGGGCGATGGCGACCTTCCGCCACGTCGGCACCATCCATACCTTCCAGGAGAAGCTCTTCGCCGGCATGCGGGCGAAGGGCTACCCGGCGCAGTTCATCGAAGATCTGTGGAAGCAGATCGAAGGCTTCGGCTCCTACGGCTTCCCGCGCTCGCACGCCGAGAGCTTCGCCCTTCTCGTCTATGCCTCCGCCTGGGTGAAGTGCCGCTACCCGGACGTCTTCGCCGCCGGGCTGATGAACGCCTGGCCGATGGGCTTCTACGCCCCCGCCCAGCTCGTCCGCGACGCGCAGGAGCACGGTGTCGAGATCCGCCCCGTCGACATCCTCCGGTCCGACTGGGACCACACGCTGGAGCCAGGGGCGTCCGCCGCGGCGCGCCTCCACCGCCGCCATGCCGACATGGCCGGCGACGTGCGCGCCGTCCACGCCGTGCGGCTCGGATTGCGCCAGGTCGAGGGGCTCGGCGAGGCGCAGGGCCGCGCCCTCGTCGCCGCCCGCGGGGCGGGCTTCGATTCCGTCCGCGACCTCTGGCTGAAGACCGGGCTCGCGCCCTCGGTGCTCGAGCGTCTCGCCGACGCCGACGCCTTCCGCTCCCTCGGGCTCGACCGGCGCGCGGCACTTTGGGCGGTGCGCGGTCTCGGGCGGGCCGGCGACAAGGACGATTTGCCCTTGTTCCGCGCCGTCAAGATGGAGGCGCGCGAGGCCGAGGTGGCGCTGCCGGCGATGCCGCTCGGCACCCACGTCGTCGAGGACTACCGCCACCTGAAGCTGTCGCTGAAGCACCACCCGGTCGCCTTCGTGCGGCGGACCTTGGACGCGCGGGGCGTCACCCAGAACGCCCGGCTGCCGGAGACGGCGCCCGGCCGCCGGCTGACGATCGCCGGCCTCGTGCTGGTGCGGCAGCGGCCGGGCACGGCGAGCGGCGTCGTCTTCATGACGATCGAGGACGAGACGGCGTGGGCGAACGTCATCGTCTGGCCGCGCGTCTTCGAGCGCTTCCGCGCCGAGGCGCTCAGTGCCCGCCTCGTCGCGGTGACGGGCAAGCTGCAGAACGAGCGCGGCGTCGTCCACCTCGTCGCCGACCGGCTGGAGGACCTCAATGCGATGATCGACGGCATCGCCGGCGCCGGCGTCGACGCCGTCATGCAGTCGGACGAGGTGAAGCGCCCGCAGGACGAGCGCCGCGGCCCGCCGCGAAAGCCCTACCGCGACGAGGCGGCGGCGCTAGTCATGCCGAAGGGGCGCAACTTCCACTGAGGGAGCCGCAGACGGGCGATGCGGGGTCCCGCCTCGAAATCAACACATCCATTATCGACAGGGTGCACACGAAGGCCATGGTGCAACCTTCTTCCGCTAACCCCTCGAAGATGAGTCTGCCCATGTCCGTCGCCGGGTCTGAACCCTCGGTCGCAGAATTCGCGATGCGCCTCGGCCAGCAGAAGCTCGTGGCCGAGTTCGGTCTGTTCGCCATGCGCGAGGCGAACAGCCTCCACGACATCCTGCAGGAGGCGAGCCGCGTCGCCGCCGACGGCCTGCAGACGCGCTTCGCCAAGGTGTTGCAGCACCAGCCCGGCGAACGGGACTTCCTCGTCTGCGCCGGTGTCGGCTGGCAGCCTGGGGTCGTCGGCAACGCCCGCATCGGTGGCGACCTCGCGAGCCCGGCCGGCTACGCCTTCCGCACCCAGCGCCCGGTGATCTCCAACCACCTCTCCGACGAGGAGCGTTTCCGCACACCGGACCTGCTCGCCCGCCACGGCATCAAGAGCGCCCTCAACGTGGTGATCCGCGGTGGCGAGGCGCCGCCCTTCGGTGTGCTGGAGGGTGACAGCACCGACCGCCACGACTTCGGCGACCACGACTCGACCTTTCTGCAATCGCTCGCCAACACGCTCGCGGCCGCCATCGAGATGCAGGCGCGCCAGGAGGCCCGCGACCGCCTGCTGCAGGAGAAGGACCTCCTGATGAAGGAGGTCCACCACCGAGTCGAGAACAGCCTGCAGCTCGTGCGCAGCATCCTGCAGCTGCAGGCGCGTGCGCAGACGTCGACGGAAATCCGCGTCCAGCTCGAGGAGGCGGCCTCGCGCATCTCCGCCATCGGTGCCGTGCACCAACGCCTGCATGCCGGCGGATCGGTCGAGACGGCCGATGTGCCGAGCTATTTCGACGGGCTGATGGAGGACGTCCGGCAGTTGCTGCCGGGCGACGACACCGCCCGCCCGATCGCCATCGACACCCCGCAGATCGCGCTGCCGGTGAACGTCATCACGCCGCTCGGCCTGATCACCATGGAGCTCATCACCAATTCGCTGAAATACGGCAGCGGGCCGGTGCGGGTGACGATCCGCCCCCTCGAGGGCGCGATCGAGGTGGCGGTCGCCGATGACGGGCAGGGCTTCCCCGCCGGCTTCGACCCGGCGCAGAGCCGCGGGCTCGGCATGCGGCTCGTCAGGGCGCTCTGCAAGCCCGGCGGCGGCGTCGAGATCGACCGCTCGGTGCCCCACGCCCGCGTCGTCGCCCGGCTGGCGCTCGGCTGAGGGTCGCGTCGGCCGCTCGCGGACATCGCCGGAGATTTCGCCCGACGCAAGCCGTCGGCCTGCGGTCTCGCCGCTTCGGCAAGGTTTCGCCGCAGCCCGCGATGAAGTCGGCAAGGTTTCCGGCCGATGCCGAAAAAATGATGAGAGCGCCACGGGGCCGAGCATTATCGTTCCGCTGTGCGCGAAGCAGCCCGGTCAGCGGGCAGCGCGTGTCGTGGAGGGAATTATGAGCACGAAATATTTCGCAGTCGCTATTTCATTTTGTCTGGGACTGGCGCTGTCGGGCGCCCCGGCGTTGGCCGATGCCGGCAAGACCGAGGCGGTCTATCCCTCGGGCGCCTCCATCCCGCCGATGGGCGAATTCGCCTGGCTCGTCTCGAAGAACGCCGACAAGTACGACCTCGAGATCCTCGACAAGAACGGCGTCGTCCTGCAGGCGAAGACCTTCACCTCCGCCAAGGCCAAGTGCAATCAGAAGAAGAACCTGGTCTGCCGCGTGCCGTTCGGCGAGGCGATCGACCCGAAGGCGGCGAGCTGGCGCGTCCGTGGCGTCGACGGCTCCAAGAAAGGGCCGCAGAGCGAACTCGCCTACTTCGTCGTCGACACCGACACCCCGCTGTGGGCGGTCGTCAATCCGGACCTGACGCTCGCCCGCGGCTCCGGCGTCGTGAGCGTCACCAAGCAGGACGAAGGGGAGTCCGCCGTCGTGTTCGACAGGGACGTCTCGCAGTGTGCCTACACGGGCAACGTCGGCTATGCCGGCGATGTCGGCAGTCCGCCCGATGGCGCGGTGACGGTCGTCGGCCTCAATGACAACCCGAACGGGGTCTACGTCTCGACATACAACCAGGCCGGGGTCGAGACAGACTCCGGCTACCACCTGGTCATCACCTGTGGCGGCAGCCTGCCGCCCATCTGAATCGAGATCGCCGATACCACCAGGCGCGCGGGTTCCCGCCCGCGCGCCGCTTTCGCAGGTCGTCGCGTTACATCGCGCACCCGTCAGGGCGCCTGCACCGCGGCGCTGGCCGACAGCCCGCTCTCCTGGCCGGAGCGCTGCACGGCGGTGACGGCATAGATGCGGCCGGCCGCGCCGGGCGTCTTGTCCCGGAAACGCATGGTCGTCGCGGCCAGCTCCCCCAGCAGCGTCCGGCCGCCCGCCTCGTCGACGGCGTAGACGCGATAGGCGACGACCGCCGGGTCGTAGGCGGGCTGTCCGCTCCTCGCCACCGGCGGCGGCGACCACGTCACGACGACCGCCGCCGCCTCGACGGCCGCTCGCACCTCGACCGGCGCCGGCGGGAAGACGCGGTGATATTCGTCGACGGAGATGCCGCCGTCGGCCCGGGCGGTCGCGGGCACCAGTCCGACCACGAGGCACACCCCGAGCAGCGCGGCCGCCGCGGTGCCGGGAAGGACGGGGCCGATCCCCGTGAGCCTCGATCGCTCCGCCGTCACGCGCACCGTCTCCTTCCCGTCTCCGTCGCCCACGACCCTCGCGATCCGCGGCGGCGAAAAGACGACGGCCGCGGAGGACGGTGCCTCCGCGGCCGTGGTCGGCGGTCCGTGGCTCAGTTCTTCGACTTCTGCTTCGCCTTCAGCGCCACATAGTCGTCCCAGCTGAGTTCCTTCAGGTCGTCGGGACCCGTCATCAGGCTCTGCAGCGGCTCGGCGCCGGCGCCGATCTCGCCGCCGTCGTAGATGATGTTGTCCCACTCCGGGAAGCGGGCGCGCAGGATGCTCTGGCCGCCGCTGTTGTTGAGATCGACGGCGACCGGGTTGTCGGTGTTGATGATGTTGTTGTTCCAGTCGGTCTTGGCGTTGGCGCCCTGCGGCTTCGACTTCGACACGCCGGCCGAGAACCAGCGCGCGCCATAGGGGCGCAGCGGCGCGTCGCCGCCCTGGCGTGTGAGGGCGGCGGTCTCGTTCAGCGCCGTCTCGTCGAGGTCGTGCAGGTCGAAGCGCTCGTAGTCGAGCTTGGCGCCGTCCTTGTGCAGCAGCCAGTCGAGCTGGTTGTGATAGCTCATGATCGACAGGTGGTTCGGCTTGTAGTTCTCGTGGTCGACGCCGCCGTGGCGCAGGCCGAGGTTGTGGCCGAGCTCGTGCATGATGGTGCCGGCGCGCTGCGCGTCGGTGCCGGGGTTCGAGGGGAACAGCCCGAGCGTCTCGATGAAGTCGCTCGCCGGGATATCGCGCGACAGGCCGCTGGAGCCGCCGCCGCTGTAGCCGTGACCGGCGATCATGCGATGGTAGATGCGCCGCTCGGCTTCCGAAACGAGCGGGTTCATGATCGCGTCGAACTCCGGCCACACCGGGTTGAGGTCGGCATCGTGCGGGACGCCGCCGAGGTTGCGGAAGTGGATCGAGATGCCGGTGCTGCCGTCCGGATTGGCAACCGGCGCGTCCTTGAACGCCTTGGTGACCGCCTTCAGCACCGCCTTGCTCGGCTGGTGCGACAGCGCCTCGACTTCCGAGGCCTGCATCCACGCATAGGCGATGAAGATGTCCTTGCGCTGCGGGTTGGCACCGCGCTTGTGGATCGGCACGTCGACGGTGCCGTCGCCGTCGTGGTCGTAGCCGCTCGTCTCCCACGAATCGAGCAGGCCATCGCCGTCGCTGTCCTGGTTGACCTCGCCCTTCCCCGACAGCTCGAACCAGGCGAAGAAGATGTTGTCGTCGTCCGACGGGTTGAAGGTGTCGACGAGGATCTTCGCCGTCTTGGCGTCGAGGAACTTCAGAAGGTCGTACATCTCGTCGTCGGTGCGGGTGTCGGTCGGCTGCGCGTTCGGGTCGACGGGATTCGCCTTGACGTCGCCGAGGCCGCCGGCGGTGATCAGCGCGCCGTTCACGAAGGAGCCGTCGTCCTGGCCGCCGGCCGACGTCGACAGCCGCTGGCCGTTGACGTCGACGGTGCTGAACTGGCCCGTCGGCTGGGCGCTGTAGGAGATGCCGAGGCCCATGTTGGCGAAGGCGCCGCGCGCCTTCGGGTCGATCGGCTCGGCGAGCGTCAGCTCGAAGCGGTCGCCGGCGAGCTGCTGGCCGCCGAACATCAGCACGACCGTGCGCTTCTCCGCATCGCTCGGCGTGCGGAAGACGACCGCCAGCACCTCACCGTCGATGGAGGAGTTGTTGAGCGGCTCCGCCAGGCTGAAGTCGATGGTGCCGACGCCAGCGGCATCGACCTTCGGCTTCACGATGCCGGTGACGTCGGCGAGAACGCTGTGGAAGAAGTCCGGGACAAACGAGATGTCGTTGTAGACGCCATCGATCCAGGTGACCGCCGCACCGTCGAGCGTGACGTTGTCGTTGCCGATGGTGACGACGCCGCTGGAGGCCGCCATCAGGAAGGCCTTTTCGACCACCGCGTCCTTGGCGGGCTTCCTGACGCTGACGACGTGGCTGAGATCGTTGCTGCCGGCCGCGTCGACCGAGAGGCGGAACTTGCCGAACTTCCGGAAGAACACCCCGAGGCCGGAGGCGGCGGTGACCGGATCCGGCGCCCGCTGCGCCGCGACGGCGCGCTTGCCGGCGGGTGCCGTGCCGGGCTCGTTGCCGGCAAAGGCGGCGCCGGCCAGCGCCGTGCTGGCGGTGAGGGCGGCTGCGAGTGCCAGGGACAGGCGCGAGTGCGAACGTGACATGGAATGCCTCCTGATGAATCGACGCGAGCGCCCCCATACCGTCTCCAGACAGAGACGATCGGCGCGTTAGCAGAGGTCTTCTTCATCCTATGGTGGTATGGAGCATGAAGGCGCCAGCCCCGGCGCCCCTCGATGCTGTCTTCCCCCGGTCTTCTTCTTCTCTTCCAGTCTGGAACAGGATCACAATTCGCCGGTCACCGCTACAGCGCGATGATGCGGGGCGAAATCTTGACGAGAATACCGCGCTTGGATTGCAACCAAGGGTCATCCGCACCGCGCGGACGGCATCTTTCGCCGCGCCGCGCGACGGACGGTCGATGCGACTGTGCGGCCAATTCCATGCGTCACGTCGTATACCCCGGCTGCCGTCTCGCTCTCGGTGCGAAGCTCTGGTGACTTGTCTGACAGGATATCGCTCCTGATGACGTGTCCCTGTGCGCGGATCGTCTGAACATCATGGCGGCGTGACGGGGGCTGAGGCATCGGGATCGAACGGGTTACAGCCGAGGTCGGTCCCGGGCGCGAAATATTGACGGGCGGGGCGCGACAATACCGACGGCGCCGATCGCGGGGCAGGCCGCGATTTGGCCTGCGACCGCGACCGAACACGATTGCGGCATCGCGCCGTGATCGGGCGACCTCGCGGGCCGCTCGGGACGCGGCCGGGCCGCCGCATCGGTCCGCCGGCGGGTCGCCGCGAGACTCGCCACCGAGCGCGACCCCACGGCCCCCCGGTCCGCGGGTCGCGGGGCGTCATCCTCGCGGATGCACAGGAAGCCGCGTCGGCGCGCTTGACTTTACCCGGCGCAGATCGTACCTCCCGCCTCGCCTCGGCGCCGACACGCGCGTCGACCGAGGGGGTGTAGCTCAGTTGGTTAGAGCGCCGGCCTGTCACGCCGGAGGTCGCGGGTTCGAGCCCCGTCACTCCCGCCACTCATTTCATGCACTTATCCGATGTTCGGCCAAGCCGATGTATCAACTCCTGGCCGGCAGTTGATACTTCTGGCCCTCACCTGTTCTCGTCGCGGAGCTTCTGGCGGCCACGTCGAGGGCGCGGCGACGTCTTCGAGCGCGGTGGCGTTCCCAGGCATGGAGGCGCGGTCGAGCGTGTTCGGGCGTGCCGGAGCGCTTTCTCTATGTCCATGTGGAACTCGCCGACCAGGCGCTGATCCTTGCCTACGGCGTCGCCGTCGCGACCTTCGTCGACAACGTGGCACGCCGGGGCTTCGACAACTACGCGGAGTACGCCGCCCTCTACGGCGATGACGGCCCGACGATCGCCGAGATCGCCGCGCCGCGGGTCAAGTCGGCCCGCCAGGTGCCGGCCGCCCTGCGCCGGACGCTGGCGGAGCGCGCGGCGATCCTCGACGCCGCGACCACCTCGGCCGCCGCCTGAGCGGCTCAGGCCCGCGCCTGCAGCTGCGCGATGCGGTCGGCGTCCTCGCGGGTGGCGTCCGGCCGCCCGGCGATGCGCGCGGCGAGGGCGAGGGCTTCGCGGTGGCGGCCGGCGCCCTCGAGGGCGTTCACCCCGGCGCGCAGGAAGGGAAGGTCGTCGGCGAACTGGTGCGCCATGCGATCGAAGGTCTCGGCGGCCTCCCCGGACCGCCGCAGGCGCTGCAGGATCCGGACGATCCAGCGCCAGTCGTCGGAACCCTCGCCATCGAGGGCGACGACCGCCTCGGCGGCCTGCCGGGCCCCTTCGATGTCGCCGGTCTGGTAGGCCGACTGCCGCACGACCCGCCAGGCCCGGATCTGCGACGGGTTGCGGCCGACATAGAGGCGGGCGACCGACAGCAGTTCGTCGATGTCGTGGGCGCGCAATAGCCCCGCGAGCCGGTCGAAGGCGGGGAGATGATCCGGCGCCAGGGCGAACCAACGGCGCGCCGCGGCGAGGGCGCGATCACCGCGGCCGCGCGCGAGCTCGGCCTTCGAGAGCATGTCGAAGTACTGGCCGCTCTGCGGCCGCCGGGCCCGCAGCGTCCGGCGGAAGAGCTCCGGCTGGAAGCCGCCCGTGAGGACGTCGCCGACGAGCGGGCCGAGCATCCCGGTCTGCTGCAGCATCTCGGGCAGGGTATGGCCGCCGAACGGCACGACAACGCGCCGGACGTTGGCTGCGTCGCCGAGGAGCGCCACATGCCGCGCGTCGTTGCCGTCCCGCGGATCGTAGAGGACCCAGTAGGTGCAGGACGCGCGGAGGCCCGTCCGCGCATCCGGCTCGCAGAAGCGGACGCGCGGCACGTCCTTGTCCCAGCGGTGCTCGAAGGGGACGACGGGCGGACTGAGGGACACCTGCGGAGCGATCATCAGCGCCTGCTCGAAGCCGAGGCGCGCCGCCGTCAGCATGACGCCGTGGGCGCCCATGCTCGCACCGTAGGCGAGCCGCCGCTCCGCCCGGTCGACGATGCCGCTTGCCCGGATGATGTCCTCGACGACCGCCAGTTCCGGCGTCTGCCACCAATGCGGCCACTTGGCGATGACGAAGATGCCGCCGAGGGGGCGCGCGCGGATGAACGAGGCGGCGAACCCGGCGAGCGGCTTTCCCGGCGTCGGCCGCACGCTGTAGGTCAGGATCTGCTGGCGGGCCGCCGGGCGCAGGAACACGAGGCGGAGATCCTTGCCGTCGAAGGCGATCGTCTCGTCGCGGTCCGCTGTCTGCGGCCTCGTGTTTCCTGCCGCGGCAACGGAGCTCGACATGCCGGCCAAAGGACGTGCGCCTAGAGTGCCGCGGCGTAGCGGGCCGCCCGCTCGGCGAACAGGGTGTTGCTGAACATCCCGCGGGCGAGGGCGAGACCGCGGTCCGCGATCGCCCGCCGCTCCGTCTCGTGCGCGAGGAAGTATCGCACCTTCTCCTGCAGGTCCTCCAGGCTCCGGTAGATCACGAACGCCTCGCCCCCGTCCTGCAGCGACTCCAGTCCGGCCACGGCGTCGACGAGCATGAAGCCGCCGCAGCCGAGGACGTTGGTGAAGCGCTCGTTGAGATAGAGGTATCCGTCGGGACGGACGTGGCTGTTGAGGTTGATCCGCGAGGACTTGTAGACGGCAGCGAGCTGCTCGAAGCGCAGGGCGCCGCGCCACTGGCCCTTCAGCTCCGGCACGCCGAACTCGCCGCCCCAGTTGTAGCGCTTCTCCCACGGCCCATAGAGCGCCAGATCGCCGAGCGGCGCGACGGCGCGGACGATGTCGGCGCGGCAGTAGAGCGACTTTGCGAACCGCGCCGGCGGGTAGAGGTTCGTCGCGATGAAGCTCATGTCGGCGGTGTCCCGCTCCGGCGTCGCGTTGGTCTGCAGATCCTCGTCGTAGGGCGGGTAGAGGCAGACGGCCGGGACGCCGAGCGTCGCGTAGTCCGCGATGCTGCTCTCGCAGCATGTGATGGCGAAGTCGAAGTCGCGCGCGCGCTCGAACTCCCCGGTGTCGACGGCGAACGGGTCGTCGAAGCTGTGGAACCCCCAGCGCGTGTGCGGGACCGCGTCGCGGAGGTGCGGGATGAGACCTGCCGGATAGTCGCTCTTGCACATCACCCAGACGACGAGATCCGCGCCGACCGACCGAATCTTGCCGACGAGCGCGTCCTCGAGGTTCTCGATCGGCGAGAACTTCGAGGTCGGCGACGGCCGGTCATAGTCGCGGGTCGGCAGGTAGGCGACGTCGTAGCCGATCTTCTCGTAGCCGCGGCCGACCACGCGGATGGTCGACTCCACCCGTCGGCCACCGCAGATCAGAACGCCGGGACGCTTCGTCATGGGGCTCGTGCGCCTGTTTTCGGGCTGGGAGGACATCGATCCCCGGGGCGGGAGGCCGGCGGCGGGCGGGGACTGCGGGGGCGCCGGCCGGGCGGATCCGGCCGGCGGCTCAGCGGGCGAGGGCGTAGGCCGGATGCACCTTCTCCTCGACGATCTCCGAGCCGAGGAGCCCGTTGATCTCGCGTTTGATCGCCGCCCGACGGTCGTTGAAGATGTAGACGTTGCGGGCGAGCTGGATGAATTCGGCGTCGAAGCGCTGTTCCGCCTCGTGCTGGCGCTTGGCGTTCTCGATGTCCCACAGGAGTTCGTTGACCGCCTTCAGGTTGGCCTGCAGCCCGACGTGCGCCTGGCCGTCGCCGAAGACGTCGCGGGCGACGCGGCGGAGCGCCTGCAACTCCCGTTCGACGTTCGCGAGCCGCTCGGGCCCGGTGATGCGGGCACGCTTGATCTCCAGGATCGTGATCTTGTCGAGGAGTTCTCCGGCGGCCACGGGGACGAGGATCATCGCGGGTGTCCTTGTACGCTAGCGACTGACGACGAGCTTCAGGGGCGTGGGGGCGCGGTCGACGTTGGCGAGCAGGTCGGCGACCGCCGCCCACACCGTCTCGAGATCGAGGCGGTCGATGCAGGCGCAGCCGCCCGCCAGGAAGTGCTTCGGGTTCTTCACCTCGCAGGGCGAGCAGTCGGCGATGAGGCTGACGCTGCGGCCGTGTTCGCTGAGCGGGCCGCGCGTTTCCCAGTTGGTCGGCCCGAAGATGCCGACGACGGGAATGCCGAGAGCGTTGGCGATGTTCATGACGCCGCTGTCGTTGGAGACGAAGGCGTCGCACTTCAGCATGCCGCGGACCATCTCCTCGATGGTGCCGCCGGTGTGGTCGAGGGTGCCGTCGACATATTCCGACGCCGTGCCAAACGAGGCGACGCCATAGCCCGCCTCCCGAAGGCGGCCGGCGAGAGCCGCGAAGTGCGGCCAGCGCTTGCTCGCCCAGAACCCGTCCTTCGAGCCGCCGTGAAAGCCGACGAGCCGCGTGTTCGGGCGCTGGTAGACGTAGTTGCCGAGATAGTAGTCGCGCGCCGCCGTCGCCGGGTCGTAGTCGATGCCGAGCAGCACCTTCGCCGCCTCGAGGTTGAACAGCGCCTCGTGCAGACGGTGGCCGGGCTGGAAGGCGTCCCAGTCGCGGCTGAACACCACCCGCCGCGCGTGGAAGGGCAGGCTCGCGGTGCCGAAACAGTGCGTCACGAAGATAGTGTCGTAGCGTCGCCGCAGCGCGTAGTTGCGCAGGGAATAGACGCTGTTCACGAAGGCGTCGTTCTGCAGCAGGAACAGGCTGGTGCTGTGGTCCTCGGCGACGAGGAGATCGACGCGCCGCCCGATGGTGCGGGCGATGTTGCGGATCATCGGGGCGGTGTGCAGCATGTTGCCGATGCCGGAGCCGACGCAGATCAGCATCGCGTCCGTCTGGGTGCGGACGATCCGCAGGATGTCCTCACGCTGCGCGGCCTGGGAATAGCGGGCGGAGTTCTTCGCGGCGAGCCGGCAGCGCTGCCGGTAGTAGTCGCCGTCCTGGTAGAGGCGGGCGATCTCGCGCGACCAGAGGTCGATGCTCTCGGGCAGCACGATCCCGGACACGGCCAGCAGGAAGGGGACGTTGCCGACGTCCGAGCCGATCACCGGCTTGGCGTGGCGCTGGGCCTCGATGCAGACGCGGCTGAACGTCTCGACGAAGCGGTAGCTCGGCACCGCGACGACGTGGGCCGCCCGGTAGAGCGAGGCCATGTCGCTCGTCTTCTCGATGATGCGAATGTTGGTGGCGGCGAAGCGGCGGACGAGATCGTGCGCCTCGGCCGCGTCCGACTGGCTGGCGATCGCGACGAAGGGGATGTGGCGCAGGCTCGCCGCGACCTGGACCAGAAGGTCGAACCCCTTCTCCGGCTTGGCGTTGACGAGCAGGACGAAGCCCGGGTCGGGCGCCGCCGTCACGCCGCCGTCTCCAGGTCGTGTGGCACCGAATAGACGACGGGACAGCGGACGCCGAAGGCGGCCTCGAGCACGTCGCGGGTGTAATGCGAGTTGGCGTAGACGGTCGCGGCGCGGGTCAGGACGAACTCGAACTCCGAGCGCGGGATCGGCTCGCCCGCCTCGTCGAAGAAGGCGTCGCCGGCGTCCGAGCCCAGCGCCTCCCGCCAGAAGTGGACGCCGTAGACGAACTGGACGTTCGTCATCTCGAGCGCGCTCGCCGCCAGCATGCCGCTGCCGGAGATGCCGTGCACCAGCGTCGCGCCGATGCGCAGCACGAGGTCGCGCAGGCTGCTCGGGTTCTCGCCGACGAAGGCATAGCGCCGGTCGCCTCTGCGCCCGGCTTCGCCCGCGCGCTCGTTGGAGATGCCGACGATCACCGGGTCGAGCCCGATCGAGCGGTAGTGGTCGGCCATGCTTTCGATGAAGTGCTCGCCGCCGCCGAACTTGACGATGCCGTGGCGCGACATGACGATGACGGTGTCGCCGCTCTGCGGCACCCGGAAACCCGGCAGATAGAGCGCCTCGAAGGCGCGCAGCCGCGACGGCGACGGCACCGTGCCGGTGGACCGCACCAGTTCCGTCAGGGCGTCGCGATGCCAGAACACCCGCTCGACGCCCGTCGCGTCCTCGCGGAAGCGGTGGCATCCGAAGCGCGCGTCGAGGGGTGACGCCGGCACGAACGGCGCGAGGCCGGGGCGCGCCGCCGCGGCACCGACCTCGAGCCAAACCGCTTCTGCCGCCGACAGCCGCGCCGCGATGTCGGCGGCGACCGTCGTCTCGTCGAACGTCACCGCCGCGCCATCGGCGTCGACGAGGCGCAGGCGGTCTTCGGCGAGCGCTTCCAGCGCGCCGTAGCGGTCCTCCTCACCGGGACCGCCGGCGTCGTCGTTCAGGAAGCGCAGCACGCGCAACTGGTAGCGCGCCGTCTCGTTGTCGGGGTCGATCTCGGTGATGCGCTTGGCGGTGCGCAGGGCCTCGGAGATCCGTCGCAGCCCGACCAGGCAACGGCTGACGCCGGTGAGGGCCTGGATGTGGGCGGGCTGCTCCGCGACGACCGTCTGGAAGAGCTCGAGCGCCACCGCGAACAGGCTGAGGTCGAAGGCGAGGCGGGCGGCCCGCAGGACGATGGCGTCGGACGGCTCGGCGGCGACGACGTCGAGAAAAAGCGTGAGCGCCTCGTTCTCGATCGCATTCCGCCGGTCGTCACGCGGCAGTCCCCGCGCGGAGCGGGCGAGCGCGTCGGCGAGATCGCGCTTGCTGCGGATGGAGCCGGGGTCGAGCGCCAGGGAGCGGCGCAGATAGGGCACGGCCGCGGCATGGCCGCCGGCACGTGCGTGCGTCACGCCGCAGTAGTAGTGGGCATCGACGAGGTCGGGATAGAGCAGGCAGGCGATCGACAGGGTGCGCCGGGCGTCCTCGAACGCCTTGGCGTAGAGACTGCCGCGGCCGAGCAGCAGCAGCGACTTGTCGAGATCGGGCACCTCAAGGAGGAGCGATCGGTTGAGATCGGCGATCGTCGGCCAGTCCTTGTTGCCGGTGTGCTGCTTGAGGGTCGGCAGAATGTGCTTCTGCATGGTGGTGTGGACAACGCTGGATATGTCTACTGACGGCGGATTCTGGACGTCCAGGTTGTACTCGGGCGTGACGATGGTGGGGGTGGATGCTTCTGCGGGGTTCGCGAACAGTGCGGTGAGATGGAAGTCGGCGCAGTCGCACGGCTGGATCACGAGGATCGAGCGATCGCTCAGCGGCCAGGCGTCGGACACCGGTATATGGAACCCAAGCCGCCGGCTGACACTGCCGCGGGCATTGGTTTTTTCGCGGACCCGTGAAGCTCTGAAGGCTCCAACCCGCTGTCCATTGATGAACAGATGAAATCGAACGCTAGTCGACGGATTGTTACTGTCGAAGAGCCAGCCATTGATGCCGTTCAGGTTTGCGTAATTGATGTTACCCGAAAAGCGAGACTGCAGACCGCTTCGCATGGCCGCCTCTATTGGCCCGCGATCGCTATCGAGTGGCGGGCCGCGTTCGGTGTGCTGGGATCCTACCTGGACCGTTCCCTTCACCGGCTTGGGTCCGATGACCGACGTGAGGCTCTCGGTTCAGTTCCCAAATGGTAACGAGTGCGTGATCCAATGACAAGACATCAAACCCCTTTTGGTTGTAGAAACGTCACGAAATGCGTGCATGATAGTGATGCTTCCATGCATATTTGCCGTACGGCGACGCGACGACGCCGACCGCGGCGGTTTCGCGGCCGCGCGCGCGGACGGAGGTGTGAAAGTTCCACGCCGGTTCGTCCGCGGAGGCTCGCGGGGGCGACTTCGCCGGTCCGCCGGATCAGGCCGCCGGCGCGGCCGTTTCGCTGCCGTCGACCCAGAGCCGGGCGGCCGCCTCGTCTTCAAGGGCGAACGTTTTCTCCTCGACCGGCGTCAGCGGCGCGAACAGGTTGATCATCGCCTCCGCCCAGGCCGGTGCGCCGACGACCGCGTAGCGGCGGACGTGGCGGGCAGCCCGGGCCTGCACGCCGAGCGCGTCGCCGTCGAAGAGCGCGCCGAGGTCGGCGCCGTCATAGTTCGACATGACGATCAGCATGTCGATTTCGTCGAAGCGGTCGAAGCCGGTGTTGGCCTGCGCAGCCATCCACTCGATGTCGGGCTTGGTAATCTTGGCGCGGATCTGGAAGATCAGCAGGTCGTCGCGCGGGCTGTCGCGCCGGACGATGGAACGGTCGGGTGCGAATGCGGGCATGGGGCGCGGCCTTCGGCGAGAGGAACACTCGCCGCAGAACGCCACTGCGCCCCGGCCGTTCCGGTCCGGCCGTGCCGGCGCGCCCGCCACTCCCCGTTCGTCCGTGTCGGCAAGTGAGGTCCGCACCGCCGGATACCCGTCCGGCCTGGCCGGCCGACCACCACGAACGCTCACGGCAGCGGCGCGGCGCGCCTGACGGTTTCCAGGGCCAACGTTCCGTTGTTGCCGTCTTCTTCGTTCCGCCAGATCTTTAAAGAATAGCCGGCGAACATAATGCTGTCGTAGCCGATCGTCATCATAATGTTCAGAGGGCAAAACTATACTCGAACATTCGACATAGTTGAGCTACGGCTGAAACGGTCGGCGGTGGCGTGGTCTCGGGAGCGGCAGCGATGGCGACGGCTATCGAATACGGGCTCATTGCGGCGTTGATTTCCGTCGGGCTTATCACGCAACAGCAGTCGCTGGACGAAGAGTTCATGCGCGAATTCCTTGAGAACTACAACGCGATGTGCCTGCTGGAGGGCACGCACGTCGCGACGCCGGACGGCGAACGGCCGGTCGAGAGCCTGGCGATCGGCGACCCCGTGCTGACGCCGGAGGGCGGCGTTCGGCCGGTCCGCTGGATCGGCCGGCAGACGATCGTCGCCGCGTTCGCCGATCCGCTGCGCTCGTGGCCGGTGTGCGTCGCCGCCGGGGCCCTCGGGGAGGGCGTGCCCCACCGGCCGCTGCTGCTCTCCCCCGACCACGCCCTGCTCGTCGACGGCCTGCTGGTGCAGGCGGGCGCCCTCGTCAACGCCACGACGATCACCCGGGTGACGAACGTGCCCGACCGCTTCACCTACTTCCATGTCGAGCTCGAGGACCACGCCCTGATCCTCGCCGAAGGCGCGCCGGCGGAGACCTTCGTCGACACCGTCACGCGACGCCGCTTCGACAACTACGCGGACTACGAGGCGCGGTTCGGCGGGGACGCCGGAGCGATCCCGGAAATGCCGGCACCGCGCATCAAGTCGGCGCGACAGCTGCCGCGATCCATCCGCGCGCGGCTCGACGCTCGCGCTGCCCGCCTCGGATGCCTCGCGGCCGCCGCCGCGTAGCGCGCAGCCGATCGTCCCCGATCCGGGCCTCGAGGACCGGAGCCGCTCTCGCGACGGCTCCGGCCGTTTCGCCTCGTCGTCCGCTCAGGCGGCGAGCCGCGCCGCCGAGACGAGAGCCGCTTCGAGCTTCGCCATGCCCTCGTCGAGGATCTCCTCGGAGGCCGTCAGCGGCACGAGGATGCGGATGGCGTTGGCGTGGACGCCGCACGACAACAGCACCAGCCCGTCGTGCAGGGCGGCGGTGGTGACCCGCTTCGTCGCCTCCGCGTCAGGCTCGTAGTCGCCGCGCGTCTTGACGATGTCGAAGCCGATCATCGCGCCGGGGCCGCGGATCGCCGTGATCGGCACGACGTCGTTGCGCGAGGCGATCGCCTTCAGCTTCGCCTTGACGCGCTCGCCCATCGCATCGGCGCGCTCCAGCAGCTTCTCCTCGGAGATGACGTCGAGCACGGCGAGCGCCGCCGCGCAGGCGACCGGGTTGCCGCCATAGGTGCCGCCGAGGCCGCCGGGGTCTGCCGCGTCCATCACCGCCGCCTTGCCGATGACGCCGGCCAGCGGGAAGCCGCCGGCGAGCGACTTCGCCACGGCGATCAGGTCCGGCTCGACGCCGGAGTGCTCGATGGCGAACATCTTGCCGGTGCGGGCAAAGCCCGTCTGCACCTCGTCGGCGACGAGCATGATGCCGTGGTCGTCACAGATCTTGCGCAGCGCCACGAGGAGTTCGGTCGGGGCCGGATAGAAGCCGCCCTCGCCCTGCACCGGCTCGATGATGATGGCGGCGACGCGCGCCGGCTCGACGTCGGCGCGGAATAGCGTCTCGAGCGCCTTCAGGCTGTCGGCCACGCTGGTGCCGTGGTCGGCGATCGGGAAGGGCACATGGTAGACGTCGGCCGGCATCGGTCCGAACTTGTGCTTGTAGGGCTGCGTCTTGCCCGTCAGCGCCATGCCCATCATCGTGCGGCCGTGGAAGGCGCCGGCGAACGCGATGACGGCCGAGCGGCCGGTGGCGGCGCGGGCGAGCTTGACGCAGTTCTCCACCGCCTCGGCGCCTGTCGTCACGAACATCGTCTTCGCGTGGCCCTTGAAGGGGGCGAGCGCGTTCAGGCGCTCGGCGAGCGCGATATAGGGCTCGTAGGGCACGACCTGGAAGCAGGTGTGGGTGTAGAGGCCGAGCTGTGCCTCGACGGCGGCGATCACCTTCGGGTGGCGATGGCCGACATTGAGCACGGCGATGCCGCCGGCGAAGTCGATGTAGCGCTTGCCGTCGACGTCCCACAGTTCGGCGTTCTCGGCGCGGGCCGCATAGACCGGGTAGGGGGTCGACACCCCGCGCGGCACCGCCTTGTGGCGGCGGTCGACGAGGTCGGCGTTGTGGCTCATCGAAGGTCTCCTCGAGGGATCGGCCGCGAAGTCCGGCGCCCGCCGGCCCCGTGCCGGCTGGCGCAAGGGCGACCCCGATCGCGGCATCGGGGGCCCGGCCCGAGCGTCGTCCGGCGCCGGGCGTGAAGTCAATGCGGTGTTTGCGGCCGCCTCGCCCGACCGCCTTCCCCGACCGCCTGGCCGGCGTCTGTCAGGCGGCGCCTTCGCGGCCGCGCACGGCGGCGTGGACGAGCTCCGGCAGCGTCGAGACGCCGAGCTTCGCCTTCAGCTGCGAGGCGGTGTTGGCGATCGTCTTGTAGGAGAGCGACAGTTCCTCGGCGATCAGCGCATAGGACTTGCCGTCGGCGAGGAGCTCGAGGATTTCGCTCTCGCGCGGCGTCATCACCGGGCGCGGCGCGCGGCGCTGGCGGGCGCCGTGCAGCACCACCTCGGTGGCGAGGCCGTGGCTGAGATAGGGCCGGCCGCGCATCACCGCGGCGGCGGCCGCCACCAGCTCGTCCGGGGCGGTGTCCTTCAGGAGGTAGCCGTCGGCGCCGGCCTCGAGTGCCCGCGTCACCACCGCCGGCTCGCGGTGCATGGTCAGCACCAGCACTGCGGTGTCGGTGGCCCTGCGGCGAATGCGCTGCACGAGCCGCAGCCCGTCCAGCCCGCCGCCGCGCAGAGACAGGTCGACGATGGCGAGCCGCGGCTTGAGGCGCAGGAACAGCCGGTAGCCGCGCGCGATCGTCGCCGCCTCGGCGACCGGGCCGAGCCCGGCGTCCTCCAGCACGCGGCGACACCCCGCGAGCACGATCGGATGATCGTCGACCACCAGCACAGGACGGTTCATCTCACCCTTTCCCCGAAACCCGCCGGCACGCCGGCCTCCCCCTCGCCGTTCTCGGGCGCGCCGCCGTCGCCGGCGAGCGGCAGCTCGATCTCGAAGCGCGTGCCCCCGGCCGCCCCGGGCCCCCAGGCGAGCGCACCGCCCAGCGCGCTGACGCGTTCGGCGATGCCCGACAGGCCGTAGCCGGCCGGAACGTCCCTGTCCATGCCGATGCCGTCGTCCTCGACGGAGAGGTGCAGGCGCGGCCCGCGCGGGCCGGCCCGCCGCTCGGCGAGTTCGACCATGACGATGCGCGGCTCGGCGTGCTTGACGGCGTTGGTCAGGCACTCCTGCAGGCAGCGATAGACGGTGAGGTCGCGCGCCTCGCCGTAGCCGTCGGCGAGCTCGCCGACGGCGAGATCGAACAGCACCGCGGGCGCCAGCCGGCGGAATTCGTCGACGAGACCGCCGGCGAGGTCGGCGAGCGGCACGTGGCCGAGCGACATCGGCCGGAGGCGCTGCAGCAGGCGGCGGTTCATCGTCTTCAGGCGATCGGCGATATCGGCGACCTCGCGTGCCCGCTCGACGATCTCCGGTGCCCGCGCGGCGCGGCTGCCGCGGGCGATCGTCTCGATCGAGCGGGCGTTGGCGACGATGCCGAACAGGCAGGGTCCGGCCTCGTCGTGGAGTTCGCCGGCAACGACGCGGCGCTCGTCGTCCTGGGCGCTGAGGAGGCGCAGGCTCAGCCGCCGGTTCTCGGCGCGGGTGGCGGCGAGCTGCCCGGCCAGCGCGTTGAAGCGGGAGGCGATCAGCGCGAACTCGGCGTCGCGCGGCGGCTCGAGGCGGGCGCGGTAGTCGCCGCCCTCCAGTCGCGACAGGCCACGGGCGAGGGCCGACAGCGGCGCGAGCGCCCGCCCGACCGCGACGGCGAGCACGAACAGCACCGCCGCGTTGACGATCAGCGCGATGATCGCCAGGGCCCGCACGTCTTCCCAGACTTCGGCGATCTCGTCGGCGGGCTCGCCGGTGAGCACGACGGTCGCCATCCGTGCGCCGCCGACGACGACGGGAACCTCGACCGCCGGCGGTGGCGCGGCGATCAGCCGGGCGAACCAGGCGGGGGCGCGCTCGTGCGGCTCGCCGCCGTCCGCGCGGTCGACGGCGGCGTTGGCCGCGACCGGGCGGCCGTCCGCGTCGAGCACGGTGATGCGGACGTGCCGCGCCGCCATGCCGGTGTCGACCGCCGTGGCGAGCGCCGGCAGCCCGACGTCGGCGCGCATCTCCGCGACGGTGGTGCGGACGAAGCGGGCGGAGGCGTCGAGGGAGGCGGCGATCTCGACACTGGTGGCGAAGCGGGCATTGACGACGACGACGATGCCGGCCGCCGCGATGGCGGCGAGGTTGAGGACGGCGGCGGCGATCAGGATGCGCAGGCGGATCGGCTGCGCGTGCCAGCGACGGTATGCGGCGGCGGCGATGCGCGCCGACAGGCCGGGACCTCGTTCTGGAAGGGTGTCGTCGCTCTCGCTCACGCCGGCCTCGTCGCCAAGGGGAGCGAGCCTAGCGCGCCCGTCAGCGCTGCGACAGGGGTTGCGTGCGTCAGTCGGTGGTGAGCGTGCGGCGGACAGCGCGCGCCCAGCCGGCGAGCTTGCGCTCGCGCTGCTCGGCCGGCATCGCCGGCAGGAAGCGGCGGTCGAGCTTCCAGCGCTCGGCGAAGACGGCCGGCTCCGGGCAGACGCCGGTCTGCAGGCCGGCGAGATAGGCGGCACCCACCGCCGTCGTCTCCAGCACTTCCGGGCGGTCGACGGGGGCATCGAGCACGTCGGCGAGGAACTGCAGCGTCCAGTCGCTCGCCACCATGCCGCCGTCGACCCGGAGCACCGTCGCGGTGCCGTCGGCGTCCGGCCAGTCGCGACGCATGGCATCGAGCAGGTCGCGCGTCTGGTAGCCGACGCTTTCCAGCGCCGCGCGGGCGAGCTCGCGCGGCGTCGTGCCGCGCGACAGGCCGTAGAGGGCGCCCCGCGCCTCCGGGTCCCACCACGGCGCGCCGAGGCCGGTGAAGGCCGGCACCAGGTAGACGTCCTGGGTGGGATCGGAGGCGGCGGCGAAGGCGGCGGTCTCGGCGGCGGTGCGGATGATGCCGAGGCCGTCGCGCAGCCACTGCACGGCCGCGCCGGCGACGAAGATCGCCCCTTCCAGCGCATAGGTGCGCTTGCCGCCGAGCTGGTAGGCGATGGTGGTGAGCAGCCGGTTGTTCGAGGCGACCGGCGCGTCGCCGGTGTTGAGCAGCGCGAAGGCGCCGGTGCCGTAGGTCGACTTCATCATGCCGGGCGTGAAGCACGCCTGGCCGACGGTCGCCGCCTGCTGGTCGCCGGCGACGCCGGCGATGCGGATCGGCCCGCCGAACAGCTCCGGCAGCGTCGTGCCGAAGTCGGCCGCGCTGTCGCGGATCTCCGGCAGCATCGACGCCGGCACGCGGAAGAGCCGCATCAGCTCGTCGTCCCAGGCGCCGGTGCGGATGTCGCAGAGAAGCGTGCGGGCGGCGTTGGTGGCGTCGGTGGCGAACGTCTTGCCGCCGGTCAGCCGCCACATCAGGAAGGTGTCGACAGTGCCGAAGGCGAGCTCGCCGCGCTCGGCGCGGGCACGTGCGCCGTCGACGTGGTCGAGCACGTAGGCGAGCTTCGTCGCCGAGAAATAGGGGTCGAGAATGAGACCGGTCCTGGCCGTCACCATCGGCTCGACGCCGTCGGCCTTCAGGCCGGCGCAGAACTCCGCCGTGCGGCGGTCCTGCCAGACGATGGCGTTGTGGACGGCGCGGCCGGTCGTCTTGTCCCAGACGACGGTGGTCTCGCGCTGGTTGGTGATGCCGATCGCGGCGATGTCGGCGGCAGACAGGCCGGCCTTCGCCATCGCCTTGCGCACGGTGTCGACGGTGGTCGACCACAGGTCTTCCGGATCGTGCTCGACCCAACCCGACAGCGGGTAGTGCTGGGGGAACTCCGCCTGCGCGACGGCCGCAACGGAGAGATCGGCCGCGAACACGATCGCCCGCGTCGAGGTGGTCCCCTGGTCGATGGCGATGAGGTGGGTGGGCATGGGGGAGGGGCACTCGCGGTGGCGTCCCTCCCCTGCCAGGGGGAGGGACAGACCGCCGAAGGCGGTCAGGGTGGGGCCCGTCAATTCGGACACTGCGCCGGATTGACGGGCCCCCTCCTGCCGCGCCGGGCGGCGCGGCTGTCCTCCCCCCTGGCAGGGGGAGGACGCGCTATCTCAACCGCTCACTTCGACTGGGCGTCGGCCCAGGTCTTGATCAGCGTGTCGTAGTCGACCGTCTGACCCTGCGGCTTCTCGTTGGCGAGCTTCACCTGGGGGGCGACGTTGCCCTCCTTCTTGGCGAGCTCGACCCAGTACTCGAGCGGATGCTCTTCGTTGAGCTTCGGCCCGATGTCGCCCTGCACGCCGGCGCGCTCGAGGCGCTCCAGCACGCGCTCCTGCTCGGCGCACAGCGAGTCCATCGCCTCCTGCGCCGACTTGGCACCCGACGACGCGTCGCCGATCGCCTGCCACCACAGCTGCGCAAGCTTCGGATAGTCCGGCACGTTGGTGCCGGTCGGCGACCACTGGACGCGCGCCGGCGAGCGGTAGAACTCGATCAGCCCGCCGAGTTTCGGAGCGCGCTCGGTGAAGCTCTTGTCGCGGATCGTCGACTCGCGGATGAAGGTCAGGCCGACGTGGCTCTTCTTCACGTCCACCGTCTTCGAGGTGACGAACTGCGCATAGAGCCAGGCGGCCTTGGCGCGGTCGACCGGGGTCGACTTCATCAGGGTCCACGAGCCGGCGTCCTGGTAGCCGAGCTTCATGCCGTCGACCCAGTAGGAGCCCTTCGGCGAGGGCGCCATCCGCCACTTCGGCGAACCGTCGGCGTTCACCACCGGCAGGCCGTCCTTCACCATGTCGGCGGTGAAGGCGGTGTACCAGAAGATCTGCTGGGCGATCTCACCCTGGGCGGGGACCGGGCCGGCCTCGCCGAAGGTCATGCCGGCGGCGTTCGGCGGCGCATAGGCCTTCAGCCACTCGAGGTACTTCTCGATCGAGTAGACGGCAGGCGCGCCGTTGGTGTCGCCGCCGCGCGTCACGCACGAGCCGACGGGGCGCGAGTTCGCATCGACGCGGATGCCCCACTCGTCCACCGGCTTGCCGTTCGGGATGCCCTTGTCGCCGTTGCCGGCCATGGACAGCCAGGCGTCGGTGAACCGCCAGCCGAGCGACGGGTCCTTCTTGCCATAGTCCATATGGCCGTAGACCTTCTTGCCGTCGATCTCGCGGCCGGTGAAGAACTCGGCGATATCCTCGTAGGCCGACCAGTTGACCGGCACGCCGAGATCGTAGCCGTACTTCGCCTTGAAGTCGGCCTTGTTCTTCTCGTCGTTGAACCAGTCGTACCGGAACCAGTAGAGGTTGGCGAACTGCTGGTCGGGCAGCTGGTAGAGCTTGCCGTCCGGGGCGGTGGTGAACGACTTGCCGATGAAGTCGTCGAGGTCGAGGCCCGGATTGGTGACGTCCTTGCCCTCGCCGGCCATCCAGTCGGTGAGGTCGCGCGCCTGCAGGTAGCGCCAGTGCGTGCCGATCAGGTCGGAGTCGTTGATGTAGCCGTCGTAGATGTTCTCGCCGGACTGCATCTGTGTCTGCAGCTTCTCGACGACGTCGCCCTCGCCGATGAGGTCGTGCGTCACCTTGATGCCGGTGATCGCCGTGAAGGCCGGCGCCAGCACCTTGGACTCGTATTCGTGCGTGGTGATCGTCTCAGAGACGACCTTGATCTCCATGCCGGCCATCGGCTTGGCGGCATCGATGAACCACTGCATCTCGGCTTCCTGGTCGGCGCGCGACAGCGTCGACAGGGTGCCGATCTCGGCGTCGAGGAACTTCTTCGCCTCGTCCATGTCGGCGAACGCGGGGCCCGCCGCAAGCATCAGGGCGAGTGCCCCGACCGAACTCATCAGATGATATCGCATCACGGATCCTCCCAGGGTTATTCGCGAACCTTCCGGACCCGCCGCCCCTTGAACGGAGGGCCCGTCTCTTGCTGCGCCGCCCGGCACTCCCACCGGCCGCGTCGCATCAGATCTCCCAAAGGGCCGCCGTCGGCGGCCCGAACCTCACACCCAGCGGAACACGCCGAGCGCCCAGACGACGCAGACGCCGAGCGCCCACCACAGGTCCGGCCCGACGAGGCCGAGCCAGGCGAGCGTGATGAAGGCGCTGCCGAGCAGCGAGACGAAGAAGCGGTCGCCGCGCGTCGTCTCGATGCCGAGCACGCCGTAGCGCGGGCTGCCGCCCGGCACCGCCCACTCCCACAGCGTCATGCCGACGAGCATCGCGGCGATCACCAGGAAGAACGTGGCCGTCGGCCACGTCCACGCCATCCACGAGAAGTCCATCGTCACGTTCACGGCGGCCTCCTCAAACCCGCCCGAGGGCGAAGCCCTTGGCGATGTAGTTGCGGACGAACCAGATGACGATCGCGCCGGGGATGATGGTGAGCACGCCCGCTGCCGCGAGCACGCCCCAGTCCATGCCGGCCGCCGACACGGTCCGCGTCATGATCGCGGCGATGGGCTTGGCGTCCGTCGTCGTCAGGGTGCGGGCGAGCAGCAGTTCCACCCACGAGAACATGAAGCAGAAGAAGGCGGCGACGCCGATTCCGCTCGCGATCAGCGGCATGAAGATCTTCACGAAGAACTTCGGGAACGAGTAGCCGTCGATGTAGGCCGTCTCGTCGATCTCGCGCGGCACCCCCGACATGAAGCCCTCGAGGATCCACACGGCCAGCGGCACGTTGAACAGGCAGTGGGCGAGCGCCACGGCGATGTGGGTGTCGATCAGGCCGAAGGCCGAATAGAGCTGGAAGAACGGCAGGGCAAACACCGCCGGCGGCGCCATCCGGTTCGACAGGAGCCAGAAGAACAGGTGCTTGTCGCCGAGGAAGCGGTAGCGCGAGAAGGCATAGGCCGCCGGCAGCGCCACGGCGAGCGAGATCACCGTGTTCATCACCACGTAGGTGATCGAGTTGATGTAGCCGGAGTACCAGCTCGCATCGGTGAAGATCACCATGTAGTTGGCGAACGTGAAGGTCTGCGGCCAGAGCGTCACGCCGCTGACGATCTCCTGGTTGGTCTTGAAGCTCATGTTGACGAGCCAGTAGATCGGCAACAGGAGGAAGAGGATGTAGAGGGTGGGGACGATGACCCGCGCGCGCATCAGCGGTTCTCCCCGTGCATCGGCGGCCGCTTGCCGGTCATCACCGTGTAGAAGATCCACGAGAACAGCAGGATGATGAGGAAGTAGACGATCGACATGGCCGCCGCGGGACCGAGGTCGAACTGCCCCACCGCCATCTTGACGAGGTCGATCGACAGGAAGGTGGTGGCGTTGCCGGGACCGCCGCCGGTGACGACGAACGGCTCGGTGTAGATCATGAAGCTATCCATGAACCGCAGCAGCACGGCGATGATCAGGACGTGCTTGATCTTCGGCAGCTGGATGTAGCGGAAAACCGACAGCCGCGAGGCGCCGTCGATGCGCGCCGCCTGGTAGAAGGCGTCGGGGATCGAGCGCAGGCCGGCATAGGCGAGCAGCACGACGAGGCTCGTCCAGTGCCAGACGTCCATGACGACGACCGTCACCCACGCCGACACGGTGTCCTGCGTGTAATTGTAGGGAATGCCGAGATTGTTGACGGCCGCCCCGAGCAGGCCGATGTCGCCGCGGCCGAACACCTGCCAGATCGTGCCGACGACGTTCCACGGAATGAGCAGCGGCAGCGCCATCAGCACGAGGCAGGCCGAAGCCCAGACGCCGCTCTTCGGCATCGTCAGCGCGATCGCCACGCCGAGCGGGATCTCGATCGCCAGGATGATGGCCGAGAACGCGATCTGGCGGACGAGGGCGTCGTGGAAGCGCGAGGAGGCGAGCAGTTCCTCGTACCACTCGGTTCCGGCCCAGAAGAACTGGTTGTTACCGAAGGTGTCCTGCACCGAATAGTTCACCACCGTCATCAGCGGGATGATCGCCGAGATCGCCACGATGAACAGAACGGGCAGGACGAGGAACCAGGCCTTCTGGTTGACGGGCTTGTCCATCAGGCGGCCTCCCCCGCAACGCGCCGGCCGTCGGCGTAGACGTGCACCCGGCCGGGATCGAAGACGGCGCGCACGCCGGATCCCTCGAGGCTGGACTCCTCCGGCAGCACCGCGGCGAGCGGGCGGCCGGCGAGGCTGAGCTTGGCGACCTTCAGGCGGCCGATGTCGTCGATGCGCACCACCTCGACGGGCACACCTTCGCCCTTCGTCGACAGCCTGACGTGCTCGGGCCGGACGCCGATCTCGATGCGGGCCGTCTTCGGCAGCGCGGCGTAGCGCGCGCCGAGCGCCACGGTGGTGCCCTCGACAAGCGCGTTCGCGCCGTCCACCGCCGCCGGCAGCACGTTCATGCCCGGCGAGCCGATGAAGTAGCCGACGAAGGTGTGTTCCGGCTGGTCGAACAGCGCCTGCGGCGGGCCGATCTGCACGATCTCGCCGTCATACATGACGACCACCGTGTCGGCGAAGGTCAGCGCCTCGGTCTGATCGTGCGTCACGTAGATCATCGTGGCGCGGCTCTGGGTGTGCAGGCGCTTCAACTGCGTGCGCAACTGCCACTTCAGATGCGGGTCGATGACGGTGAGCGGTTCGTCGAACAGGATCGCCGCCACGTCCTCGCGCACCAGGCCGCGGCCGAGCGAGATTTTCTGCTTGAGGTCGGCGGTGAGGCCGCTGGCGTTGCGATTGAGGAGCGGCGTCAGCTCCAGCATCTCGCCGATCGTCGCCACGCGCTTGTCGATCGTCGCCCGGTCGACGCCGCGGTTCTTCAGCGGGAAGGCGAGGTTCTCGGCCACCGTCATGGTGTCGTAGATAACCGGGAACTGGAACACCTGGGCGATGTTGCGCCGCTCGGTCGGCAGGTTGGTCACGTCCTTGCCGTCGAACAGCACCCGGCCGTGGCTCGGGTGGACGAGGCCGGAGATGATGTTGAGGAGCGTCGTCTTCCCGCAGCCCGACGGCCCGAGCAGCGCGTAGGCGCCGCCGTCCCGCCAGGACAGGTCGAGCTTCTTCAGCGCGTAGTCGGCCGGGGTCTTCGGGTCCGCCCGGTAGGCGTGGGCGAGGTCGGAGAGGTCGATGCGGGCCATCGTCGCCTCCTCAGGCCGCCGCTGCGCGCGTCGGCGCGGCGACGAGACGCTCGCCGGCGCCGAACACGAACATGCGGTGCGGGTCGACATAGACCTCGACCGGCGCGCCCGGCGCGAGGTCGTGGACGCCGTGGGCGAGCGCGACCCAGTAGTGCGCGCCGTGCGTCAGGTGCACGAAGCTTTCCGAGCCGGTGATCTCGACCGCCCGCACCGTGCCGGTCAGAGCCACCGCATCAGGGGTGGGCCGGCGCAGATAGAGGTGGTTGGGGCGGAAGCCGAGCGTCACCGCGCCCTCGCCGACGACCGCGAGCGGCCCGACCGGCGGCAGCGAGGTGCCGTCGGCGAGCACGACGGTGCCGGCGCGGCCGGTGGCGGCGACGAAGTTCATCGGCGGGTCGGAGAAGGTCTCCGCCGTCACCTTGTCGATCGGCCGGCGGTAGACCTCGAGCGTCGGTCCGAACTGGGTGACGCGGCCCTTCGCCAGCGTCGCCGTCGAGCCACCGAGGAGCAGCGCCTCGGTCGGCTCCGTCGTCGCATAAACGAAGATCGCGCCGGAGGCCGAGAAGATCTTCGGCAGTTCCTCGCGCAGTTCCTCGCGCAGCTTGTAATCGAGGTTGGCGAGCGGCTCGTCGAGCAGCACCAGGCCGGCTTCCTTGACGAGGGCGCGGGCGATCGCCGTGCGCTGCTGCTGGCCGCCGGAGAGCTCGAGCGGCAGGCGCTGCAGGAGTGGCCCGAGGCGCAGGAGATCGGCCGCCTCGTGGACGCGCTTGTCGATCTCCGCCTTCGGCCGGCCGGCGACGCGCAGCGGCGAGGCGATGTTCTCGTAGACCGTCAGCGAGGGGTAGTTGATGAACTGCTGATAGACCATGGCGACGTTGCGCTTCTGCACCGGCATGCCGGCGACGTCCTTGCCGTCCACCAGCACGCGGCCGCTCGTCGGCTTGTCGAGGCCGGCCATCAGCCGCATCAGCGTCGTCTTGCCCGACAGCGTCGGTCCGAGCAGCACATTGAGCGAGCCGGCGGCGAGCGTCATCGACACGCCGGAGATGTGCGTCTCGCGTCCGACCGACTTGCCGACGTCTTCGAGGGTGAGCTGCATTCCCGTCCTCTCAGGCCGCCGGCAGGGCGGCGGTGCCGCGCGCGGCCGTCATGTGCTCGTCGAGGGCGGCGGCCTCGTCGGCGGTAAGCCGGAGACCGAGCTTGGAGCGGCGCCACAGCACATCGGCGGCGGTGACAGCCCATTCGTAGGTCATCAGGTAGGAGACCTCCCGTTCGGTCAGGTCGGAGCCGAAGACGCGGCCGAGGTCGGCGGCGGACTTGGCGCCCTCGAGGATGAGGCGGGCGCGGGTACCATAGGCCCGTACCAGCCGCAGCGCATGCGCCGGCGCCAGGAACGGGTACTCGCGCCGCAGGCTCTCGGCGAGCGCCGCCGCGCCGTCGTGGGGGAAGTCGCCGCCGGGCAGCGCCGCCGTCGCCGTCCACGAGGGGCCATGCGGCAGGTGGGGGCCGAGCTTGTCGAGCACCGCCTCGGCGAGGCGGCGATAGGTGGTGATCTTGCCGCCGAAGACGTCGAGGAGCGGCGCCCGGCCCTCCGGCGCCTCGAGCTCGAGCACGTAGTCGCGCGTCGCCTCCTGCGCCTTCGAGGCGCCGTCGTCATAGAGCGGGCGGACGCCAGAATAGGTCCAGACGATCGCCTCGCGCGTCACCGGGGTGCGGAAGTATTCGCTCGCCGCGCTGACGAGATAGTCGATCTCGTCGGGGGCGATCGCCACCGCGCCGGGGTCGCCGTGATAGTCGCGGTCGGTGGTGCCGATCAGCGTGAAGTCGCGCTCGTAGGGGATGGCGAAGACGATACGGCCGTCGGAATTCTGGAAGATGTAGGCGCGGTCGTGGTCGTAGAGCTTGCGCACGACGATGTGGCTGCCCTTGACGAGGCGGACGTGCGCCGGGGCGTTCGCCCGGATGGCGCCGGCGAGCACCTCGCCGACCCACGGGCCGGCGGCGTTGACGAGCGCGCGGGCGGCGATCGTCTCGACCCGCTCGGAGCCGTGGGCGCGCACGCTGACGCGCCACAGCCCGCCGTCGCGGTCGGCGCCGACGCAGCGCGTCCGCGGTGCGATCGTCGCCCCGCGCGTCGCCGCGTCGAGGGCGTTCAGCGCGACGAGGCGCGAATCCTCGACCCAGCAGTCCGAATACTCGAAGCCGCGGGTATAACCCGGCTTCAGCGGCGCGCCGGTCGGGTCGCGGGAGAGGTCGAGGGTGCGCGTCGCCGGCAGGATCTTGCGGCCGCCGAGGTGGTCGTAGACGAACAGGCCGAGGCGCAGCAGCCACTTCGGGCGCAGGCCGTCATGGTGCGGCAGCACGAAGCGCAGCGGCCAGATGATGTGCGGCGCGAGCTTCAAGAGCACCTCGCGCTCGAGCAGCGCCTCGCGTACCAGGCGAAACTCGTAGTGCTCGAGATAGCGCAGGCCGCCGTGGATGAGCTTCGTCGAGGACGACGACGTCGCGCCGCCGAGGTCGCCCTGCTCGCAGAGATAGACCTTCAGGCCACGGCCCGCGGCGTCGCGGGCGATGCCGCACCCGTTGATGCCGCCGCCGATGATGGCGAGGTCGTAAGCCGCTGCTGGCACGCCGTTTCCCCGTCGGGCGCTCGTTGTGGCCACGGAGGACCTCGGCGCCTTGGTTCTTTCACGGCAAACGCTAAGCGAAAACGAAATCGCACGCAATACGCCTCAAAGCGAAAGCCAACCGAAAATAATGCTGCACTGCACGAAACTCTTCGGCACTGCAGCGCGTCCCGGCGTCAGCCCTCGGCGGTCGTCGGCGGCGACGCCATCGCCTCGATCACCTCGACGCCGTGCGAGCGGCAGATCTCCGCGAAGGGCTGCGAGATCAGCCGGTCGGTGACGAAGGCGTCGACCTCCGAGACGTGGGCGATGCGGATCGGCGCCGAGCGCTCGAACTTCAACCGGTCGGCGCACAGCACCACCTTGCGCGCGTTGTCGATGATCGCCCGCGACACCCGCACCTCGCGGTAGTCGAAGTCGAGCAGCACGCCGTCCTCCTCGATCGCCGAGGCGCCGATGACCGCGTGGTCGACCTTGAACTGGCGGATGAAGTCCACCGCCGCCGAACCGACGACGCCGCCATCCGAGCGCCGCACGGGCCCGCCCGCGACGATCACCTCGATCCGCGGGTTACGGTACAACAGGTTGGCAACGTTGAGATTGTTGGTGATGACGAGCAGGCCCTGGTGGCCCTGCAGCGCCCGCGCCACCTCTTCCGTCGTCGTGCCGATGTTGATGAACAGCGACGAGTTGTCGGGGATGAGCCGCGCCGCCGCCTCGCCGATCGCGCGCTTCTCCTCCGGGGCGATGAAGCGGCGGGCGTCGTAGCCGACGTTCTCGACGCCCGACGAGATCACCGCGCCGCCGTGCACCCGCGACAGCAGCCGCTGGTCGCAGAGCTCGTTCAGGTCCTTGCGGATCGTCTGCGGCGTGACGCCGAAGCGGCCGGCGAGGTCGTCGACGCCGACACGACCCTGCGCGCGGGCCAGCGCCAGGATGTCGCCCTGGCGCGGCGAAAGAGCATTCATGCGGGCGTCCTCCCCTGCGGCGGTTCCCGCCGTCGTGCGGGCCTCACGTTAGGGGAGTTTCGGGGTTCCGAAAAGCGAACGGTCCGAAAGAAAGCGAACGTGCGCCCCGCCGGCGCCCGCCTCAGGTGCGCTCGAAGCCGCGCCACAGCTCCCAGTCGGTGACGCGGCGGTCGTACTCGAACTGCTCCCAGCGCGCCGTGTGCAGGTAGTGCTCGATGACGTCGTCGCCGAACGCCTCCCGCAGCATGTCCGACTTCTCGAGCTCGCCGATCGCCTCGCGCAGCGTCTTCGGGATCTCGCGCACGCCGGTCTTGCCGTAGTTGTCGCCCGCCTGCATCGGCTCGAGCTCCATCTTCTTGTCGATGCCGTCGAGGCCGGCGGCGAGCAGCGCCGCGAACGTCAGGTACGGGTTGATGTCGCCGCCCGGCATCCGGCACTCGACGCGCAGCGCCTTGCCGTGGCCGCAGAGCCGGAACCCGGCGGTGCGGTTGTCGATGCTCCACACCGCCTTCGTCGGCGCGAACGTGCCGGCCTGGAAGCGCTTGTAGGAGTTGATGTAGGGCGCCAGGAAATAGGTGAGGGCGCGGGCGTGGTGGAGCTGGCCGGCGAGGAACTGCCGGCACATCTCCGACATGCCGTGCTCGCCATTGGGATCATGGAACAGCGGCTTGCCGGAGGCCTTGTCCCACAGGCTCGCGTGCACGTGCGCCGAGTTGCCGGCGACGTTGTAGTCGTACTTCGCCATGAAGGTGATCGCGGCGCCGTGCTGGTCGGCGATCTCCTTCATGGCGTTCTTCAGGATCGAGTGGCGGTCGGCCATCTCGACCGCCTCGCCGTAGCGCACGTTGATCTCGGACTGGCCGGGGCCCCACTCGCCCTTGGAGTTCTCGACCGGGATGCCGGCGCCCTCGAGCCCGTTGCGGAAGGCGCGCAGGAGCGGCTCCTCGCGGCTCGTCTGCAGGATCGCGTAGTCCTCGATGTAGTAGCCGGAGGTCTCGAGCTTCTTGTAGCCCTTCTTCGCGGCTTCCGCGTACGAGTCCTTGAAGATGTAGAACTCGAGCTCGGAGGCGAGCGCTGCCGTCCAGCCGCGCTCGGCGAGCTTGGCCGTCTGCTTCTTCAGCATGGCGCGCGGCGAATAGGGGATCGGCTCGCCGTGGTGGTCGTTGACGTCGCACAGCACCAGCGCCGTGCCCGGCAGCCATGGCGTCAGGCAGAGCGTCGTCATGTCCGGCTTCAGCACGAAGTCGCCGTAGCCCGCCGCCCAGCTCGTGCCGGCGTAGCCCTGCACCATCTCGTTGTCGATGTCGGTGGCGAGCAGGTAGTTGCAGGCGTGCGTCTCCTCGTGCGCGCCCTGGACGAAGTAGCGGGCCGACATCCGCTTGCCGGCGAGGCGCCCCTGCATGTCGACGAAGGCGGTGACGACGGTATCGATCGTCTTGTCGTCGACGAGCTCGCACAGGCGCTCGAAGGTCAGGTTGCCGGCCATCATGGTCCTCGTCGAAAGTTTTCCCCCGGCCGCTCGCGGGCCGCGGCGAGATGCGTAGCACGGCCGCCCCGCACGCGGTCAATCGCGGCAGACGCTGAGCCGGGAAAGACTGGAGCCGCAGGCACGGGGATGGCGTGTCTTCCCTTCTCCCGCCCGCAGGGTGGGAGAAGGTGCCCCGAAGGGGCGGATGAGGGCCGCGCCGCGTGAGCGGCGCGGTGGACAGCGGCAGAACTCGGCATCCGGCGCCCGTCGGCGCCGCCTCATCCGGCGCTCCGCGCCACCGTCTCCCGGCGCAGCCGGAAGACGGGAGGACCGGCGCCAGGCCTCCGAAAATCCCTTAGCCGGCTCGCGCCGTCACGCGCCCTTCACGCTGCGCTATCAAGGTGCCGGCCGACGCACCGGCGCCGCGCCGGTCGATGCGGGGATCTTCCATGCAGCAGCAGCCGTCCGGCCACGGAAGCCAAGAGCACGCCACCGGCAGGACCGTGCAGCACTACATCGACGAACGCCCGAACTGGCCGGACGGAACCCCCGTGCCGGTGACGCCGATGACGACGATGCAGTGGCGCATCTGGAGCCTCGCCGCCGCCGGCAAGTTCTTCGAGGGCCTCGTCGTCTTCATGACCGGCGTGGCGATGCCGCTGATCGCGAGCGAGTTCGGCCTCGGTGCGGTCGAGCACGGCGTCGTCGGCGCGGCCTCGCTCGCCGGCATCCTCGTCGGGGCGCTGCTGCTCGGCGGCCTCGCCGACCAGTTCGGCCGCAAGCTGATGTTCATCGTCGAGATGGTGCTGTTCATCATCTTCCTGGTGCTCTTGTCGCTGGCACCGAGCTACGCCTGGCTCGTCGTCTTCCTGTTCGGCATCGGGCTCGCGCTCGGCTGCGACTATCCGACGGCCCACCTGATCATCTCCGAGAGCATCCCGACCACCGCCCGCGGCCGCCTCGTGCTCGGCGCCTTCGCCTTCCAGGCGGTCGGCGCGCTGGTCGGCACCGCCGTCGGCTACGTCGTCCTCACACTCGATCCCGACGTCACCGCCTGGCGGTGGATGTACGCCTCCGCCATCATCCCCGGCGCGATCGTGCTCGCAGGCCGCTTCTTCGTCACCGAGAGCGCGCCCTGGCTGTTCGCCCGCGGCCGCAAGCACGAGGCCGAGCGCGAGACCGCCCGCCTGCTGCAGCGCAAGCCCGCCTATCCGAAGAAGGTCGTGCTCGCCGCCGCCCATCCCCACGACGCCGCCGAGGCCGGCAGCAGCGGCTGGATGGCGCTGTTCACCTCCAAGAACCGCCGCGCGACCATCCTCGCCTCGGTGCCGTGGTTCCTGCAGGACCTGTCCACCTACGGCATCGGCATCTTCACGCCGACGATCCTCGCCGCCACCCTCGGCCACGACAGCGGCAACGCCCGCAACGTCGCCGAGATCATCCAGAACGACATCGCCGCCGCCGAGGGCGCGGCGATGATCGACGTGCTGCTCATCGTCGGCATCATCTTCGCCGTGCTGCTCGCCGACCGCGTCGGCCGCATCCCGCTGCAGATCCTCGGCTTCATCGGCTGCGCCGCCGGGCTCTTGATCGCGTCCTTCTCCGCCTATTACGACGGGGCGATGAGCACGGCGCTGATCTTCATCGGCTTCATGCTGTTCAACTTCATGACCAATCTCGGCCCGAACGCCCAGACCTACCTGCTCGCCGGCGAGGTGTTCCCGACCGCCATCCGCGGCAAGGGCGCCGGCTTCGCCGCCGCCTTCGCCAAGATCGGCGCCGTGCTCACCGCCTTCGGCTTCCCGATCCTCTTGTCCGCCATCGGCCAGCAGGCGCTGCTCTACGGCCTCGTGGCGATGTCGCTGCTCGGTGCCGCCGTCACCTGGTGGTTCCGCATCGAAACCACCGGCATCAGCCTCGACGACGTCGGCAAGCACGGCCACCACGCCCACAAGACGCCGACCGTGCCGGCCACCGAACGCGGCACGGTGGAACTCTGATCGGGCTATGCCCGGACGGCGGCGGTGCTCACGCCGCCGCCTTCGCCCCGCCGGCCGCGTGCCAGAGCTCGGCCACCCGCGGGAACGCCTCGGTGCCGTGGACGACGCGCTTCTCCTCGGTCACGTCGCCCCAGCTGACGACGGCCGACTGGTAGGCCGGCCGCGCGGCGATCTGCCGGTACCAGCGGTCAAGGTTCGTGAGGTGCGCCCACAGCGGCGCCATCATGAACGACTCCAGCCGGCGCACGTAGACGACCAGCGCCACGTCGGCCATCGAGTAGCCGTCGCCGGCGAGGTGCGCGGTCCGGCCGAGCGTCGCGTCCATCTCCTCGAACAGCGCCCGGAAGGTGGCGACCGCCCCCGGCAGCAGCGGCGAGTCGAGGCCCGCCTCGATGTTGGTCTGGTCGTTCTTCTTGCGGACGCCGTCCTTCATGGTGGCGTAGTATTCGGAGAGCTTGTCCTTCTCCTTCTCCTTGTAGATGTGCCGGTTGACGATGCAGACGCCGAGGCTGCGGCTCGCGACGTGCACGCTCTCGTCGATCTTGCGCATCCAGATGCGGGCCCGCGCCCGCTCCACCGGCGAGGCCGGGCGGAGCGGCC
>CALRZT010000008.1:0-32532 GCA_943372725.1 Pseudoxanthobacter soli DSM 19599
CAGGCGGATGTCGAGGAGGATCAGCCGCTCGCGGGCGAGCGTCGCAGCGTCCACGCCGTCGGCGCCGACGAGGCCGAGCACCCGCGGCAGCGCCCCGAGCGAGACGCCCGTCGCCCCCACCGCCAGCGACAGCGCCGCCGCCAGCACCAGCGCCACGAGGGCTGCGACGATCGCCAGCCGACCACGCGCCGAGCGGTCGCCGGCCGGCCGGACGTCCGTTCGTCCCGGCCGTCTCGTCACCGGCAGCACCGCGGCTCCGCTCACGGCGTGCCGGCTTTGGCGATCTGGCCGGGGTGGAGTTCGGCGGCGAGCGCCCGCGCCACCGCCGGCGTGCGCGGCCCGAAGCCGAGCAGCGACTGCCCGTCCATGGTGACGAGCCGGCCGTTCGCGGCCGCCGGTGTGCCGCGGAAGGCGGGCAAGGCGAGCACGTCGCCGCCGGCGGCATGGGCGCCGCTCGTCATCATCAGCACGACGTCGGGGGCGGCGGCGAGCACCGCCTCCTCGCTCATCGGCTTGTAGCCCTCGAAGCCAGCCGCGACGTTCACCCCGCCGGCGAGGCCGATGATCGCGTCGGCGGCCGTGCCGGTGCCGGCCGCCATCGGCACGCCGTCGCGCAGCGAGATGACGAAGAGCACCCGCGCCGGCGAGCGGATGCCCGCGCGCGCCGCGGCGAGCGTCGCGAATCCGTCCTCGACCTCGCCCGCCAGCTCGGCGCCGCGTTCTTCCGCCCCCATCGCCGCGGCGAGGAAGCGGATGCGGCCGGCGACCGCCTCGGGCGTCGTCGCGTCGTCGACCAGCACCACCGGAACGCTCGAGGCGGCGAGCACCTCCACCACCTCCGGCGGGCCCGCGCCTTCGGTCGCGACGATCAGCGACGGTCCGGTCGACAGCACGCCCTCGGCCGACAGCGCGCGCATGTATCCGACGTTCGGCTTCTCGGCGAGCGCGCGGGCCGGCGCCGTGCTGGTGGTGTCGACCGCGACGATGCGGTCCTCGAGGCCGAGGTCGTAGAGGATCTCCGTCACCGCCCCGCCGATCGAGACGATCCGGCTCGTGTCCGGCGTTCCCACCGGCGTGCCGCGCGCATCCACCAGCGGCTCCGCCCGCGCGGGGCCGGCCAGCGAAATTGTGGCCACGAGGAGGAGCGCCGCTGCCATGCCGGCAGCGACCCGCCGGGGGATCCACCCCCGCCCAGACAGCCGATGTTCGATGCCGCAACCGGCCAACTGGCCCTCGCCGGTCGCTTCTTCGACCGGCGGCCGTGCTGCGGCGGCGGCCGCCACGCGTCCCTCCCCTGCCAGGGGGAGGGACAGGCGACCGCAGGTCGCCAGGGTGGGGCCTGTCAACCCGGAGGACCACGCCGATCGCGGCAGCGCCTGCGGTCGACGGTCTCCCGCCGCGGGCGAGGGCTCCTGGCCGCAGCGGATTCCAGTCCGCAGCTGGCGGCCTCGGCCCGGACCCACGCCGCAGAAGGCGCGGCTCTCGCCCGCTCCAGGGATCGCCGCTGCCTGCGGCGCCGCCGGCGGCACCGACGGTTCGTACGACGCCGCGCCCGGCGCGGGGCGCCGGGTCGGCGCGGGGAGGGGAGAGGTCGGCGTCTTCGGCATCGATAATTCCTTGCGTCCCGGCATCGCGGCTGCCCCCGGAGCGGGGCGACGCGGCCGGCTCATTTCGTCAGGATCAGGCGGCCGCGGGCGGTGACGCGCAGCCGGTAGTGCTCGCCCTTGTGGATGAGGATCGCCTCGCCGGTGTCGCCGCACAGCGTCGCCACGTCCCAGCGGGCCGGCCGCGCGCCTGGTCTCCCGGTCGGCCCATCCCCCGAACCATCGGGTCTGTCCGGCAGTGGCACCGACCGGTCCATCCCGGTAGTGGCCATCGCGTCGGGGGCATCGTCCTTCGTCATCGCTGCGCCCCCGTCGAGGTCGCCGCCGGCTGGCCACCGCTTTTGCGAGGAAGCATGGCCGGCACGCGCCCGCTCGCCGCGTAACGGGGCGGGACCGGGGCTGCCTGCAGTCGCAGCGGCGTGGCCGCGGTCGAGTGATTGCCCTGCGCCTGACCGTCGTTCGCGCCTCTGGCAGGCCGTGCTAGCGTCGGCGTCGAGCACGGCCAACGGCCGCCCGCCCATTGCAGGCCTTCCCCCGGCTCCGTCCAGCGGGACCGGCCACCGACGGAGGACGAACGATGTTCATCGCCATGAACCGCTTCCAGGTCTGCCGCGGCGAGGAAGCCGCCTTCGAGGCCGTCTGGCTCGGCCGCGACGTCCACATCGACCGCGTGCCGGGCTTCGTCGCCTTCCATCTGCTGCGCGGGCCGGAACGCGAAGACCATACCCTCTACTCCTCCCACACCATCTGGACGTCGCGCTCCGCCTTCGAGGACTGGACGCGCTCGGAGGCCTTCCGGGCGGCCCACCGCGACGCTGGCTCCGGCAAACGCCTCTATCTCGGCCACCCCCAATTCGAGGGGTTCGAGGCCATCCAGGAGGTGCTGCCGGCCGCCGAAGCGGCCGCGTAATGACCGCCGCGCGCTGATCGGCGCCGTGACTGCGGCCACCGTCGCCGCTTCCGGCCGGAGGCACGAACCAGCCCGTGCGCCTTCGGTCCGCCGCCGACCCGCACCCGCCCGAGCGCTACTTCCCGCCCGAGGCCCGAACCGGCCCGGGCAGCAAAAGTCCCTCGTCGTACCGGCGGCCGACCCGGCCTCGCCGCGCCGCACGCCGCCTCGACGAGCGCCGTCTGAACGGGCGCAGCTTCGACGAGCGCCGCGCCCGCAACGACAGACCCAGCCGTTCGCCGGCCCGCCGCGGCGGGTGGCGGGTGGCTGAATCCGCCGTGTCACTCGACGGCTGGCGCTCCGCCGCCTGCCGTGGCCGAGCCGCAGCCGGCCGACGGTACGGGGAACGGCTCTACCCACCCACGATCCGGCCCGCCTCGGTCCTGGCCGAGACCCGATCGATGTTGGCAGACTTGCTGACGCGGTCGCTCGATGACACGGCACAAAGGCCATATCGCCCGCCGTGTCGTCAAGCGTCCGCACCGTCCGCAAGGGCCGAACTACTCAAACAAGAATTGAAACAACTCAAAACTCGACCGGTCACCTAGAATATATAAAATCTAAACAACACCATTGATGAGCGAATTCATGCCTCCGACATTGACAAGCGCAAGGCGCCGGAGACATTTTCGGGCGGCTTCCGGCGCCGGCAGGCGAGGCGCCGTCCCGAAGTCTCGAAGGCGACGATGATGTGCCGGTGGTGGCCGGCACCGTCTTCCGCCAGTGCGGAGTCCCGCGTGTCCCTTTCTCCCGACCGCTTCATCGCCGGCGGCTCCGCCGGCGCGCCGGCCGCCACCCGCCGGGTCGGCGCGACTGCCGTCGTCCTGGTGCTGGCTGCCGCCGGGCTGACGGCTGCGCCGGCGTCGGCTGCGGCCTCCACCCTCGCCGCGGACACCCCCGCCGTCGGGCCTACGGTCGAACTCAACCGGCTCGAGGACGCTGGCGGCGGCTGCCGGCTGACGCTCGTCGTCGCCAATCCCGGAGCGCAGCGTTTCGAGCAGCTGAAGCTCGATCTCGTGCTCTTCGACGCCGACGGCATCGTCGCCCGCCGGCTCGCCGTCGAGACCGGTCCGGTGCGGCCGAACAAGACGGTGGTGCGGCTGTTCGAGGCGGCCGACCTGCCGTGTGCCGGCATCGGTCGCCTGCTCCTCAACGACGTCGCTGCCTGCGTCGGCGAGGCAGGACCGATCGACGGCTGCCTCGACCGTCTCGCCACGGCGTCGCGGGCCGCCGTGCCATTCGACCGATGACAACCGCCGTGACGCCACCGACCGGCCTCCACTCCACCGTCGCTTCGCCCGATCCGACGGCCACCGACGCGCGCCGCGGCCCCGGCGGGGACCGGCCGATGAAACGCCGGATTTCCGCGTGCCCGGTGCGGCGGCGAACCGGCTGGCGCCGTGCCGCCGCCGCGGCCGCGCTCGCCGGCGCTCTGGCGCTGCCGGTCGCCGCAGCCGCGCAGTCGTCCGGCGAACCGGCGCCGACCGGGGGCGGGGGCTCCGGCGTCCCCGCGGCCGTCACCGGCGCGCCAGCGCCCGGCGGAGCCGCGACGGCGGCCGATCCGGCTGGTGCGCTGTCCGGACCCTCTCCGTCTATAACCACTCCTGCGCTCACCGCTCCGTCCGCTCCCGCTCCCGCGCTCACCGGTTCCGCGGTCACCGGTCCCGGCGGCGTCGTTCCCCCGGCCGGCGTCGGAGCGCCATCCGCCGCGACGCTCGCCGCGCGGGCGCACCTGCCGCAGGATCTCTCGCCCTGGGGCATGTTCGTCGCGTCCGACTGGGTGGTGAAGGCGGTGATGATCGGGCTCGCCTTCGCGTCTGTCGTCACCTGGACGGTGGCGCTGGTGAAGTCCTTCGAACTCGCTGCCGCCGGGCGCCGGCTGCGGCGTGATCGCGGTGCGCTTGCCGCAGCGGCCGGTCTCGCGGCGGCCGCCGAGCAGCCGCTCGGAACCGAGGCGGCGGCTCTCGTCGACGCGGCCGTGGAGGAGGGTCGCCTGTCGGCGGGCCTCTCGGCGGCCGGCGTCAAGGAGCGCGTCGCCTCCCGCCTCGAGCGCGTCGAGGCCGCCGTCGCGCGTACGCTGCGCCGCGGCACCGGCGCGCTCGCCACCATCGGCGCCACCGCCCCCTTCGTCGGGCTCTTCGGCACCGTCTGGGGCATCATGAACGCCTTCATCGGCATCTCGGAAGCACAGACGACCAACCTCGCCGTCGTCGCGCCCGGCATCGCCGAGGCCCTGCTCGCCACCGCCATCGGGCTCGTCGCGGCGATCCCCGCCGTCGTCCTCTACAACCACTTCGCTCGCCGCATCGCCGACCGCCGCCAGATGCTGGCCGACGTGTCGGCCGCGGTGATGCGGCTCGTCTCGCGCGACCTCGATCGTCGCGTCGCCCGCGGCCTCGCCGCGGCGGCCGAGTAGGCCGGCGCCGTGTCTGCCCGTCTCGATCCCGGTGGCGACGATTTCGAGGAGACCCACGAGATCAACGTCACGCCGTTCATCGACGTGATCCTCGTCCTCCTGATCATCTTCATGGTCGCCGCCCCGCTCGCCACCGTCGACGTTCCCGTCGACCTGCCGGCCTCGACGGCGACGCCGCAGCCGCGGCCGGAAGCGCCGCTGTTCGTGACGCTCACCGCCGACAACGGCGTCGTCGTCGGGGAAGCGCCGGTGGTCGGCGACCGCCTCGCCGCCGCCCTCGACGCCGCCACCGGCGGCGACCGCGAGCAGCGCGTCTTCCTGCGCGCCGACCGGTCGGTCACCTATGGCGATCTCGCCGCACTGATGAACCGGCTGCGCGACGCCGGCTACCTGAAGATCGCCTTGGTCGGCCTCGAGGCCGGGGCTCCGGAGGCCGGGGCGGCGCGATGAGCGCGGGCCGAAGGTCCGGCCTTCCGGTACGGCTTGCGACCGGGGCGTCGCCGCGATGAGCGCGACGGTAACCCTGGCCTCCGCGCCGCCGACGCGACTGCCGCCGCGGGACAGCCTCGTCTGGGGCCTCGCCTTCGCCGTCGTCCTCGCCGCCCATCTCGCCGTCGGCCTCGCGCTGTTGCGGTCGGCGGCGGAGACGGGACCGGTGGAGGCGGCCGAGCCGATCGCCATGATCGACCTGCCGCCGGCGCCGGTGCTGCCGGAGGCCGTCACAACCCTCGACCTGCCCCCCGCCGACGCGTTGTCTGTGCCCGTGACGGACGCGCGCCCCGTCGGCGGCTCGACTGTGCCCGACATCGCGCCGGAGGCGCCCGAACCGATCGAGGCGCCGCTTGCCGAGCTCGAACAATTGCCGCCCGAGACGGCGCCGCCGCCGCCCGCGCCGACGGCGCGGCCGACGGACGTCGCGACGGTTGAGACGGCGCCGCCGGATACCGCGGCCCCGCTCGCAGCCAGCGAGCCGCCGCCGCTCGATGCGCCAGCCGAGGCGACCCCGATCGCGCCGCCGGAGGCCGCCAGCACCGAGCCGCCGCTCGAGGTGGCGCCGGTCGTCCCCGACGCCGCCGTCGCCCTGGCCGGCCCCGTCGCGCTGCCGCCGGTGAAGCCGGACGTGCCGCCGCCGCCGGTCGTGCGGGCGACGCCGCCGAAAGCCCAGGCCGCGAAGCCGGACACGAAGACGCCGGCCACCCAGAAGCTCGCAGCCAGCACGCCGCAGCGCAAGACCGCCGAGACGCCGGCGGCGAAGCGGCCCGCCGGCCCGGCCGCGGAGACGCCGAAGGCGGGCGCTCTCCCGCAGGCCGCCGCCGCGGCGCCCCGCTCCGGTGGCGGCGGGCCGGTCGCCGATGCGCTCGCGCAGTACAAGGCGAAGGTGCGCGCCGACATCGAGCGGGAGATCGGCCGCATGCCACGTGATCGCAAGGGCAGCGCGCAGGTGCGGCTCTCGCTGACGCGCGCCGGGATGCTCACCGGCGCCCGCATCGCCCGTTCCTCCGGGGACGCGAGCGTCGATCGGACGGTCCTTCTCGCCGTGAAGCGGGCGAGCCCGTTTCCGGCCGCCCCGGCGAGCCTCACCGAGGGGAGCTTCACCTGGGTGATCCGGATCAACATCGACTAGTCCGGCAGGCGGACGCGGCCGTCGGCGTCGAGCGGCCAGTGCGGGTTGAAGGCGATCTCCCAGAGGTGGCCGTCGGGATCGGCGAAATAGCCGGTGTAGCCGCCCCAGAACGTGTCGGCCGCCGCCCGCGTCAGCCGGCCGCCGGCCGCGGCCACCTCGGCGAGGGTGGCGTCGACCGCCGCGCGGCTGCCGAGATTGAGGGCGAGCGCGACGCCGCCGATGGCCTGCTCCGACGGCGGCGGCAGGCCGGCGTCCTCCGCCAGCGCGGCGCGGCTCCACAAGGCGAGCACCGGCCCGCCGAGGTCGAAGAAGGCGGTGGAGGCCGTCGATTCCGACGAGCGCCGCCAGCCGAGGCGCTCATAAAACGCCGTGGCACGGGCGACGTCGGCGACGCCGAGGGTGATGAGGCTCATGCGCTGGTCCATCGATGGTCCTCCGGGTTCGCCGCCGTCGGTCGCGGCCTCCGCTCCGCCGCCGCCGCTGTCGCAGAACCGGTGTCTCAGAACAGGCTGAGCTGGCCGCCGACCGGCACCGGCGGCTCGAACAGGTCGGTGCGCGGGCGGTGCTTCTGCTTGTTGAGCCCGAGCCGCTTCGCCGCGAGCTCGAAGCGGCGGCCGAGCGCCCAGGCATAGGGGCCGGTGCCGGTCATCCGCTTGCCGAAGGTGGCGTCGTAGTCCTTGCCGCCGCGCATCGCCCTGAGGATCGACATGACGTGGCGGTAGCGACCGGGATGGTCGCGGGCGAGCCACTCCTTGAAGAGGTCCGCCACCTCGAGCGGCAGCCGCAGCACGACGTAGCCGGCCTCGGTGGCACCGGCCGCGGCGGCGGCCTCCAGGACGCGCTCCACCTCGGCGTCATTGAGGGCCGGGATCACCGGCGCCATCAGCACCGCAACGGGCACGCCGGCCTGCGAAAGAGCGGTGATTGCCTCGAGCCGCTTGGCCGGCGTCGCCGCGCGCGGCTCCATCGAGCGGGCGAGGCGGCGGTCGAGCGTCGTCACCGACACCGCCACCTTGACGAGGCCGCGCGCCGCCATGCGCGACAGGATGTCGAGGTCGCGCACCACCAGCGCCGATTTCGTGACGATCACCGCCGGATGGCCGGTCCGCTCGAGCACCTCGAGCACACCGCGCGTCAGCTTCCGCTCGCGCTCGATCGGCTGGTAAGGGTCGGTGGCTGTGCCAATGGCGATCGTCTTCGGCTGGTAGCCGGGGGCGGCGAGGTCGCGTTCCAGCGCCTCTACAGCGTTCGACTTGGCGAACAGCCGCGTTTCGAAGTCGACGCCTGGCGAGAGCCCGACGAAGGCGTGGTCGGGCCTCGCGAAGCAGTAGATGCAGCCGTGCTCGCAGCCCCGGTAGGGGTTCGCCGAGCGGTCGAAGCCGATGTCGGGCGAGGTGTTGCGGGTGATCAGCGACCGCGCTCGCTCCTCGCGCACCTCGGTGCGCAGCGGCGGCAGATCGGCGAGGCCCTCCCAGCCGTCGTCGACGCCCTCGCGGGCGTGCGGCTCGAACCGTCCCGTCGGATTGAGGCCGGCGCCACGGCCGCGGCGGCGGTGCTCGGCCACCGTGACGCCGGCGAGAGCGTCGCGGCCGCTGGGAGCGGCGGGGTCGAAGCGGTCGTTCGGGCGGGCGAGGGCGACTGCGGACATGGGCGGGCTCTGCTGTCTCGGAACGGTGTCATCGGCTTCGGTCGGGCGGGCTCGGATGGCTGCCGCCGTCACGCCGGCGGTTGCGCCGCGGAGGCCCGCGCCCGTCCGTCGACGAGAACAAAGCGTTAACATCGTGGATCGAACAAAGCAAGAACACGCTCATGACCCGCTGTCGCTGAGGCCGGTCGCGTCGGCGGCGGGGGGGGGGGAGGGCGGGGCGGACACGCAGGCCGCGGCGCCGCGTCGCACCGCAGCGCCACCAGGCAGTGCAAACGATTGTCGCCGGCCGTCTCGCCCGCGGTCGGTCTGTGCTAGAAGGACAGCGATGCTGACCGTCGTCATCGCCACGCAGGATTGCGAGGAAGCGCTCGCCCGGACGCTCGCCGCGCTGGTGCCGGGCGCCGCCGACGGCGTCATCGGCGACGTCGTCGTCGTCGATGCCGGTTCGGCGGACGGCACGACGGTGGTGGCGGACGCGGCCGGGTGCACTCTCGTCGCCTCGTCCGGTCCGCTCGGCGCGCGGCTGCGGCGCGGGGCCGAGGCCGGGCGCGGCCACCGGTTCCTGATGTTCCTGCGCCCCGGCGCCGTGCTCGAGCCGGGCTGGCACCGCGAGGTCGGGGCCTACCTGGAGCGCCCCGGTGCGCCGGAGCGCGGTGCCGTGTTCCGCTTCGCCCTCGACGAGCCCGGCCTCGGCGCCCGCCTGTCGGAGTGGCGCGTCGGGCTCAGCGGATCGCTCCTCGGCCTCGCCGCGCCGCAGCAGGGCCTGATCGTGTCGCGCCGGCTCTATGCCTCGCTCGGCGGCCATCGCGATGACGCCGGCTACGCCGAACAGGACCTGTTGCTGCGCCTCGGTGCGCGGCGCCTCTCGGTGCTGCGGACACGCGCGCTGCTCGACCGCCAGACGGCCGAGGACCAGCGCCTCGGCCTCGCCGGCCTGGCACTGCGCCTGCCGGCCGCCGTCGTCGCCCGCCGCGCCGCCTGAGCCCGCCGCAGCGTCTCAGCCCTTGCGCGCCTTGCCGCGCTTCAGGTGCTCGTCGAGCCGCGGCATGATCTCGACGAAGTTGCAGGGTCGCGAGCGGTAGTCGAGCTGTCGCGCCAGGATGGCGTCCCAGGCGTCGCGGCAGGCCCCCGGCGAGCCGGGCAGGCAGAACACGAAGGTGGTGCCGATCAGGCCGCCGGTGGCGCGCGACTGCAGGGTGGACGTGCCGATCTTGTCATAGGAGATGCGGTGGAAGACGGCGGAGAAGCCGTCCATCCGCTTGTCGAACAACGGCTCCAGCGCCTCCGGCGTGACGTCGCGGCCGGTGAAGCCGGTGCCGCCGGTGGTGATCACCACGTCGACGCTGCCGACCCATTCCCGTACGCGCGCCCGGATCGCCTCGACGTCGTCCGTCACCACGTCCCGCCCCGCGAGCCGGTGGCCCGCTTCGGCGATGCGGGCGACGAGCGTGTCGCCGGAGCGGTCGTCGGCGAGGGTGCGCGTGTCGGACACGGTGAGGACGGCGATGTTCACCGGCACGAACGGACGCTCGCCGCCGGCGCCGCCCGACGTCTCCAAAGGCCCGTTCATGCGTGCACACTCCGCTCAGCCGGTCTCACCGCCGTCGCGCCAAGGTAGGATGCCGGCACCGAGGGGAAAAGGGCGGGGCGATTCGCGGGCCGAACGGGGGGCCCGGGGGAACGGGTCAGGGAGAGACGCACGTGTGGGAAGAGCTGCGGCGGCCGATCGACGCCTATTGCGAGCGCGTCGATGCGAGCCTGTGGTCGGAGCCGCTCAACGCCATTACCAACGCCGCCTTCATCATCGCCGCGCTGGCGGCCCTCGGCCTGTGGCTGCGCCGCGGCCGCAGCGATGCGCCGGCCCTGGCGCTGATCCTCGTCGCCGGGGCCGTCGGGTTCGGCTCGTTCGCCTTCCACACCGTCGCCACCGTCGGCGCCTCGCTCGCCGACGTCATCCCGATCGCGGTCTTCATCTACGGCTACTTCTTCCTGGCGATGCGGCGCTACCTCGGGTTCGGGGTCATCGGCGGTGGCCTCGCCACCCTCGGCTTCTTCGCGGCCTCGGTCCTCGTGTCGCGCGGCCTCGCGGGGCTCGTCGGCTCCTCGGCCGGCTATGTTCCGGCCCTCCTCGCCCTCGTCGGTCTCGGCGGCTACCTCGCCACCCGCCGCCACCCCGCCGGCGAAGGGCTGATCGCCGCGGGCGCGGTCTTCGCCGTCTCGCTGATCGCCCGCACCGTCGACGGGCCGCTGTGCGCGCTGGTGCCGATCGGCACGCACTTCCTCTGGCACGTCTTCAACGCCGTCGTGCTCTACGTGCTGATCGCCACCGCCATCCGCGTCGGGCCCCGACGAGCCCTTAAGGCCTCTACCGGCGAGCCTCTCCGATAGGGACGCGACGCCGCCGCTCGCGCCGTCGTCTCGGTTCTCGCCTGGGGCCGCGCCGAGGTTGGACGGGACCCTTCCGGGCTCGTCGGGCAAGGCCCCGTGCGCCTCAAGCCGCCGGCGCCCGCGGGGGCATGCCGGCTCCTGCAACAGCCTCTTCGAGCGCGTTCGCGAGCGGCCGCCCGGACTGGTTGACGACTTCGACCTTGCGCCGCGCAAACTCGATACCGGCGGCGGCGAAGGCGGTGCGCAGCCGGTGATAGACTTCGCGCCGGAGGACGAATTGCGCGCGCGGCTTCGATTTGAACTTGACGTGGATGACCAGCGCCGAGTCCTCGTCGATCGAGGAAACGCCCTGGCTCTTCAGGGGCTCGAGAAGATTAGGACCATGCTCCGGGTGCTGCGACAGCTCCGCGGCGACCGCCTTGACCACCTTCTTGACCCTCTCGGGGTCGGTGTCGAGCTCGAGCCGGAAGGCCATCTTGTAGATCACCCAGTCGCGGTTGTGGTTGACGATCTTCTTCAATTCGCCGAACGGCACGGTGATCACGGAACCGCGATGATGGCGGAGCTGAAGCGAGCGCACGGTGATCGCCTCCACTTCTCCGCGCGTGTCCGAATCGATCTCGATGTACTCGCCGATGCGGAAGGCGTCGTCGATCAGGAAGAAGATCCCGGAGAAGATGTCCCGGACGAGCGTCTGTGCTCCGAAACCGACCGCTATGCCGACGATGCCGGCGGAGGCGATGAGCGGGCCGATGTTCAGCCCGAGTGCCGATAGGACGATCATCGCCACCGTGATCCCGATGAAGCCGAGGAGCATCGCGCGGAACAGGGGCGTCAGCGTATCGAGGCGCGAGGCGCCGCCACCGGCCGGATCGTCGGCGTCCTCACCGCCGTGCGCGACGCGGGCCTCGGTGTGAAGCGCCGCGCGGATCAATCGCCATGACACCGCGCCGAGGAAGACCGCGACGGCGATGTCGAAGGCTGCCCGCGCCCAGCGCGAGGCGTCCGGCCCATAGGCGGCCGCGAAGAGGTCGAGCCCCCACAGACGCAGGATCGTCAGGGCGGCGACGAGGATGACCAGGAAGCGCCAGGCGTCCAAGAGGGCGCCGACGACGCGCACGGCGCGCGGGCCACGGGCCGAGATCGCCGAAGAGATCGCCTCCCGGCCCATGCGGTCGGCAATCGGCGCCACCAGGACCACGACGAGGGTGCCGGCGGGGCCGGCGAGATAAGGCTGCCCGCTCTCCAGCCAGAGGAGCAGCCAGTACCCCCAGGCGCCTGCGATGTAGGCGAGAAGGACGATCGGCGCCGCGGCGGCCAGGACGGGGCCGAGGGCGCCGTCGTGCCCGTCTGTCGAGGACACCAGCGTCGCCGCCGCCTCGCCGATGCGCTGCCGGCGCCGGACAACCGCCATCGCGAGCAGGACGGCGACGCCGGTGCCGCAGATGGCGACCGTGAGGATGGCCGGCGCGTAGCCGAGGCCCAGCGTCGGGAACAATCCCGCAATCAGCCACCCGGCCGCAGCGATCGTCACCGCACGCCGGACGACATCGACGATGCTGCTCGCCTCCGCATCGGAAAACGGCGCGACGCGGATCAACGGGGCGTCTGGCGCAAAGGCTCGACGCGCCACGAGCAGCGCCATCCACGCGTAAGAAACGCCGGTGTGGTAGATCCAGACCCACGCTTCCATCGGTCCGAGCGCCTCGAGGAGGGCGGCGTGTGCCACGCGCGTCGCGGCGACGAAGGCTACGATCGGGGCGAACTCCACGAGCCCCAGCGCGATCGTCCGCACCACCCTGTCCCCGTATGTGCGCGCGCCCGCGGCAAGCCACACCCGCCAGGATCGTGTCAGAGTGCTGACGGCGCCCGCCGCGAGGATACCGGTCGCCACGAGCCCGACGATCGAGGCGAGCATTCCGAGCAGTCCGTAGCGGGCAGTGGCAATGCGTTCCGACACCTCGGACCATCGCGCCGGCAGAGTGACGATTTCCTGCAGCATCGCCGGCACCCTCACCGAGAGATCCTCGGCGAGCCGATCGAGGCGGGTGGCCGCAAAGGCCGGCGGACCCGACGGCTCTCCTCCCGAAGCCGTCACGCCGGCGCGAAGCTCGGCCTGCAGCAGCGCCCGGATCTCGGCGTCCGTCATGCGTGCGAGCATCTGGTCGATCGTCTCCGGCGACAGTGGCGTCGGAAGGCTCTGGCTCCGGTCGATCGCCGCCGTCGGCGCGAGGGGGGCCTGCGCGCCGCCACGGAGCGGCGCCAGAACGAAGAGCACGACGATCATCGTCGCGAGCCCCAGGAGGCGCGCGGATCGAGCCGTTCGTCGTGGCGACTCCGACTGGCTGTCCCCGGGAAACACCCTTCGCAACACCGTCACCCCGGAAGCGTCCGTCACGGAGCGGACGCACCGTCCGCCTCACGTCGACTGGAGTGACAGGCCATGCACCAGACTTCAATGCACCGATGCGTGTCGTCGCATCCGCCATCCGTCAGCATCGGCCGACTGGGCAAAGCCGCCGTATGGCCCTCCGATGGGGAATTCAATTCCCGCCCAAAGGGGAAGGACCGACATCCCGCCCGCAAGCCCGCTACGGCGCTGGCGAGGCTCTTCGATCTCTGCCAATCCCCATCGTCGCGCTGGGCCGTGAGGGCAGCTTGCGCTTCGCGACGCCGTCAGGCCGGCACTGAAATGTCGCCCGATGGCGCGACGATGCAACCGCGGGTCGGCTGCGGGCGTCCCGTCTGGTGCCGATCGGCGTGATGGAAGGGTCATTCCGGCGATCGGCCGGCGCGGCGGAGAGCCGTGCCGGCCGGTCGCACCGCGATCCGATATCGTCGCGTCAGCAGGTCGTCTCACCGGCGCCGGCGCGCTGGCCGTCGGCGGCCGCCGTCGGCTGACCGTCCTGCTGGCGCTGGACGTCCTGCGGCGATGTCGCGACGTCGGATCCCCCGCCAGGCGCGGTCGCCATCGGCATCGTCGAGCCGTCCTTCGCCAGCTGGCCGGGCGCGGCCGCGCCGGCCTCGCTCGCCGGGCCTGTCGTCGTCCCCGTGGCGCCCGCATCGGCACTGCCGTCGGCCGGCTTCTGCAGCGGCGCAAGGCTGCCATCCTTCGAGATGCCGGACGTGCCGGTCGCGCATTCGGCGACGGCCGAGGCCGCGCTGGAGGCCAGAAGTGCAGCGGTCGCGACGGCCGTCAGGATTGTCTTGCGCATGAGTGTTTCCTCCGTGCGTGTGGCCCCGCGGGAAGAAAACCCTGCCGGAGGCGCAAAGTTGCACGGAGGTCCGTCGCCGTCCGGCCGCGCTAGGCGGCGCTTGCCATCGCCCTGTCGCCGCTCGCCGGGAGGGGCTGCGGACGGCCGAGGAGGTAACCCTGCACGGCGTCGGCGCCGAGCGCCTGCAGCACCCGCAGTTCTGCCTCCGTCTCGACGCCTTCCGCGACGATGACGCTGCCGACGTCGTGGGCGAAGCCGATCAGTGCCGATGCCAATGCCTTGCGGGCGGGGTCGCTGTCGATGTCGCGCGTCAGGTTCATGTCGAGCTTGATGATGTCCGGGCGCAGCTGGAGGATGTGCTGCATGCTGGCGTAGCCCGCCCCGGCGTCGTCGACCGCGAGCCGGAAGCCGCGCGCCCGCAGCGGCGCCAACGCGTCCGACAGGGCGTCGTAGTCGTCGACGGTGGCGTTCTCGGTGAGCTCGATGACGAGCCGGTCGGCCGGCGCGATGGCGAGCAGCGCCGGAAGGGCGTCGCCGCGGATCGTCGCGGGCGAGGCGTTGATCGAGCAATAGGCGCCCGCCGGCAGATCCGGCAGGCTCGCCAGTGCCTTGCGCAGAGCCGCGATCTCCAGCGCCTCGCGCAGGCCGACCTCGTCGGCTTCGGCGAACCAGACGTCGGGCGTCCGCTGTGGCACGGCGGAGAAGCGAGACAGGCACTCGAACCCGACGATCTCGCGTCCCGGGAGCAGGTGGATCGGCTGGTGGACGATGAAGAAGCCGTCGTCGTCGATGAGCGACTGCACCCGCGCGAGACGCTCGCCCGCCGCCAGCGCGCGCTGCCGCTGGCGGTCGATGTCGTAGGCCGCGAGGTCCGCGAAGGCGCGCATCATCTGCAGGTCGCGGCGGTTGAGCGAGGTGTCCGGGTTCGGGCCGAGGCAGCAGAACATGCCGAAGACGGCGCCGTCCGAGAGCCGGATCGGCACGCTGACGTGGGCGCCGATCGGCACCGCCGCCGTGATCGGCATCGCCATCGCGATCGGCTCGCGGGCGGTGTCGGGGATGAGCTCGGGCAGCCGGCCAGCGAGGATGTGGCGGCAGTAGACGTCGTCGAGCGACCGCGAATCGCCGGGCTTGATCATCGCCTCAAGCCCCGGCGCGTCGACCTCCCGGAAGACCGCCTGGCCGTCTACGAACTCCGACACATAGGCGACCTGCAGGCCGAGATGGCGCCGCATCACCTGCAGCGAGCGCTTCACCATCCCCGTCGCTTCGCCGTCGGGGCGGATGGTTTCAGCGAGCAGGTTGCGAAGATCGGAACTGGGCATGGGTCTCGGGGTCCGTGGCGCTGCGTGCGGCGGGGTGTCCGTGCGGGACGCGACGCGACACGGTTGGGCATAAATTAGGTCTAACGATCCCAAAACGAAGGACGGGCCTTCTGGTTCCCTCCAAAGGGGCGATGGGCGGGGAAGGCTTCGCGGCCGAGCCTTCCCCTACGCTTCGGGGAGCGCGGCGGATGCACCGGCGGCAAAAAACCCGCGACCACGCGGACGCCGCTTAGGCCTGCGATCTGAACCAATGCGGGCCGCGATGCGTATCGTGTTAGAAGAGCTCCACGGGAGGATGCCGCCCTTGCGAACGATCGCGCCGCCGCACTGGCCGAGGGATGCCGGCGAGCCACGCCGGGCAGCCGCACGTCGCCCGGCGGATCCGTGGCGCCTCTATCTCGAGGCCCTCCGGTCCGGGGCGCGCGTGCCGAACGCCTGTCGGTCTCTCGACGCCATCTATGGTCCGCTGGCGCATGCCGACGCGACGCGCCCCTTCGTTGTCGCCCAGCTCGGCCAGTCCCTCGACGGCCGCATCGCCACGGTCACCGGCTCGTCGCACTACATCTCCGGCCCCGCGGCGCTGACGCACCTGCATCGGCTGCGGGCCCTCGTCGACGCCGTACTCGTCGGTATCGGCACCGCGGTCGCGGACGATCCGCAGCTCACCGTCCGGCACTGCGCCGGCGACAGCCCCGTGCGCGTCGTGCTCGATCCGTCGGGACGACTTCCGGCCGAACTGCGCTGCCTGTCCGACGATGGTCCCGCCGTTCTCGTCGTTCGCCGTGCCGGGCCCGGCGTCGCCGCCTGCGACCGCATCGTGCCCGTGGCCGCCGGCGCCGACGGCCGCCTCGATCCGCGCGCCATCGTCGAGGCCCTGGCGGCCCGCGGACTTCGGCGCATTCTCGTCGAGGGCGGGGCGCAGACGGTTTCGGGCTTCGTCGCCGCCGGCGCGGTGGACCGGCTCTACGTCACTGTGGCGCCTCTGATCATCGGCTCCGGCACCGAAGGCCTGCGCCTGCCGGAGATCGCGGCGCTCACCGAGGCGCTGCGTCCGCCGACGCGCGTGCACGTGCTCGCCGACGGCGACGTGTTGTTCGACTGCGATCTCGCGGCCGCCTGCGACGCCGCATTCTGGGGAGATGACGATGACAGCCGCGGTCTACACGCCAACGGCTCGGGCGCTGCACTGGCTGACGGCGATCGCCGTGATCGCCGCGATCCCGCTCGCCATCGCGATGAACAACGTGCCGAGCGGACCGGTCCAGAACACGCTGTTTGACCTGCACCGCTCGTTCGGTGCGCTCATCCTGCTGCTGGTGCTGATCCGGCTGCCCTATCGCCTGTTCGCCGGAGCGCCGCCTTCCGATCCCTCACTGCCGCGCTGGCAGATCGGCCTCTCGCACGCCGTGCACTGGCTGCTCTATCTGTTCCTGCTGGTGATGCCGATCGTCGGCTGGGTCGGCACTTCCGCCTATGGCGCCCCGATCACCGTTTTCTGGCTGTTCGAACTGCCGGCGATCGTCGACAAGAACGAGGCGCTGGCGAACTCGCTGCTCGGCTGGCACGCCACCGCCGGCCTGATCATGGGCGGCCTCGTGGTCGTCCACATCGCCGCGGCGCTCTATCACCGCTTCGTCCGGCACGACGGCGTGCTGGCGCGGATGCTGCCCTCGGCCGGTTGAGAAACCTCAGCGGCGCGGCGGCACCGCGAACAGGTCGGTGTGGCCGATGACGCAGCCGGCCGCCGAGCGGCGGTCGGCCAGCCAGCGGGCGGCGACTGCCTCGTTGAGCCCGGCCGCGCGAGCGGCGCCGGCCCACCCGACTGCCAGTTCGGCGACCAGCGCCGCCTGGTCCGGGCCGAGCAGCCACGGGCTCTTCTCCGTCCGCACGTCGTAGCCGCGCGCCGAAAGCGCCGTCGCGAGCACCGACGACGCCGCCGGTCCGAGCGCCGGCCCGAATCCCTTGTCGATGCCCTGATGGCGGCGAAAAGCGTCGGCCACTGCCGCATCGTCCGGATGGGGCGGCGACCACTCGGCCGTGCCGTCGACGTCGAGGGCGACGTAGACCGCCGCACCGGCCGCCGCCACCGCGTCGGCGAAGCGCTCGATGAACGCGGCCGAGACGAGGTCGAAGAGCGCCGAGGCGGTCACGAGGTCGACCCCTACGAGCAGCGCGGCCCAGTCGGCGCCGGCGAGATCGGCCTGCCGCCACGCGACGTCGACCGGCACCGCGCCGACGCGCAGCGACAGCCCACCGCCCGCGGCCGGGTGCGTCCCGGCAGGAGCGGGATGCGGTCCGGAGCCTTCGCGTGTTTGCGTCGTGGCGGACCAGGTGGCGAGGATCTGCTGCCCCGCGGCCACCAGCGAGGCGTCGTAGTCGACGAGCGTCCAGTGCTGTGCAGTCGGCAGATGCGGTGCCAGCGCCCGCAGCGTCGAGCCGGTGCCCGCTCCAAGATCGAGGATCCTCATGGCCTTGGCGCCGGATGCGAAGGCCGCGACGGAGGAAACGAGGGCGGGGCTGCGCGCCGCCCCGTCCGCCGGCTCGCGCAGGGCCAGCCAGTCGCTCGAGAAGCCGCTCATCAGGATGCCTTCGCCAGTGGGTTCGTCAACGCGGAGGTCAGCGCCGCCGCGACTGCCGCCGCGGTGTCGTCCCAGGTCGGCAGCGCCGCGCCGGCCCGGCGCGCCGCCGCCGCCGTCCGCCGACGGAGCGCCGGATCGTCGAGGAGGCGGGCGAGCGCCGCGGCGGTGGCGTCGGCGTCGCCGGGCGCGACCAGCAGGCCCGCCTCGGCGGGAACGGTATCGCGCACCGCGCCGCCGTCGCCGGCGACGACCGGCAGCCCCGCCGACAGCGCCTCGGCGAAGGCCATGCCGTAGCCTTCGTGGGTCGAGACGAGGGCGAACATGTCGGCGGCGAGATAGTGGTCGAGCAGGGCGAGCGGCGTCACTGCGCCCGTCAGCCGGATGCGGTGCTCGAGGCCGCGCTCGGCGATCGCGTGCCGGAGCGCCGCCGCACAGGCCGGGTCGCGGGTGTCGTCGCCGACGAACACCGCCCGCCACGCCCGGTCGCGGATGCGGTCGAGGGCTGCGACGAGTGTGGCGTGGCCCTTGCGCGGCGTGATCGTCGCCACCGTCAGGATGGTCGGCACGGCGCCGGAGCCGACGGCGGGCGGCAGCCGGTCGGTGCCGGGCAGGGCGACCGTCAGCCGATGCGCCGGCACGCCGTAGTCGGCGGCGAGCGTGCGCGCGGTCGCCGGACTGGTGGCGATCACGGCGGTGGCCGTCGCGAGCGCCGCGCGCTCGGCCGCGGCCAGAGCGGCGGCCTCGGCCACGCTGCGGCCGCCCTCGAGCGCAAGGGGATGGTGGACGAGGGCCGCCACCGGCCGGCCGAGCGCCCGCAGCCGCTCCGCCGGCAGGGCGCCGAACGCCAGTCCGTCGACGAGAACGAGGCTGTCTGCCGGCGCCGACGCGATCGTATCGAGCGCCGAATCGACCGAATCGTTAGCCGGGTCAGGGAAATCCCCCGGCAGCGGGGTGAGACGCGCGGACCAGCCCCGGCGGCTGAGTGCCGCCGCCAGGGCGCGGTCGTAGGCGTAGCCTCCGGTGATGGTTTCGGGATCACCCGGAACCATCAGGAATAGCTCAGGCATTCGCCACCGGACCTTCGAACCACGCGCGCGCTACGTGCGATTCGTGCAGCGTCACGCGAACCGAATCGAGGCCCTCGGACCCGGGTCCAAGGCGCCCGTCGCGGGCCGCCTCGACCATGCGATCGAACACCCAGCGGCAGAGAAACTCGGTCGTCGTCAACTTCCCCGCGAGCTCCGGCACCGCATCGAGGTTGCGATAGCTTAGCCGGCTCATGGTCTCCTTGAGCACGTCGGTCGCCCGGCCGATGTCGACGACGAAGCCGTGCTCCGTCAGCGTCGGGCGGAAGAAGGCGACGTCGACGACGAACGTCGCCCCGTGCAGGCCCTGGGCGGGGCCGAACACCGGGTCCGGCAGGCTGTGCGCGATCATCATGTGGTCGCGGACTTCGACGGCATACATGGCTGCGGGCTCCCGTTGGTGGGTCGGCGTCCTACGTGGCCGCGACCGGTTCGGATTGACTGGGCGTCTTCGAGGGGGTCAGGCGTAGTGCACGACGATGCCGAGCGCCCCGCCGCCGGCTGCGAGCGCCGCCGGCAGCAGCCGCGGCAGGTCGGCGAAGGCGATCTCGGTGTCGAGGAGGACGTCGAGGCGCGGATCGTCGAGCAGGTCGAGCGCCTTCTCGAGACGCCGGCGGTAGCTCCACCGCGGCCGCCGCGACGGCGAGACGCTGCCGACCTGCGACCCGACGAGGCGCAGCCGCTGCGAATGGAAGGCACCGCCGAGGGGGGCCGCCACGGTGCCCTCTCCGTACCACGACATCTCGACGATCGCGGCTTCCGTGCCGGCGGCGGCGATGGCGGTGGCGAGGCCCGGCGCCGACGCCGAGGCGTGGAAGACGATGTCGCAATCGCCGGGGCAGTCCTCGGGCGTGGCGAAGCGGCAGCCGAGCGCCTCGGCGACGGCGGCGCGCCCCGGCAACACGTCGACCAGCGTCACCTCGGTGCCGGCGATCCGCGCCGCCAGGCTCGCGACGAGGCAGCCGACGAGGCCGGCGCCCACCACCGCGACGCGGTCGCCGGGGCCGACGCCCCCGTCCCACACCGCGTTCAGCGCCGTCTCCATGTTGGCGGCGAGCACGGCCCGGCGCGGCGGAATGCCGCCGGGCACCGGCACCAGCATCGTCGCCGGGGCGGTGAACACGTCTGCGTGAGGAACCAGTGCGAACACCGTGCGGCCGGCGAGATCCTCCGGCCCGTCCTCCACCGTGCCGACGGCGGCATAGCCATACTTCACCGGAAACGGGAAGGCGCCCTGCTGCGCCGGCGCCCGCATCCGCACGTGTTCCGAGGCCGGCACGCGGCCCGACAGAACCAGCCGCTCGGTGCCGCGGCTGACGCCGCTGAACAGCGTCCGCACCCGCGCCTCGCCGGGTGCGAGGGGGGCGACGGACTCCTCCCACAGGTCCACCCGGCCGGGCGCGACGTACCAGAGGGCGCGGGCGAGCGCTCGCCGGGGCGGTCCGCCGACCGCCCGCATATCGGCCTCTTGCGTCGCGGAGTGTTCGCCCATCATGGTCCTCGCGTTCGATCCCAAGTCGAATATCACCGACAGGACGATAACCCCCGAGATGTCGACCGCTCCCGGTTATAGGCCGTCGCGCCCGCAGCGCCACGACGCCCCGCCCGGCCCGTCCCCCGACGGCTCGGGGTCCGCGCTGTCGATGGTTCCCGCCGACCCGGCGTGGACGCCCGCCGATCTGCAGCCCCGGGCGGTGGTCGCCCGCCGCCGGCTCGTCATGGCGACGATGGTGCTCGCCACGCTCGCGGCCCTCACCGCCGGCCTGTCGGTGCTGCTCGGCCACGGCGGCTGGTCCGTCCTCGACGCCGTGCTGCTCGTCACCTTCCTGCTGTCGACGCCGTGGACGGTGATCGGCTTCTGGAACGCCGTCATCGGCTTTGCGATCCTGCACGGCACGCGCGACCCGATGGCGGTGGTGGCACCGTTCCTGTCGCGGGCGCACCCGGACGATCCGATCACCGCCAAGGTCGCGCTGGCGCTCTGTATCCGCAACGAGGACCCCGACGCCGTCTTCGCCCGGCTCTCCGTCATGCGCGAGGCCCTCGACGCGACGCCGTGGGGCGAGCGCTTCGTCGTCGTGATCCTCTCTGATTCCTCGAGGCCCGAGATCATCGCCGCCGAGGAGGCCGCCGCGTCGCGGCTGTCCGCCGGCTCCCGTCATGCCGGCTCCGTCCGCTACCGCCGCCGCACCGACAACGCCGGCTTCAAGGCCGGCAACATCCGCGAGTTCGTCGACCGCGCCGGTGACGAGTTCGAGTTCATGATCACGCTCGACGCCGACAGCCTGATGTCGGCCGACGCCATTCTCGAGCTCGTCCGCGTCATGCAGGCGACGCCGCGCCTCGGCATCCTGCAGAGCCTCGTCGTTGGCCGTCCGGCCGAGAGCGGCTTTGCCCGCATCTTCCAGTTCGGCATGCGCCACGGCATGCGCAGCTACACCACCGGCAGCGCCTGGTGGCACGCCGACTGCGGCCCCTACTGGGGCCACAACGCGGCGATCCGCATGGACGCCTTCCGCGAGCACTGCCGCCTGCCGGCCCTGCCGGGGCGGCCGCCGCTCGGCGGGCCGGTGCTGTCACACGACCAGATCGAGGCGGCGATGATGCGCCGCGCCGGCTACGAGGTGCGCGTGATCGCCCGCGAGGGCGGTAGCTTCGAGGAGAACCCGCCGGCGCTGCCGGATTTCCTCAAGCGCGACCTGCGCTGGTGCCAGGGTAACATGCAGTACTTCAAGCTGATCGGCATGCCCGGCCTCAAGGCCGTCAGCCGGCTGCAGGTGCTGCTCGCGATCCTGATGTATTTCGGCGCCGCCGGCTGGGTGGTGTTCATCGCGGCGAGCGCGCTCAAGGTGTTCGAGGCGCCGGCGAGCGAGCCGTTTCCCGCGGCGTTCGGCATCTTCTTCTTCTTCGTCATCTTCACCATGAGCCTGATGCCGAAGCTCGCCGGCCTCGCCGACATCCTCGTGCGCGGCTCGGAGCGGCGGCGCTACGGCGGCGGTGCGCGCCTCGTCGCCGGCGGCCTGATCGAGGTCGTCGCCTCGACCCTGATGGCGCCGGCGGTGGCGCTCGCCGACACGATCTTCATGATCGGCCTCGTCTTCGGCCGCCGCGTCGGCTGGGAGGGCCAGAAGCGCGACGGCTACCGCCTCACCTGGGCGCACGCCTTCAAGGGTCTGTGGCCGCAGGTCGTCTTCGGCGTCGGCGTCGCGGTGCTGCTCGCGGTGATGATGCCGGGGGCGCTGCCGTGGGCGGCGCCGATGCTCGCCGGCCTGATCGGCGCGCCGGTGTTCGCGGTCGCGACCGCCGCGCCGGGTTTTGGCCGCTGGCTCGCCGCACGCGGGCTCTGCGGCATTCCGGAGGAATTCGTGCCGGACAGGACGCTGGTGGCGGCTGAAGCCGCCGAGACGGGCGGGCGCCAAGAGGAGCGGATGGCGGCTTGAGGTTCGGCATTTCGACTGAAGTCAGGCCTGCTGCACATCCAATCCCGCGCTGTACTCCCTCGAACCGTCATCGCCCGGCTTGACCGGGCGATCCATCGCGAGTGAAGACGTCCGCCGTCTTTGGGTGGATGGATGGCCCGGTCAAGCCGGGCCATGAGGGGGAGGGGGCAGCAGCACTCTGCAGCCGCCACCGAAGCCGAGAGCTCAGCGCTGCGCCCTCACCCCCCCCCCGCTGCGAGCATCCAGCCATGCGATCGTCCTGGCGGCGATGCCGTCGAAGTCGTGCGGCTTGAAGTGGCGCTCCCAGTAGTGGCCGTACTCGGGCAGCACCTCGAGGGTCACGTCGGCGTTGCCGGCGGCCGCGAGCGCCGCCGCCATCGCCTTTGAGGCCTCCGGCGGGGCGTGCAGGTCGGCGGCGCCGTGCAGCAGGTAGACGGGCTGCCGGATGCGATCGGCATAGCTGATCGCCTGCACCGTCTCGTAGCGCTCCGGCACCTCCGCCGGCGTGCCGCCGACCCACTGGCAGAGCCGGGCATAGCGGCCCGCCGCGTATCCCTCGACGCCCTCGACCTCGCGCCTGAACGTGCTCGGCGCGCCCCAGGCGACGACACCGGCGAAGCGCGGGTCGAGCCCGGCTGTCCGGAGCGCCCCCATGCCGCCCCGCGAGTGACCGACGAGGAAGACGCGTGCCGGATCGGTGTCGGTCACGGCCAGGAGCCGTTCGAGGCCGAGAGCGTAGTCGGCCGGATCGTCGATCGCGAAGGTCGCCCGCCAGCTGATCGCCAGCGCGTTGTAGCCGGCCGCCGCCAGCCGCTCGCCGAGCCACGAGAGCCCGGCCGGATCGCCCTTCTGCAGCCCGCCGGGCCCGATGACGACGCCGGGGCGCCGGCCGCTGAGAGCGGAGCGGTGCAGGATCGCCGGCTGCGGACTGGCGCCGGCCGCGGTGAGGGACATCGTCTCTGCGACCACGGCTGTCTCCTTCTGTCCGCCGGGCTTTGCGGACGGAAACCTAGGGCGCTGCGCTGAGGGGCGGAAATGACGAGTGCTGATGGCCCGAAGCGACATTCCTGATGACCACGGCGCGTCCGGCGAATGCTGGAGCGCCGACGCGCCCGCAGGCGCGCGCGCCTGCGGGCTGCAGAGGTTCGCCCCCTCGCGACCCCCGGACCTTCTCTTCTGGCGATCACAACTTTGAGAAGTATCGTGAGAAAATTTCCCTTGTAAATTTTATTCCTGGTTGCATCATGCACGCACAGGTCGTGGGGGCATGGCAATGGATCCGATCCTTTTCTGGAGTGACGTGGCGCTCGAGGCGCATCGGCGCGACTACACCTTCGACGACGATCGCGGTGACGACGAAGCCGGGACGCCAATGGATCGGCAGAAGATCGAGCCGATGCAGGGCGGCCCGACGCGCACGTCGAGGGCGCTCGCCATCATCTACCTCGCCATGTACGACGCGCTGAACGCCGTCTCGCCGATCTCGGTCGGCGGGCCGTTCCTCCCGCCGTACCTCACCGGCCTTCCGGCGCCGCCCGCTGGTGCGTCGGCGGCCGCCGCCGTCGCCGGGGCGGCCGCGACGGCCATCCAGTTGCTTTTCGGCGGGACGATCGCCGACCAGAAGCTTAACGAATTCCGGCTGCTGCTGCTCGATTCCGCCCCTGCGGACGCCCCGGCGCCGGCGGCCGCGATCAACGACGGCTTGACCTTCGGCGCCCGCGTCGGGCGCCTGCACGTCGATGATCGGGCGGAGGACGGCTCGCACCGCGGCGAACGCCTCTACCGCCCGATGCCGGTCCGCGGCGCCTTCAAGCCCGATCCTTACGCACCCGCCCAGGGAATCCTCGGCGTGACGTGGGGCGAGGTGACACCGTTCGGCGGCTACGCCCCCGCCGCAATCCGTGACGGCTTCGTGCCGCCGCTCGGGCGGGACGCCATCGGCGACTACATGAATGCGGACGGCTGGCCGGCCGAACTCGCGGAAGTCCGCGACTTCGGTGCCGCGTTCGGCACGGCCGGTCTCAAGCGCACGCCCGAGCAGACGCTCATCGGCGTGTTCTGGGGCTATGACGGCGTGCGCAACCTCGGCGTGCCGCCGCGGCTCTACAATCAGTGTCTCGCCGCCATCTCCGGGACGGCGCACCTGTCGACCGCCCAGAACGCCGTCCTGTTCGCGGTGGCGAACCTCGCGATGGCGGATGCCGGCATCGCCGCTTGGGAGGAGAAGTACAAGTTCCACGTCGCCCGCCCTGTCACCGGGGTGCGCGAGGCCGATCTCGGCTTCGGATCCGACCGTCGCGTGGGCAAGGATGCAAAGTCGCGCCCGTCGGCCCCGACCTTCCCCGGCGGCACCCTTCCGACAAGCACGGTGCATCAGGGGCCGATCTACGCCTGGCTCGCAAAGAGGCCGGATTCTGCAACGCTCGCCACCGGCGACGCCCACTGGGCGCCGCTCGGGGCGCCGCAGACGAACACGAAATCCGGCACCTCCGGCAAGGGCCTCGAGAACCGTACGCCGCCGTTCCCGGCCTATCCGTCCGGCCACGCGACCTTCGGCACCGTCACCTTCGAGGTGGCGCGCCGTCTGCTCGAAAACTTCGGCATTGCGTCGGTCGAGAAGTTCACCTTCGAGGTCGTCTCGGACGAGTACGACGGCAAACAGTGCGATCCGGACGGCTCGATCCGCCCGCTGCACCGGCGCACGCTGACGCTTGCCCAAGCAGTCCACGAGAACGCGGTGAGCCGGGTCTATCTCGGCGTGCACTGGCGGATGGATGCCGTCGAGGGGATCCGCCTCGGTCTCGACCTCGTCGACAAGATCGCCACCGCCAAGCGCGGGCCGGCGGCCGCGCTCTAGCTGGACCGGGCTGCAACTCCATCAGCCGCGGACCTCCGCACTCACCCCATCGAGGGCACCATGGACCGCTTCCCGATCAGGATGACGAACACGCTGCAGTTCTCGGAGTGCAAGGACCCGGACAAGCCGCTCTACGATGCCGGAGGGGAGATCATCATCGTCGACGTGGACGGCGAGCAGATCACCATCGCCGACGCCGGCTTGTTTGACAGCGCTCTCAACACCTTCGCCGCCAACAACCGCATCTACGGCGAACAGGTGTCGCAAGAGGGCGACACCCGGGTGTTCAAGCTGCTGGAGACGCATCCTCCGGATGCCAAGCCGTTTCCGGTGCTCGGCGCGCACAAGAGCGAGGCCATCCTGACCCTGAAGGACGGGCGCTACCACCTGCACGCCTACGGCACCGACGACCTCAGCATGATGCGCGGCAGGCTCTCGAACTGCCGCGGCTGGATCTTCGACGCCGATGAAGCTACCCGATACCGCGACCGACATGAACGGCTAACGCGCTAGCCGGCGGGAGTAGACGACCGCGGCAGGTGTTGCGCAAGACGCCCGCACCGTGGCGGCCTTCGGCCTTCTCCCTACGACGACATCGCAGCTTCGCCTGCAGCTGCTTCACTCGCCGGACGGTGCCCGCCCGCGGCGCCGATCGCGCGAGAGGCATCGACATGAACCCGATGGATTCGAGAGCCTGGTTGGCCGCCTGCCTGGCGGCGACGCTTGTTGCTGGCACTGCCGCCGCGGTGAGAGCGCAGGACGTGGACACCGCGCAGCTTGGGCCACGGCCGTTCTATCTCGTCGACCAGATGGCGGACGGCGAGCTCAAGCAAGCGCTCGCCGCCTGTGCGACCGGGCCGTTCACACCGTCGAGCTTCTCGATCGGCCACCGCGGCGCGCCGCTGCAGTTCCCCGAGCACACCCGCGAGGGCTATCTCGCCGCCGCGCGCATGGGCGCAGGCATCCTCGAGTGCGACGTCACCTTCACCAAGGACCGTCAGCTCGTCTGCCGCCATTCGCAGTGCGACCTGCACACCTCCACCGACATCCTGGCGCGGCCGGAGCTCGCCGCGAAGTGCAACAAGCCGTTCACGCCGGCCGACCCGGCCACCGGCAAGAAGGCCGAGGCGCAGTGCTGCGCCAGCGACCTGACGCTAGCCGAGTTCCGGTCGCTGCGCGGCAAGATGGACGGCGCCAACGCCAATGCCACGACCGTCGCCGACTACATGAAGGGCACCGCCGGCTGGCGCACCGACCTCTACGCCTCGACCGGCACGCTGATGACGCACGCCGAGACCATCGCGCTTTTCAAGGACCTCGGCGTGCAGTTCACGCCCGAACTCAAGGCACCGAGCGTGCCGATGCCGTTCGACGGAGACTACACCCAGGACGCCTACGCCCAGCAGCTGATCGACGAGTACAAGGCTGCCGGCATCGACCCGGCGGACGTCTTCGCCCAGTCGTTCCAGCTGCGCGACGTGCTCTACTGGCTGAAGGCCGAGCCGGCGTTCGGCGCGCAGGCGGTGTTCCTCGACGACCGCGACGAAACGCTCGCGGGCTTCGACGCGATGAAGCCGGAAAGCTGGAAGCCGACGATGCAGGAGCTCGTCGCCCAGGGCGTCGAGATCATTGCTCCGCCGACGCACGTGCTGGTGACGCTCGACCCCCAGGGCAAGATCATCCCGTCCGCCTACGCCAAGGCTGCCAAGGACGCCGGCCTCGACATCATCACCTGGACGCTCGAGCGCTCCGGCACGCTGGTCGACGGCGGCGGCTACTACTTCCAGAGCGTCAAGGATGCAACCAAGGGCAGCGGCGACACCTACGTGCTGCTCGACGTGCTGGCGAAGGACGTCGGCGTGCGCGGTGTCTTCTCCGACTGGGCCGCCACCGTCACCTATTACGCCAACTGCATGAACCTCGACTAAGGGAGGGGCGTGCTTGCAGGGCGGCCGGGACGCGCCGGCATTTCCGTCGCGCGAGTGCTGATCGGGGCGCGCGGCAAGGGCGTGCGCTCGCGCGGGCGGGCGTCCTGCCTTGGCGTTCGCAATGGAACGGAAGCGAGGTCGAGATGGGTGCGGGAACTATGCGGCTGGCCGGCATCGCTGCCCTTGTCGCCCTTGCAGGCGTGATGACCGCCGGCGGCGCCCGGGCCGCCGACACGGCGGCCGACGAACAGGCGATCACTGAGCGGCTGCAGCGCTGGACGGCGGCCTTCAACGCCCGCGACGTGGCGGGCGCCTGCGACCTGTTCGCGCCGGAGCTCGTCTATTCGCTGCCGGGCCTCGTCGACGCGTCCTACGAGCGGATGTGCGGCAACTTTCGGGTGGTGTTCGCCAAGCCGGGGCTGCGTCTCACCTACGCCGAACCGGCCATCCACGAGATCATCGTCGATGGCGACCTCGCGGTGGTGCGCCTCACCTGGACGCTCACCGCCGCGTCGGGCGGCGAGACGGACACGACCTCAGACGAGGGCCTGGACGTCTTCCGACGCCAGCCGGACGGCCGCTGGTCGATCATCCGCTTTATCGCCTTCCCGACGCGGGAGAACCGGGTGCTGGAGTAGGGCGGCGGCAAGTTTCTAGTGTGCTCCACTCCGCGGCTATTTCCACGGCTGCCCGAACACCACATAGCCGCCGCCCGAGCCCGTCTTCGAGGTCAGGTCCTCCGTGCTCAGCACGAAATCGTCGCGGCCGTCGGCGTTCACGTCGCCGACGCCCGCCACCCGTCCGCGTCCGTCTATTCCTTTGAGGCGGACGGCGCGCACCGACTTCGTGCGATCGAACTCGACGAGCCCGGGGAATTTCTTCTGGCCGAGCAGCAGGTAGCCGCTCAGCGGTTCCTCCTCGCCACCGAACATCACGTCGCCGATGCCGTCGCCATTGACGTCGCCGACGCCCGCGGACCAGACCGCCGAGGTCTTCGTGCGGAAGCCGTTGCGGCCGTTGAGGCTGGTGAGGTCGAACGAGGCGGGGAAGCCACCCGTCGCCTTGCCGAAGACGACGAAGCCGGCGCGTGCAAAGTAGGATTGCTCAGTGGGCGCGTCGCCTTGCCGAGCCGTGAGCACGATGTCATCGATGCGATCGCCGTTGACGTCGCCTGCGGCGCCGGCCGTCTGCGCGGTGCCGAGATTGTCGTTGCGCAGCACACCGGGGATGACGAAGCCGTCGCGGCCGTCTAGCTCTGCAAGCCTGCGACGGAAAGGCACGGGCTTCTTCGAGCCGAAGACGACGTAGACGGCACCGGCATTCACCACGTCGCCGTGGTTTGCTCGCGGCGCGCCGACCAGGATGTCGGCAAGGCCGTCGCGGTTGAGGTCGCCTGCGCCGGTGACCCACTCGATCGGCGCGCCCTGCGCTTGCAGCAGCACATAGCCGTCGTCCTGGTCCAGGCCGTCGACTGCTATCACCGGCGGAAAGTCGCCGTCCTTGCGCCCGAAGACGACATGGACCGCGACGCCCTGGTAGTCCTCGGTCGACGTCGCGGCGATGTCGTCGACGCCGTCGCCGTTGACGTCACCCAGGATCGCTGCCCGGCCATTGGCCGAGATCAGCACCGCCTCGCGCGGCTTCGGCACGTTCGGGTCAAGGATGACGGTCTTCGGCATGTCGTCCCGGCCGAAGACCACCCAGCTGCCGATCTGCGAGCTCAGCAAGATGTCGTCGCGCCCGTCGCCGTTGACGTCTCCGCCGCCGGAGACGCTGTCGCCGAGGAGTAGACCGCCGCGGTGGCCGACGAGACGGAAGCCGTCTGTGCCGTCGAGCCGCGACGCGTCGACGACATCCGGAATCTTGCGGCTCGGCCCTCCGTACACGACCACCGCATAGCCGGGCCTGCGTCGATCCGGCCAGGCCCCGAACGGCGCGCCCATCAGAACGTCGTCGTAGCCGTCGCCGTTGAAGTCCCCCGCGGTGCTGGTCGTCCGCCCGAGCCCGTGCTGTTCCCAGTTCGGCCGGTTGCGGATGGCGAAGCCGTCCGCCGGCCGCAAGTTCGGCAGGTCGATAACGTCGATGGCGTTGCGGTCGATCTTCTGCGTGATCGTTACCGGCTCGGACATCGGCCCGACGTTCCCAGCGCCGTCGACCATCGCGACACGGTAGGTGTGAGTCGTGTTCTCGGGCAGCAGGATCCGGAAGTCGGTGGCGTTCTGAAATTCGAGCGAATCATAGTCCGTGCGTAGGCCGTCGTTCCGGAACAGGGAGGGATCGCCGTCTTCCTCGCCGTTCCTGTCCACCGAAAGGATGGCCTCGAGCGCACGGGTAGTGGCAGCGACAGGCGCGGGCTGCTCCATGCGCGGACCGAAGGCAAGGGCCGGTGCGACCAGCGGCGTCGTGTCGTCGAAAATGATCGCAAAGATGATCGAGCTCTCGGCCGTGCCGAGACGCGCGGTCATGAGAAACCTGTTTTCCCGGCGGATCTGGTTCTTCCGGTACAGCAGCGCCGGGAGCTGCAGCGTGTAGCGCCCTTTGGTATCGGCCCTGGTCGAACCGCTGGCCGCGATCTCGGACGTGTCCGCGATGAGTTGCTCGAATTCGACTGTCGCGTTCGGGCTCGTCACCCCGCCGACAAGCGGAGTAGGGTCCGACGTTCGACGAGGATCGCCGCCGGTCCTGGATTTTCCCTTCAGCTCAAATGTCGGTGCACTGATGCGCTCGGCCGCCACGGGAGTGGCGGCCGACACCAGCGCGGCCAGAAGCCCAACGATGATCGGGCATCGGCGAAACCACTGCGAACGTCCCGACGCGGGGGGACAGCGGTGCGGCACGCTCATGTGAGATACTTCCGCTGGCAGGCGTCAACTTGCGCCAGCCAATGGTTGCCATGGCGCGGTGGTACCGGCAAGGCCGCGCGCCTGGATCACAATGGAAGAGGGCGACCCGCCCGGTGGACCGGCCGCCGCGTTCCGCTCACGCCGCCTTCTTCATCGCCGCTTCGCCGCCGGCGCGGATTGCGGCGATGTTGGCGGCGTAGGCCTCCGGCGTGCCGCCCTTGAAGACGGCGGAGCCGGCGACGAGGCTGTCGGCGCCAGCCTCCGCGCAGAGGCGCGCCGTTTCCGGATTGACGCCGCCGTCGATCTCGATGCGGATCGGCCGGTCGCCGATCATCTGGCGGATGCGGCGGATCTTCGGCAACTGCGAGTGCAGGAACGACTGGCCGCCGAAGCCCGGGTTCACCGTCATCACCAGCACCAGGTCGACCTTGTCGAGCACGTACTCGATCGTGCTCTCGGGCGTGCCCGGGCAGAGGGTGACGCCAGCCTTGCAGCCGAGACGGCGGATCTCCTGCAGGGTCCGGTCGATGTGGGGCGAGGATTCGACGTGGGCGATGATGTGGTCGGCCCCCGCCTTGGCGAAGGCCTCCAGGTAGGGGTCGACGGGGGCGATCATCAGGTGGACGTCGAAGGGTTTCGTCGTGTGCGGACGCAGCGCCTTCACCACGTCCGGGCCGATGGTGATGTTCGGCACGAAATGGCCGTCCATGACGTCGACGTGGATCCAGTCGGCGCCGGCGGCGTCGATGGCGCGCACCTCCTCGCCGAGGCGGGCGAAGTCCGCCGACAGGATCGACGGGGCGATGACGAGGGGCTGCTGGCTCATCGGGTGTTCCTCACGCACGGGCCTCGGAGGCGGCCTTGAACACCCGGCTCGACAGGATGTCCTCCGCTTCGATGGTCATGATGTCGCCGGCCGTCAAGGGCTCGGCCGCCCGCGCCACCAGCCGGTTCGCCTGCCGGAGGCGGGCGCGGTCAAGGGCGTTGCGGATCGAGCGGGCGTTGGAGAAGTGCGGCTGCCGGCGGCGGGCGACGACATAGGATTCGAACGCCGTCCTGGCATCGGGGCTCAGCCGGTAGTTCTGGTCGGACAACAGCTTCTCGCCGATCGAGACGAGTTCGCCGTCGCCATAGTCGGGGAAGTCGATGTGGTGGGCGATGCGCGAGCGGAAGCCGGGGTTGGAGGAGAAGAACTTGTCCATCCGGTCGCCGTAGCCGGCGAGGATGACGACGAGGTCCTCGCGCTGGTTTTCCATCACCTGCAGCAGGATCTCGATCGCCTCCTGGCCGTAGTCGCGCTCGTTCTCCTGGCGGTAGAGGTAGTAGGCCTCGTCGATGAAGAGCACGCCGCCCATCGCCTTCTTGAGAATCTCCTTGGTCTTCGGCGCAGTGTGGCCGATGTACTGGCCGACGAGGTCGTCGCGCGTGACCGAGACGAGGTGGCCGCGGCGGATGAAGCCGAGGCCGTGCAGGATCTCCGCCATCCGCATCGCGACGGTGGTCTTGCCGGTGCCGGGGTTGCCGGTGAACGACATGTGCAGCGTCGGCGCCTCCGCCGCGAGCCCGAGGCGGCGGCGGACGCGCTCGATCAGGAGCAGCGCGGCGATCTCGCGGATGCGCGTCTTCACGGGTTTGAGCCCGATGAGGTCGCGGTCGAGCTTGTCGAGGATCGCATCGATGCCGGCTTCGGCACGCTCGGCGAGGAGGTCGACGCGGACGGTCGGATCGAACGGGGCAGGGGCCTCGGCGGCGGCTTCGGTGGGGGTGACGGTGTTCATGGGGGCGGCTCCGTTCTACGCATCCCTCCCCTGCCAGGGGGAGGGACAGGCCGCGCAGCGGCCAGGGTGGGGCCCGTCAATCCCGAGTGAGACGGCCGATTTAGCGCCCCTGATTGACAGGCCCCCACCTGCCGGCTGCGCCGGCTGTCCTCCCCCCTGGCAGGGGGAGGACGCGTCAGCGGTCGGGTCACGCGCGCGTCTCGGGTCAGGCGCGTCGGCGCATCGAAACAAAAAGCGGCGGCTTCCGGGTGGTCCGGCGAGAGGGTGCCGGACCGAGGGAGCGAGCGGGTCCGGAAGCCGCCGCAAGGGGAGGCCCGCGTCACGCCAGACGCGGAGCGCTCCACGGACTGTGTCAGCCGCCGTAGCGGCGGCCTTCGGGCTGGTTCGCCGCATAGGAGCGTGTCGTGTAGGCGATCTTGCGCCCCTCGCGCTCCTGGCGGATCAGGTCGAAGCCGGGCTCGTCGGCCGGGCGGTTGACGATGAAGGAGATGCGCAGCGACTCCCACGTGTGGGTGGCGTCGAAGGCGGACATGCGGATGTACTTGTCGCCGTGGATGCGGCGGCAGTCGGCGAGCTCCTTCATGACGCCGGCGGCGTCGCGGAGATCGAACATCGGCAGGCCCCACATCTCCCAGTAGGTGTTGCGGGGGTGGGGGTCGTCGGTGAACTCGAGGTTCACCGCCCAGCCCTTGTCCAGGCAGTACTGCACCTGGGCGCGGATCTGGTCGTCGGTGAGGTCGGGCAGGAACGAGAAGCAGCCCTGGGTGACGCGCATGGTTTCCTCCTGCGCCGCTGGCGCGGCAATCGGAATGCTCGGCCGCGGCTTGCGCGGCGACGGGATTGGGTCCGACGG